>CALMRE010000157.1 GCA_937871295.1 uncultured bacterium | reverse complement strand
CCGCGATCACGGGGTGGGGATTCCGGCCGAGATACAGCCGCGCATCTTCGATCCCTTCTTCACCACCAAGCAGAAGGGGAGCGGGCTGGGGCTGGCCATATCCTACTCCATCGTGGCGCGTCACGGCGGCGCCCTTGAGGTCGCGTCGGAACCGGGAAAAGGCTCGACCTTTATCCTCTACCTGCCCGCCTCCGACCGGCCCGCGGCGGGACAGTCCGCGGCGGCGGGGGCGTTCCATCACGGCGCCGGACGGATACTGGCGATGGACGACGAGGAGGTGATACTCGGCATCCTCTCCCCGATGCTCGAACGGCTGGGCTACACGGCGGTCTGCGTCAAGGACGGCGGCGCGGCGCTCTGGACCTTCGACGAGGCGCGTCGGGAGGGGCGGCCGTTCGCGGCGGTACTGCTCGATCTCACGGTGCCGGGCGGCATGGGGGGAAAGGAGGCGGTGGTCGAACTGCGCAGGCGTGACGAAACGGTCCCGATCTTCGTCATATCGGGCTATGCCGACGATCCGGTCATGGCCGACCCGCGCAAATACGGGTTCACCGACAGCATCGCCAAACCGTTCTCGCTGGGAGACCTCGCGCGATTATTGGAGCGGCACCGCCGCTGAGCGAAAAGACTACCCCTTCACCGGTTCTTTCGGGTTCACCCATTTCCGGAGGATGAGCATGCCGATGGGAGAGGTGACGGCGAGCGCCGCTATCCAGACCCACACCATCCGGTGATCCGACACATCGCCCACCACCTGCACCACCTGTCCCGCCTCGTTGAGGATCGCCTTGCCGTCGGGGCCGATCTTATCCTGCACCGGGACATAATTCGCGAGCAGTTGTCCCGACATGAGGGCGACCAGCGGCTGGCTGATGAACTTCGGCAGCATGGAGAGCGTCATGTAACTCGCCTCCTGTCCTTCGGGGGCGATGCGGGCGGTGTATTCCATCAGGCGCGGCGACCAGATCGCCTCGCCGACGGTGAACAGGCCGACGAAGATCGTGAGAGCGATGTAGATGGCCAGTTTCCCCTCGCCGATGGCGGGATCAAGCCCCAACCACACCTGCCAGATGAGACGGCCGAACACCGTGTCCACCAGCGGTATGAAGAACCGTTCGGGCAGGGTCACGAGGAACACGGCGAAGGCCGATACGAACGAGCCGAAGGTGATCATCAGGTAGGGACTCCAGGTCCGGGTCGCCCACGCGATGAGCGGTACGAAGAAGATGACGATGACCGGGTTGAGCATCCCGTAGACACTGCCCACCTTCGCCCCCTCGCCCAGCACGCGGATGCCGTATTTGGGGAAGGTGTAGTGGAAGTGGAAGAAGACATAGTTGACCCCGAGCAGTATCGTGAGGAGCAGCATGAACTTCCAGAAAGCGGGCTGTTTCATGACATCGATAAAGATGCGGTAGGCGTCGGTAAAGGCGTCACGCACCGTTTTCCCGAGCGCCGGGAAGAAGGCCCCTTCGCTCTTTTTGGGCGGCGTTATCTCGATGCGGCCGTTGTCGTGCAGGTTGATGCCGTCGCGCAGAAGCGCAATGAATATCATCGCCGGTATCGACATGAAGAAGGCGACGAGCATGATGAAGCGGTAGGTCGACATGGTGCCCAGCAGCGGGACCACCGTGGTGCCGTATTCGCCCAGCGTATTGCGGATGTAATCGAACATCCAGCCGCCGACGGCGAACCCGACATTCATCAGGGTGTAGAACATCGCGAAGCCCATCGCCGAGGTGTCGGACTTGGTGTAGCGCTTGATGGCGACGGTGATGACCGGCGACAGGAAGGCGACCGACACCGCCTGCACCGCGAAACCGAAAAGAATGAGGGTATAAATATTGGTCGAGACGGCGAAGACGAGCCGCGAGGCGATGGCGAGCACCGTCCCGATGACGAGCACCCGTTTGACCCCCACCGCGTCGACCAGTGCGCCGACCCCGAACATGAGCACCGTGTAGGAGACATTCCACCCGCCGACGATGTTGCTCGCCGAGATGTCGGAGAGGCCGACATCGCTCGAGAGGAAGAGGGTGAGCGTCGAAAGCATCAACGACCACGCGACGAACTCGGTCACCTGCGAGATGGAGACGAACCATATCTCGCGCGGAGAATCCTTAAGCCCCCGGCCGTACTGGTAAATGATGAAGATCAGGTAGCCGGCGGCGGCGGCCAGCACCGGATAGAGGAAATAATAGATCCAGCTGATGTCGCGTTCGGGGATCATAGGACGCTCCGTGAGCCGTTGATGTCGCGCGATGCTAGCAGAAACGGCGGGGGGTGTCAAATGAGGAAATATTGTACTTGTTCCGGCTGGTTATAAAATACTTTCGCCGAAAGTGAATCTTTTTCCGAAAAAACGGCCTCTTACTAAGTGATGCGGGGTGGAAGAGGGCGTCCGGTTCCCCCTCATTGGCCGCGACGCCTTCTACTCCGCAATGGTGTTGTTTTCCCCCCGAATGGAGCCGTTCTTATGGGGTGGGCCGGAAAGTTCGATCGATACCTCCGAAAGGTTTTCCGGCGCGCCCCTTCCCCCCTCACATTATGTAAAGAAAGGATCGCAGACTTGACATCGGGGATGTCGGTCGTCATGATTAACTTGTTTTAGGAGGGATTCCATGAAACTGCGTCATTGCCTTCTCGCCTTCTTGGTCCTGTTCTTCTTCTCGTTCGTTCATGCCGACGAGAACGATGAGTACAACGCGCTGGAGGATCTGCTTTCGTACCTTGATGCTCAAGGGGTCGAGTACGAAGTCCATTTCGACATCGACAGGGAGCCGACAGAAGAGGATGTCCCCTACACGAACATTGCTGGCTATTTGAATCTGGATGCGGACGGCTATCTCGACTGTGATTTGGAATGGGTTTATGAGCTAGGAGTGCCTAACGAGGCTGTTCACTCTTACCACGATCCTTATGGTGCTGGGTATGATTTTCAGTATGATGGTTGCGTCTATGGCGACATGTGTGTTTGGCAGTCGTGGGGGTTTTCTGATATCGTGAATAGCGGATCGCCGTCTTTCACGACGCTATGGTTGGATGATGATTTGGACGAAGGGATTTGCGATACATGGGATGTCTTCAAGATCAGGTATAAGGTCCGAGATTTCTTCTGGACTTACATATTGATCGGCGGCAATTGGGTCTATGTCAAGGTGTATTATGATCCTCAATATTGCTATACACCCAACATCTGCACTTTCGATTGGTAGAAAAGAACACATGAACAGGGGGCGGACAATGTGGATTCTTCTTTTTTCATTGCTTCTTATTTCCTGTTCGACATCCGCCCCCATTTCGCACGACAATGACCAGAAAGCTCCCGATAACGATACGCTTTCCGACGAAATTATCCCAGATAACGATGTCATTGAAACGTCGGAAGAATCAGAAGATACTTCAGATGAGGATGACTTGTTCTTCGAGCAGGAAGCGCTCCAGAACGATGCCGATTCCTTCCTTGTTGCGTGGGGTACGCCCGAGGATGACAAGGCCGGAGACTTTCTTTTTCTTTCTGATACCACACTATTGGTGTCAGGGTTGACCGGCGAAGATCAGGACCTGAATAGTTGGGATGGCCTCGTGCTCACCATAGATATCGCGAGTGGCCAGCAGTTGGATCATCATCAATATGGTACCACTGGACGCAAGGATCAGTTCGGCCGGATAGTAGGCGATGAGAACTTTTCCCGTTTTCTGACCGGCGGACAGATAAATTCGATCGGCGAAGAGCGTGCGGCCTTACTACTGTTTGATTCCGAATGGAACGAACAGTGGGAGGTGGCATGGGACGGTGAATGGGATACGATGTCATATGTCGGCCTCATTCTATTACACGATGATGAGATCATTGTCGCCGGGCGTTACAGCGACCGGCCATTAGTCGCCAAACTCGATTGGACCGGCACGGTGCTTTGGGAAAAACAGCTTCCCTTCTACGGCGGTTTTTTTGCTATGGAATTGAATTCAAAGGAACAAATAGTGCTGGTGGGAGCCGCGAATGCCGATGAATATAATGGCGGGAGTTTACCTGATGTGGAATTGCCACCGCTTGATCCCTTTATCGTAGTGGTGGATCAGGTTGGCGAAGTTGTTTTGTCGAAAATATATGAGCAAGAGGGCAGTTATGTGACATGCATGTCCGCCACCCTTCTGCCGGATGATTCGTTACTCTTTTTGAGCACCAGTACCGCTCCGGCGTGCCATTCGTTTTTGGTGGATTCCTCGGGCGATCTATTGGCCCATCACATTCTTTCAGACAAATATGACATAAAAACACGGTGCGGCCATCTGCTCAGAACTGATTCGGGGCGTCTGTTCATGTCGGGCCAAACTTCCGGCGATGTTGCGCCGACCGCTTTACGGGGTTTGGCAAAGATCAATTACGACTTTATTCTAGCCGAACTGACCGAAGAGGGCGATATCGAATGGCTTAAAAGGTATGGCGGCTCCGGTCAAGAGCACCCTTCTATGATGAAGTATCGTAACAATGCGCTTTATCTTCTCGGATGGAGCGATAGCCCCGATTTTTTTCCCAACCACAGCACCGGCGACTATTATATCTTCGTCTTCCAGTATATGCTTCAGGAATAAGAGTTCGGTATCAGAAGCCGACACCGGTATCACGGAATTTTTTATTTGAAAAACGGGACGCGGCGCATACAATGGGCCCCTGTTCTTGAGGGAGAGTACCGTATGAACGATCATGTCTACCGGGTCCGCGACGAGATCGCGTGGCGCAAGATGAAGGACGGAACGGTGACCATCGTCTCGCCGCTCGTCGAGAAGATCATTTCCATCAACGCGACGGCGGGGATCATCTGGGAACTGTTCGACGGGAAGCGGACTGTCGCCGCCATCGTCGACGCTTTGTATGAAAAGTTCTCGGCCGAAGGTGTCGATCGCGGCACCTTGGAGAGCGACACTCACGAAATATTGCGCGACCTTATCGACCGTCAACTGGTCGAACAAATTGTTGACAATTCCGGAGGGTGAGGTTATCATCCGCAACCGGTTTCGATAGTGAAACATGAGTGGGAGTATAGCATGAAGCGTCTCGTTGTTGCTCTTATTTGGGTTATGTTCCTGTTCCTCGCTGTGGGCGGTTGTTCCACCAAGGAGCAGTGCAGTGCCGACACCGACTGTAAAACAGGCTATGCCTGCGGTGACGACAAGAAATGCCACGAGATAGAGGTGGTCCTCCTCTTTCAGGATATCGCCGACGGTCAGACGCTGACCATTGCCGACGATGTCGACGAAAGCGACGGGATCATCCAGATAGACATCACCGTCGCGGCACAGACGCCCGGCACCGCCACCCCCCTCAAGGATGGCACGCCGGTGACGCTCGAGGTGAAGAGTTCCGCCGCCGCCGCGCCCGACGACGACGCGGCCAACGGCGCCGCCGCGGCCGTAACGAAAAGTTATGCCGGGATACTGGTCAACGGCTTCGCCCGTTTCCTGCGCATCCCGTTCGAGGAGGGGTCCCATGTCGTGACCGCCTACCTGACCCAGAGTCCCGCGGAAAAAGTGATCGCGAACCTGACCGCCACCTACCAGCAGGCCGAAACGCTGGTCATGCGTTACTACAAGGGGGGCACCGTTCCGACGATGCTCGAAGGGGCGACGCTCGACGATAACGACGATCTCGATGCCGGGACCGCGCTGTTCCAGGTGAAGATGGAAGCGGTGACCACCGGCTATCCCGAGGGGCAGGAGGTCGAACTGTTCATTGACGAATTCAGCGAAACGGCGATAGGCGTCGCCGAGATACAGGACGGCGTCGCCGCCTTCCCGTCGGTCACGGTCCCGATCTGGGAGAACATCGTGCTGCGGGTGAAGAGCGGCGCGTTCGAGGACACGCTCGCCTTCAGCGTCGTTTCGGCGCAGTCCTGCGGATTCGCGCTCAATATCAAGAATGACGACCGCTTCGGCATGGCCGACGACACGAGCGCCCCGCTCAACGGCCTTCAGAAAGCTCTGATCATCAGCGATGTCACTCTCTGTTCGACCGGTTCGACCATAGAGATCTACGTCGACGGCGTGCCGGGGACCGACGAACCCGACGAGACCCTTTCTCTCGGCGGCGCGACGGTGGAACAGATCATCACCCTGCCCGAAAGCGGTACCGAGGCGGATACCCATGCCGTTACGGTGGTGATGAAGGACGACGACAGTTCGGCGACCGGCCAGATGACCGTCACCGGCCTGTTCATCGACATCACCGCGCCCAAGATCACCGTGACCGCCCCGGCCGAGAACGCCACCCTCACTCCGGTCGACGATATCAACGCGAACCTCGAAGGGATCCAGATAGCGGTCACCGGCACCGCCTCCGATATGCAGGCCGAA
The DNA here is from genome assembly GCA_937871295.1 of uncultured bacterium. Taxonomy (GTDB): domain Bacteria; phylum UBP6; class UBA1177; order UBA1177; family JAKLFG01; genus CALMRE01. The sequence goes on along the minus strand of CALMRE010000157.1, from coordinate 25,911 downwards.
ACGGTCGCGGTCGAGGTGCGCGACGGGACGACGCTGCTGGGCGAAACGACCACCGGGACCGGCGCCTACTCCATCGACGAGATATCCTTCACCGCGACCAACGAGTCGCTGACACTCGCGGCAACCGCCCGCGACGCCGTCGGCAACGAGGCGGTGGTCGAGATCCCGCTCAAGGTTTATGTCAACGAGCCCGCGATAGCCTTCCAGACCATCTGCGCCCGGACCCCGGCGATGAACATGCAGTTGAACGCGGCCGACGACGGCGATCAACTGGCGGGCGGCGTCCAGTGCGCGATCATCGTCCGGACCACCGACATCGAAGCGGCCACCACCGAGGTTTCGCTTACGGTCAACGGCGACGACGCGATCGTCGAAACGATAGGGGCCGGCGGACTCACGCTGTTCGACATGGTCACCCTGCCCGACGGCGAGGACACGCTCGAAGCGTCGGTCATGCATCTGGGGGTCCTGCGCACCGCCGCCATCACCGTGCAGGTCGATGCGACCCTGCCGGCGTTGACGCTCGATCAGACCCCGACGGTCAACGGCGGGTATGCGCAGTCGGTCGACGCCGATTTCGCCTTCTCGTGCAGTGAAGCCGATTGCGAATACCGATTCCGTATCGATTCCGGTGCGTGGTCGACCTATGCGACGACCGCCACCGCAGCATACACCGCGCTCGCCGAAGGGCTTCATGTTTTCGAGGTCATGGCGCGCGATCCGTTCGGCAACGAAGGCGACGCGACCGTCTTCAACTGGACGATAGACACCGCCGCCCCGGCCGCTCCGACGGTGACCGGCGCGACGCCGACGAGCGACACGACACCGACGTGGTCGTGGACCGCCCCGACCGGCGCGGTCGAGTACCGCTACAGCACCGATGAAACGAACTGGACGACGACCGCCGAGCTCGCTTTCACCCCGGCCCCGGCGCTTGGCGAAGGCGACCACACCCTTTTCGTGCAGGCCCGCGACGCGGCGGGCAACTGGTCGACCTCCGGCAGTTTCACCATCACCATAGACACCACGGCGACTGCCGCCCCGGTCGTGACCGGCGTAACGCCGACCAACGACACGACCCCCGAATGGTCGTGGGGCGCGGTGACCGACGCGGTCGAATATCGCTACAGCACCGATGAAACGAACTGGACGACGACCAACGATCTCGCCTTCACCCCGGCCTCGGCGCTCGCCGCGGGCGATCACTCCCTCTATGTGCAGGCCCGCGACGCGGCGGGCAACTGGTCGGTGAGCGGCTGGTTCATCATCACGATAGACCTGACGGCGCCCGATGCCCCGACGGTGCTCGCCACCACCCCGACCAACGATACGACGCCCAACTGGACATGGCTACCGGTCGGCGACGCGGTCAACTATCGCTACGGTTACGATGAACTGAACTGGACCGAAACGACCGACACGACCTTCACCCCGGGGTCGGCGCTTACCGCAGGGAACCACACCCTCTATGTTCAGGCGCAGGACGCGGCGGGCAACTGGTCGGTGAGCGGCTCGAAGGAGGTCGTGATCGACCTTTCGGCGCCCGATGCGCCGGTCGTGACCGGCACCACGCCGACCAATGACCCGACCCCCGAATGGTCGTGGGGCGCGGTGACCGATGCGGTCGAATACCGCTACAGTTTCACCGACGGCGCCGGCTGGACCACCACCACCGGACTTTCCTTCACGCCGACCACCCTCGCCGAAGGGTTCCATACCCTCTTCGTGCAGGCCCGTAACGACCTCGGCACGTGGTCGGGCAGCGGTTATTTCACCATCGAGATAGATATCACCGGCCCCGACGCGCCGGTCGTGACCGGTGCGACACCGACCAACAACAACCAGCCCACATGGAGTTGGAACACCCCGACCGACACGGTCGAGTTCCGTTATAGCTACGATGGCTCTTCGTGGACCGTGACCTCCAACACCAGCTTTACTCCGGGCAGCGCGCTGATCGACGGCGATTACACGCTCTATGTCCAAGGTCGCGATGCGCTCGGCAATTGGTCGACGAGCGGTTCGTTCGATATCACGATAGACACCGATGCGCCGACCCTTGTCATCGGCGCGCCGTCGGCGACCGTCGCGAAGAATGGGACCTCGGTGACTTATACGATCACCTACACCGGCGCCGACAGTGTGACGCTGGCGGTGGGCAATATCACGCTCAACACCACCGGCGGCGCATCGGGCACCGTCGCGGTGACCGGCACCGGTACGACGACCCGCACCGTGACGATATCGAATGTGACCGGCGACGGCACGCTCGGCATCTCGATAGCGGCCGGAACGGCGAGCGATACGGCGGGGAACACCGCCCTTGCGGCCGGTCCGTCGACCACCTTCACGGTCGACAATACCGCCCCGACACTAGTCATTGGGGCGCCGTCGGCGACCGTGGCGAAGAGCGGCGATTCGGTTCTCTATACCGTCACCTACTCGAATGCCGACACCGTCACCTTGGCGGCGGGCAATATCACGCTGAACACCACCGGCGGCGCGAACGGCACCGTCGCGGTGAGCGGCTCCGGCACGGCGACCCGCACCGTAACGATATCGAATGTGACCGGCAACGGCACGCTCGGCATCAGCATCGCGGCGGGGACCGCCAGCGACACGGCGGGGAACACCGCGCTTGCCGCCGGTCCGTCGACCACCTTCGATGTCGACAACACGCCACCCACCGTGGTCATTGATCCGATCAACGCCTGTACCCGCCGGACGACCGGCACCATCACCTTTACCGTGACCGGCGCGACCACCACCACCTGTCGTTTCGACAAGCCCGACGCGACCTTTGTTGAGGGGGCCTGCGGTAGTTCCTACGGCTACACGCTCGACGGCGGCGACGGCACCTACACCCTCACCGTCACCGCGACCGACGCCGCCGACAACAGCGGCTCGGCGAACACCTCCTTCTCGCTCAACACCACCACGCCGACCTTCCAGTGGTATCTGCCGCCGAACGGCACCAGTTACAAGGCCGGTTCGGCGGTCCCGAGTTTCGTCTACCGCACCAAGAATCTCGAAGCGGGCGAAACGGTCGAGATCTGGGACGCCGACGCCAACGTCAAGGTGGCCGAGAAGGCTACCGTCGGATCGCTATGCAACGCGACCGAGGATGTCTCAATACCGCTCGATCTGCCCGACAAGTGCGGCACCTACAAACTCTACGCGAAGGTCAACGACGGCGTCGACAGCATCGACCGCTACACCGACAACCTGACGGCGCTTCCGGCGACCCAGCGCACCTACACCTTCGACCGCAATAAGCCGGTCATCTCCTCCTTCGTCATCACCAACGACGACAGCAACGACATTCTCATCGCGGCCGAGGATCTCGACGCGACACCGGCCAACGGGATGCAGGCGACCATCGTGCTGACGATTCAGGATGCCATCGACATCGGACGCACCGTGACGCTCCGCAACAAGACGACCGGCAATCTTTACTCCGCCGTCGTTGCGGGCGACCGGACCGCCACCTTCACGAGTATCACGATACCGGAGGGGACCAACTCCTTCGGCGCGACGCTTATCGACTGCGGCGGCAACACCTCCGACGAGAGCGCCAAGACCATCATCGTCGACACCACCCCGCCGAGCGTCCTGTTCCAAGGGCCGACCGGCGCCACCCCGGGCCATCCGCTCTGGCTCACCGCGCGCGATGGCACAGTGGTCGGCGACGAATTGACCGGCCAGCAACTCAAGTTCAAGATAACGGACGGTTGGAACTACGCGACCCCGGTGGTCAAACATACGATCTACGACTATGACGATCCGGCCGCCGAGGTGTCGACCTACACCTACACCGCGGGCGAAATGACCATCGTCGACACCACCGTCACCATCAACCTGCCGGCGCTCGCCTACAATCAGCATGAGTTCGAGATCACCGTTTCGGATGCCCGCGGCAACGTCCGTGTGGCCGCGCTGACCTACGAGGTCGACGCGAAGACCCCCAACGCCGTTATCGCCTATCCGACCGACGGCACGGTGCTCGATATCTCCATCGATCCCGACTATGACGAGGATCCCGGCGAATCGGGCATCCAATTCACGATGCACCTCAACCTCACCAAACTCCAGACGCCGACCGGGACCGCCTCGACCATCGATATCCTCGCGATCCCGATAACGGCCCTCGGCGGCGTCGAGGACACCGCGCGGAACCGCAAGTCGTGGAACGGCTTCACCGCCACCCTCGACGGCGCGAACCAGATATTCCCCGCGACCGCTCCGCTCCTGCGGCTTGGCGACGGCTTCTGGCGTCTAACGGTCAAGGTGACCGACGACCATCTGAATGTCTACGACACCGCGCTCTTGCCGGTCGACCAGCAGATCGATGTCGAGGTGGTGACCGATGTCGCCTGTTCGACGCTTCACCTGAAGGCCAACGACAAGGTGATCAACGGAACGCAGACCGTACCGACATGGCTCAACAGCAACGACGGTGGGCCGACCTACAATCTCTATGTCGAGACCGATTCGCCGAACGGCACCAACAACGCCTGCATCAGCGTCAACGGCGGCGCCGATATCTGCTCCAATGTTTTGGATGGTCGCGCAGACTTCGCGTTCGTTTCGTTGAACGCCGGCGGCGTCGAGAACACCATCGAACTGTCGGTCAACAACGGCGTCACCACCGCTACCGACACCTACTATGTCCGCGCCGATATCACCGATCCGACGCTCGACCCGGCGACCGATGTCAACCCGGAACCCTATGTCCACGCCGGAATTTGGGAGATCGGCTACGGCTGGAACGACGATATCGACCACGACACCGCGACCACCCTCGAACTCGACGGCGCTTCGGCCAACCGTCTTATCTTTACCATCGACGGTATCGAGGATATCGCCGGTTACCCGAACCACGGCACGGTCGTCCTGACGGCGGTCGATCCGGTCGACGCGATCGGCGGGAACACCACCGTCAACATCGAGAAGGTCGGCGCCGACATGGTCGCCGAGTTCGACGATCTGACCTTCGAGGACAGCGTCGTGGGCGGTCAGACCGACATCGAGATGCTGGTGACGATAACCGAACAGCCCTCCGGCAACACCATCAACAAGACGATCTTCGTCCATGTCAATCTGGAAAAACCGGAAGGGATCACTCCGACCGTGACCACCGATCCGGCCCGCGGCGAGGCCTTCGTCGAGTGGAGCGCCATCATCGGCAACAACTCGGCCTACGGCGGCGCATTCCAGAACCGCGTGTACGAATATCAGGTGAAATACGAGGCTTACGGCGGCGCCTGTTCGCTCGACGACAGCGAGAGCGTCTTCGACACCGGCGTCGCGGTCATCCCGCTGACCGACTATTCGGTGGCCGATCCGTCGCTCAACGGCGACGATTTCGTCACCCCGAAAGCGGCGGGCGAGGCGCAGAACTACCTGTTCTACCTCAAAAAACGCTCCAATGTGGCCGACACCGTGACCGCCGACATCCACCGCAACGGCGATCCCTATTGCTTCGCGGTCCGTGCCAGCGACGGCGTCTACGCGCAGGACGGCACGATACTTGCGACAAACACCGCCCCCGTTCTGTCTACCAATGTTGTAGACAAAGGAGCGTTGCAGTTGACCTCGCATGAATTGATAGCGACATCGGCCGGGTCACATACCATGAACATAAAGAACATGGGCGACATCAACGGTGATGGCAAGACCGATTTTGCCGTTTCCGATTCGGGTCAGCAGAAAGCCTATGTGTTCATCAGCAATGCTGTGGGTGCGCCGACGAAACTTGAACTGACAAAACCGGTCGATGCCGGGACCTCTTTCGGATTCCGTCTTGCCGCGGCCGACATGAACGGTGATGATCGCAAGGATGTTATAGTGAGCGATCTTGGCGGCAAGAACCTCCATATTTATTACGGTATTTCTAATTCAGTCGAGCTGGCCCGTGGGGACAAGGTGACCTTTGTAGACAACATCTATGACATTGATGGCATAGACGATTTTAACGGTGATGGTTGTCAGGATGTTGCCGTGGGACAGGCTTTTTATGACGACCCAAGCAACGGCACGGCAGATGACCGCACAGGCCGTGTTTTTGTTCTGTTGGGGGACGATAAAGGAGCTGGCGGAAAGACCTGTATAGGAGATTACACTACTCAGGTGGGGGTCACCTATCTTGGCAATGCGGTCGGAGATCGATTCGGGTACAATGTGAGGAAGGCTGGCAACATCAAGAACGAGAAAAATGGAACGGTTCCGTATGGTTCATTCGTCGGTGGGCATTACGACAATGTTAATCCGACAAGTTCCAAGGTGACCAAAGCGGAGATATTCTACGGGAACGCATCGCTCTCCGACCTGCGCGTTGCAGCCTATGATTTCACCGTGTCGGGTCTCATCCAATTGAGAACCATGTTCTACGGCGAATTCAACAACGATGTTTATATCGATTTTGCTTTGATCGACAACGGTAAAATACGATTCTTTTTTGGCGCGGCCGCCGGCACGGTCATCCCGGGTGCTTGGACCGAAGGAACCAACCAGATCACCAGAAGCGGCATCATGGATGAAGTAGTTGGCATCGAGGCTGGCGAATGGGGCATCGGCAGTTCCGGCACAACGGAAGATATCGATGGCGACGGCAGCGTCGATTTCTTCATCAGTGGGGCGAAGGCACAGTACCTATACAACGCGCAGAACACCTTCTTCACTACCCATCCTTCAATTTATCAGGATTTGCCTATAACCTCCGGTAATTTGCAGACCACGGTATTGTCTTATGGTTTTGTTCTGTGTAACCGGAATGTTGATGCTGGCAGTTGTACACTTTACTATCGTAACTGAAAATGTCGGAGGGAGTTGAGATGTATATCAAGCCGCGAGTAGTTGAAGAAAAAATCATTGAAAGACGAGTGCTTTTCGCTTGTACTCTCAATGATGAACTCTGCGAAATGGAAGGTGAGTTGTTAACCAAGGGAAGCGAAGGGTAGCCCTTCTCGGCCTCTTTATGCCCGATCTTTCTATTGATCATCTCATCACTACCTTTGCCGTCGGCGGCACTCCCGGAGTGGTGCTGTTCGGTTCACAGAATTCGATGTTGCCTTCCATAAAACCCGGAGAACTTATCCACATCGCGCCGGTCACCCATGACCATTTGCGTCCCGGCGATGTGGTGGTCTTTCGTTCGGGAGAAGTGTTCGTGGCGCACCGTCTCGTGTGGAAGAGGGGGTTCGTCGCGCGGACAAAAGGCGACAACAATGCCTACTGCGATCCGCCGATATCGGTGTTCGACATCGTCGGGGTGGTCGAAGGAAAACGGTCACGCGGAGCATTCTGGTACTACCTTTTGCGGAACCGTATTCGTCACCACACGCCGCGTCCGTTGCGCCTGTTGTTCGCGGAGTTGAAGAATAAACTGTCCGGCCGCGAGCGGGGCATGGAACACCTATGACCATCAAACGCCCCGGCATCCTTTTTGAGATAGCGGACCGGTGTAACGCGCGCTGTCTCCACTGCTATCAGCCGCGGGACTGCGGTCACCGGCTCATGACGCTCGCCGAGATCGAGCGGGCGCTCGACATCCTCGCCGATAATGAATATCTCGACATCACCTTCAGCGGCTACGAACCCTTCACCAATCCCGACCTGTGGGCTATCCTTGCGGCGGCCCGCAAGCGCCGGTTCTACATCAACCTGAAGACCAACGGACTTCTGCTCGACCGCGATGCGGTACAGCGGCTGAAGGCGCTCCATGTCGGGTCGGTCCATATCTCTCTCTATTCGGCCGATCATAACGAACACGACCGCGCCGCCGGTGTCCCCGGTGCGTACGACCGTATCATGACCGGCCTTGACCTTCTGCGAGAGGCAGGCATAAAGACCGTGCTCGCCGCGCCGCTTCTGCATCCGCTCCCCGATCTCGCGCGGCTGACCGCCTTTGCCAAAGAGCGTGATCTGCAACTGGTCATCGATTACGGCCTGTTCAGTTCGTTCGACAAGCGGCCCGAGGTCGAGGCGGTGAAATTGACCGAAGCGGAGCTTGAGCAGGCGATCCGTTTCCAGTACGGTATCGAAGGCGACGAGATGAACTTTTATGCGCCGAAGGAGGCTTCGTTCCTCTGCCACTACGGCGATCCTTCCACTTTCCGTATAGACTGTGCGGGCGACATCTACGCCTGCGGCAAATGCACCGTGCCGCTCGGGAACCTGCTGACCGACGACTTTGCCGCACTGGTGCGAAAGGCGGCGGCGGAGAGGCCGTGCATCATCCGCGACCGGGAATGCAACGACTGCGACCTGTTCGCGTACTGCAATCCTTGTCCCGCCGAAGCGTTATTGGGCGGCGGTTCGCTCTGCGGCTGTTCGGCGGTGCGCAAACGGATCGCCGAGATCAAGAAACGGATAAGCGGACTGCAGAAGTCCGAAAAAACCAACTCCTCAGAACCATGTCATTTTTAAGAAGCAATAGAAATTGCTTGACTTTTATGCCGCTTTAAGATATCTTTGTCCAGAATTTTTGTGATGGTAACATCGCATGAGATACGAAAAACCTGTCATATTGGAAGAGTTTGTTATCAAAAAAGAGCTACTTTTTAATTGCAATATGCAACATCCCCTCATGGGGTGTAGTGGCAATTGCTTAAATTACAAATCTGACCCCAATGATGTAAAATGCAAAAAGTTAGACCCGTTAGACCCGTAAGGATCTTTTGTGCTCTCTCGTCGCTTTGACATAGCCGACATCTCTTTGCACGTCTCCGGTAACGGCGTGACGAAGTTCCCTGTTTCATGGCCGTTGTTCGAGGCCGCCGGCGATGCGCCGCAAAAACAGCGTGACATTACGATAGTCGTGCAGGAGCGCGCCGATCTCAACGACCTGCAACGCGTTGGCGGCGCATGGCGCATCTCACGGCACCGCCCCTTTTTACATTTGGAAAAAGTGCTTGCCTACGAAGGGTTCGAACGCGAGGAATTGTTCCTTCTCCTCCATTCGTGTTTTCTCGTTGATCGCGACGGCGGCGGGCATCTGTTCCTCGCCCGTTCGGGGACCGGCAAGAGTACGATGGCCCGCAAGATGCGCGGACTCATGACCGGCGGCAACGACGAGACCAACATCCTCTACCGGCACGATGGCGCATTGTTCGTCTCTTCGACGCCGTTCTACACGATACCGAAACTCAAACAGGCGGTCATCAGCAACATCACCGCTCCGCTCCGGCAGGCATATCTTCTTTTCAAGGCGACCGACGGGGCATCGCGGGTGGATGGCCCGGTCGAACCCGACGCGCTGTGGCGCTATCTCATCGAAGGGCAGGTGAGCACGCCCTACACTAAAAAGGAGTATTTTGCCGCCTATCACCGCATGATGAACGATCTGTGCAATACCGTGCCGGTCCGCCCCTTTTTCCATTCCCTGAACGAGCCGGCCGAACAGGTGCTCGAACGATTAAGAGAAGATCGTTCCTAAAAAATCTTCCCCCGTATTGCTTTCTTCTTGCAACCACCATATACTCCGTTGTCCGTCAACTCTGGAAAGGGGAGTATCATGGCCAACGAACAGAAGCGCGACCCGATGGTCGACAAGCGAAAAAGTCCGCGCATCGAACTGGAACTGTCGGTGGCTTTCGCTCTTTCCGGTGAGGCTCCGAACGACTTTTTCCCGGGCATCATGCAGGACATCAGCTCCGGCGGCCTCTTCATCGCCACAAAACAGATGCTTCCTCTCGGCACCCGCCTCCGCCTTTCGTTCGTGATGGAGCGGCGCCAGATATCGGGACACGCCGAGGTCCGCTGGCTGCGGCCGCCTTCGCCGAACCTGCCGGCCGGGACCGATCCGGGCATGGGGCTGTCGTTCCTCGATCTGAGTATCGAGGACCGCGAGACCATCGAGTTCTACATCCGCCAGAACAAGCCGGTCTGACAACAGCCAGCGGGGAGGCCAGACCCCATGAACCGCGTGACGCGTCTCATCCTCGTAGCGCTTATCCTCCTGCTGACCCCGGCGCTGTTCTATCTTGCGGGGCGGTCGCCCGACGAGGTGTCGCTCCTGCGCAAGGCCGAATATACGGTCTCTCTCCCCGGCAACAAGGTGCGCTGTGAGCTCTGTCCGCACTTCTGCACACTCTCCGACGGGCAGACCGGCATCTGCAAAGTGCGGCGCAACATCAAGGGGACGCTCTATTCGCTGGTCTACGGTCAGCCGGTGGCGCTCAACAACGATCCGGTCGAGAAAAAACCGCTCTTCCATTTCCGCCCCGGCACCAAAACGCTGTCGCTGGCGACCGCCGGCTGTAACCTGAACTGCAATTTCTGCCAGAACTGGGAGATATCGCAGGCGACCCCCGACAGCGTGACGCCGTACGATATGACCCCGGCGCAGGTGGTGGCGTTGGCGAAAAAGAACGGGAGCGACAGCATATCGTTCACCTACACCGAACCGGCGGTCTTTTTCGAATACATGCGCGATATCGCCAAACTGGCGCACGAAAAGAGGATCAAGACCATTCTCGTCTCGTGCGGCTACATCAATGAGAAACCGCTGTTCGAACTGGCGAAATATATCGACGCCGCCAACATCGATCTCAAGGGCTTCCGCGACGAATTCTACCGCGATTACACCACCGGACGGCTCCAGCCGGTGCTCGATACCCTGCGGGATCTCAAGACGGCGGGGGTTTTCCTCGAGGTGACCAATCTGGTGATCCCCGGCGCCAACGACGATCCGGAAGAGACGCGGAAACTGGCGCGCTGGGTGAAAGAGAACCTCGGCGCCGATACACCGCTCCACTTTTCGCGATTTTTTCCCAAGTACAAACTGACCGCCCGGGCGCCGACCCCGCCGGCGAAGCTTGCCGCCGCCCGGGTGGCGGCGTTGAAGGAGGGGCTGAAGTTCGTCTATGTCGGCAATATCGCGACCGAAGAGGGGGAAGATACCTTCTGTCCTAAGTGCAAAAAACGGCTCATCGAACGGGACGGCTTTGCGGTCGGCGAGAACCGCCTCAAAGAGGGGAAATGTCCCTTCTGCGGCGAGAAGATACATGGCCGGTGGTGAAGTGTCGGGGAAGCTCGGCCGCTCTATCCTTTTCCCGTTCCTGCTGGGGCTCCTTACCGCGCTGACGCAGACCATCCTCATCCGGGAACTGATGATCGCGACCGGGGCGTTCGAACTGGTGGTCGCGGTCGCTCTTTCGTTGTGGATGCTCTTTACCGGTATCGGTTCAATATCATTCCGGTTCTTCCCGTTCCTGCAGCGGGGAAAGGTGTTGCCGTTCCTCCTGATCGCGTTGTCTCTGGCAGCCGTCGGCCAACTATTTCTCATCGCGCCGCTGGCCGCTTCGTTCAGCCCCGTGGCCGGTATGGCGCTGTCGATACCGGCGATGGTCGCCGTCGCGGCGCTGGTGATCATCCCCGGGTGTATACTCGGCGGTCTTGCCTTTCCCGCCTGCGTCGAAGCGGCGCGTGATCGGCGCGAACCGACCGGCGCGGTCTACCTGATGGAATCGGGCGGTATGGCGGCGGGGGCGCTATTGTTCTATCTGTTCCTCGACCTCTTTTCGCCGGTGAACTATCCGGTCTACCGCGATCATTACGCGGCGCGCTACTTCCCCGACACGCTTCTATTCTCCCGCGACGGACGCTACGGACGGCTCGACGCGACCGAACGGGAGGGACAGCGCGCCTATTTCCGGAACGGACAGGCGGCGGGGGTCGCCGGGGAGAACCGACCGGCGGAAGAATTCGCGGGACTTGTGTTGACCCAACACCCCGCTCCGCATCGTATCGCCGTCATCGGCGGTTTGTTATCGGGGAGCGCCGTCGCGCTGGCGGCCCGGATGCCGCACGCAACCATCACCGTCATCGAGCAGGAACCGATGCTGTTCGAGATATATCCGACCGATATTTTTGGGAAAAATGTAATTCTTCGTTCCGGGGAACCGGTCGCGGTCATGACCGCTTTGCCGCCGCAGGAACTCATCATCATCGACCTTCCCGATCCATCCTCGGTGATGCTTTCCCGTTTCTTCTCGCGCGAATTCTTCCACTTCCTCCGGGAACACAACGGCCCCGGCGCGGTGATCGTCGTCGGCCTGTCGGGCGGACGGGGGATGCTGGCCCCCGAAACGGCGGCGCTCAACCGTTCGGTGCAAAAGGCGCTTCAAGAAGTATTTCGGGAAGTTGTTCTCGTTCCGGCCGACCATCATCTGTGGGCCGCGGCAGACAACGATTTTCCGACCGCCGACCCTGCGGTGGTGATCGAACGGATGGAACGGAACCGCCTGAACGGGACTTGGTTCAACGGGGCGCTGGTGCAGGACATTTTCGAGCCGATGCGCCGGCAGTTGACCACCGCGGCGGTGAAACGGGCGGCGACCCGCGAGAACCGCCTGCTCACCCCTGCCGCCTACTTCGAGACGCTCCGTCACACCGCCCGCCGTCTGGGCGCGCCGCTTCCCGCCGTCATTACCGCACTGCCTGCCCGCCCGCTGTTCTTCTTCCTGATAACGGGCGCTTTTGCGACCCTTTGTGCCGCCGGTATCGCCTTTTTCTTCCGGCGGCGGATGGCCCCGGCGCAGAGTGGGGCGATCTTCTGTGTGAGCGGCAGCGCCTTTGTCCTGCAACTCGCCCTCATGACGCTTCTGCAGGTGCAGGTGGGACAGATCTATCATTTTATCGCCCTTTTTACCGTCTCCTTTATGCTCGGCACCACCGCCGGAGTGTCAGTATCCCGTATGATATCATATAGTTCTTTGTTGCCTATCGCGGCGCTGGCTCTCCTTGCCACCGCGCTTCTGTGGGTCGCCGACCGGTCGCTCGGCGCTACGGGCTACGTGGCGCTTGATTTGATCGTCGGACTTTTAGGCGGTCTGTCGATCGGAAACCTAACCCGGAACTATGGGAAAGAGCGATCTTCGGGCACGGCGTTCTATGTCGCCGATCTCGCGGGGGCGGCGCTCTGCGGACTGCTGTTCGGCGCGGCGATCCTGCCGCTCTATGATCTGCGATCCTCCATCGCCGCAGCGGGGGTGCTGGCGCTCATCGGGATGTTCGCTGCGCTCGTTATGCCGCGCGGTCAGCCCGGAAGGTGAAGAGTCGATTCCCCAGATAATTCGGGCCGGTAAAGAAGAGCATCGCGATAAGGGTGCTGAGGATATCGGATAGCCCGAGCCACCGCGCCGAGAGGAGCAACGCCACCATCTGGAGCAGATAACAGACGACCCAGACCACCGAATAGACCATCGTTTCTCGCCACACATCTCCGCTGCTCCGGAAGGTCCAGCGGCGGTTCCAGACGAAACTATTAATAAATCCGGTGCCGTAGCCGATGATATTGGCCGTCAGAAGCGAACTCCCGAACCGGAGTAGAACGAAAATGATCGCAAGGGTAAGCGCGGTGTTCGCCAGTCCGACCACCAGAAAACGCGCCGCCTCTTTCGCGACCTGCTCATTAACGGGAAACCGAACTCCCATCTAACTCTCCAGCCAACTGCCGAGCACTTTGAGATTCCACAGGAAGAGGCGATGATCGGCCTTCCCCGCGACATGGTCGTCGTAGAGACGGTTCATGAACGACATATTGAGTCCGGTCCGCTCCATCTCCTCTTGGGTCACCACCAGCGTCCGTTCTTTCAGCCACTTGCCCACCGGTACGCCGAATCCCTTCTTTTTCCGGTAGAGTATCTCTTTGGGCAGGACCGGTTCGAGCGCTTTCTTGAGAATATATTTCGTCACGCCGTTCCGTATCTTGTAGCGGGCGGGGATCCGCCGGACAAGGTCAACCAGTTCGATGTCGAGGAAGGGGGCGCGGACCTCGAGCGATACCATCATGCTGGCCCGGTCGCCTTTGACGAGGATGTCGTCCTGCAGGTAGAGTTTCGTAAAGAAAGACAAGGTCTTATCAACGATATCGGGCGACTTGCACGAATCCCAGCAGGTGATCGCCTCCTCGTACAGTTCCTCGGTATCGGTCGGGGTGCCGAAGATTCTGGTCAACTGCTCCGGCAGGAGGGTTGACATCCAGACCGCGTTCCAGAGTCGCGGGTCGAAATCGAGTCCCCGAAGGGTCCGTTTTATCTTGAAATCGAGACTCATATAGCGGTGCGACACCGGCAGGCGCCCGGCTAGTAACGTTATCGCTTTATGCAGTGGTTTCGGAATGATACGGTCATACGCCGCCGCCGCCGCGAGGGCGCGGAACGGATCGTACCCGGCGAACAGTTCGTCGCCGCCGTCGCCCCCCAGCGCGACCGTCACCTCGCGCCGGGTATGCCGCGACAGGAGGTAGGTCGGCAGGAGCGATGCGTCGCCCATCGGTTCATCCAGACGGCGCGACAGTTCCGGGACGAGGCCCCCCGCCATCTCCATCGAAAGTATCTCTTCGCGGTGCGCCGTTCCGAACAGTTTCGCCACCTTGGAGGCATAGTGCGATTCGTCGAAATCGGACTCGGTAAAGCCGATGCAGAAGGTCTTCGTGCGGTCTGCCCCGGCATGTTTCACCGCGTAGGCGGTCACCGCCGAAGAGTCTATCCCGCCGCTCAGGAACACCCCGAGCGGCACATCGGACATGAGCCGCCGCCGCACCGCCGCCGACAGAAGATCCCGTATCTGTTCGCACCATATATCTTCCGCATTTCCGGGCACGTCTTCGAACGGGTCGATCTCGAAAGCCCAATACTTCTTCACCGTGATCGCGCCCGCCGCGATATCGAAAACCAGAGAATGACCCCCCGGCAGTTTCCGCACCTCGCTGAAGACGGTGTGCGGCGCCGGCAGGTAGCCGTAGGCAAAGTATTTTTTGAGCGCTTTTTCGGAGCGGGAGAAATGGAGCGCGCCATGGTTCCGGAGCGCCGAAAGTTCGGAGGAGAAGGCGAAGAGGCCGTTCTGCAGGGTATAGAAGAGCGGTTTTTTTCCGAATCGGTCGCGCGAAAGGAAAAGCCGCCGCCGGTCGCGGTCGTAGATCGCGAAGGACCACATCCCGTTGAGTCTGTTCACGAAATCGTCGCCCCAGAGGCGGTAACCGTGAAGAAGCACCTCGGTGTCGGAGTGGTCGGTCGAGAAGCGGGCCCCAACGCTTTCGAGTTCGGTGCGCAGGGTCAGATGGTTGTATATCTCGCCGTTGAAGACGATGATCAGCCGCCCGTCGGCGCTCGACATCGGCTGGGAACCCCCGGTAAGATCGAGGATCGAGAGGCGGCGATGCCCGAAGAAGACCCCGGCGGCCGGATCGTGCCAGAACCCTTCGGCGTCGGGACCGCGGTGGCTGATCGCATCGGTCATCCGGCGGATATCGTCGCGCGTCCCCGTTCCAACGAACCCGGCGATACCGCACATACTAGTCGTTTTCCGGCAGGTTGACCGTTTCCTTGAGTCGGTATGGGGGCTTATCCTGCGATTCGTGGTAGGTTCGCATCAGCAGTTCGGCGATGAGGCCGAGGAATATCGACTGCACCCCGAGTATCACGAACATGGTCGACATGAGGAGGAGCGGCGATTCGATCAGCGACGCGCCGGTCGCCAGTTTCATGACGACCAGATAGGTGACAAGGAGCGTCGCCAAGGCGATGAGCGCCATTCCCACCATCCCGAACAGGTAACTCGGTTTGTGGGCGTAGGTGCTGATGAATTTGACCGTGATCAGGTCGAGCACCACCTTGAAGGTCCGCTCGATCCCGTATTTCGACACGCCGCGGGTCCGCGGATGGTGGTCCACCGGCAGTTCGGTGATGCGCGCCCCGTTCTGGTAGGCGTAGGCGGGGAGAAACCGGTGCATTTCGCCGTAGAGGGTGAAACCTTTAAGGAATTCGGACCGGTAGGCTTTCAGCGTACAGCCGTAATCGTGCAGGTGACAGCCGGTGACGCGCGAGATGAGGGCGTTGGCGATGCGCGACGGCAGGGTGCGGTTGAGAAAGGCGTCCTTACGCGCGGCGCGCCAGCCGCTCACCACGTCGAAACCCTCGTCGAGTTTATCGAGAAGGCGGGGGATATCCTTCGGATCGTTCTGCAGGTCGGCGTCCATAAAGACGATGATCCCGCCGTGCGCATGGTCGATACCGGCGGCGATGGCGGCGGTCTGGCCGTAGTTGCGCATGAAGCGGAGGAGTCTTACCCGCGGCAGGTCGGCCGCCGCCTCTTTGAGCAGTTCGAAGCCGCCGTCGCGCGAACCGTCATCGACATAGAGGATCTCCCACTCCCGCGGCAGGGTGCCGAGCACCGATACCAGCCGCCGGTGCAGTTCGGCGACATTTTCCTCTTCGTTGTAGATCGGCACGACGACCGACAGCGATCCGGGAGTCCCTTTTTTCATCTACCTTCTCCGCGCCGGTTACTTCTTGGCCGCCTTTTTCTGCTCCATGAGGAGTTTGCGCAGTTCGGCGAGCCGTTCCTTGAATATCTTGGCGGTGAGTTGGTAGGGTTCGTCGCTGGTCATATCCAGACCGGCGTCGCGGAAGATATCGAGCGGCGATTTCGACCCGCCCGCCATGAGCATCCCTTCGACATACTTCTGCGCCGGGAGGCTCCCGTCGAGTATCTTGGTGGCGATGGTCAGGGCGCCGACGAAGCCGACGACATACTGGAACACGTAGTAATTATAATAAAAATGGGGGATGTAGGACCATTCGGCGGCGTAGCGGTCCTCCATCTCGTAGAGCCCCTTGGCCGCGCCGTAATATTCTTCGTTGACCTCCTTGTACATCTTGTTCATCACATCGGGGGTCAGCGGCGTTCCCGTCTCGACGATGTCGTAGAACTTCTTTTCGAACTCGGCGAAGAGCATCTGGCGGAACACGGTGCCGCGCGCCGCTTCGATGAAGTTGTCGAGCAGGAAGATCTTCTCTTCGTCGCTTTTGGCGTTCTTGAGAAGGTGGGCCGTGAGCAGTTGTTCGTTGAAGATCGAGGCGACCTCGGCGTTGAAGAGGTTGTAGTCGGCGTTCGGGAAGGGCTGGTATTTATTCGAGAAATAGGAATGCATCGCGTGGCCCATCTCATGGGCGAGGACCGAAAGCGAATCGTAGTCGTCGGTCCAGTTGAGCAGGACGAACGGATGGGTCGAATAGGATCCTCCGGTGCAGTAGCCGCCGTCGGCCTTGCCCTTCGAGGGATAGACATCGATCCAGCCGGCGCCGGGGGTCATCCCCTTTTTCATCGCCTCTTTATATTCGTCGGGCATCACCGCGACCGCCGCGTTGACGATATCGGCCGCCTTCTCGAAGGAGTACTCCTCGGTGTAGCCGCTCCGGGTGAGCGGGACATACATGTCGTAAAAACGGACCTTGTCGACGCCGAGTATCTCTTTCTTGAGCGCCATATATTCGTGGAGCGCCGGCAATATCGAACGGATGTGGCCGACGAGCATGGTGTAGAAATCGGGCGGCAGTTCCTTGGTGAACAGGACATTTTCGAGCGACGAGCCGAATTTCTTCACCTTCCCCTGCGTGACATAGAATTTGGTCTGATAGGTGAGCGTCTTCGAGAAGGTGTTCTTGTACTGGCCGTAGGTGTCCCAGAAGGCCTCGAAGAGCCGTTTGCGGTCGGCCGGGTCCTGCATCGAGCGGTATTTCACATACATCGGGTCGTCGAGCGTTATGGTCTCGCCGCTGGTAAAGGTGAAAGAGGGACGCACCATGTCGGCGGTGGTGAAGGTGATGTACGATTCGTAGGGGGCGTAGGCGACGCCGGTGAACTCGGCCATCACCTTTTCCTCGGCGGCGGTGAGGGTGTGCGATTTCCAGCGGACGATCTCGCTGACGGCGCGGCGGAAGTCTTTGAACGATTCATCGGCGAGGTATTCCTTCACCGTTTCTTCGGGCAGAGCGAGGATCTCCGGTTCGATGAAACTGGCGGCCGACATGAAGTTCGTATAGAGCGTCTCGACGCGGCCGGCGAGTTTCTGATTGTCGGCGACATTCATATCGCTGTCCTTGAGCCGTCCGGCGTAGGTGTCGAGATTGTAGACCAGCCGCAGTCCTTCGAAGTAGGCCTTGAGGGTGGCGCGGGCGCTGTCCTTGTTGGCGAGCGTCCCGGCGAAGCCTTTGAGTTGCAGGATGAGTTTCGAGGCGGTCTCGAAATCGACCTCGAAATCCTTCGTTTCGGCGTAGATGTGCGACGGATTCCATTTGTACTTGTCGGGGATGGCCGAGCGGTCCTTCTGCGGGGCCGCCTCGCCCTGCGGCGCTGCCGACGAACAGGCGCCGAAAAGCGCGGTGAGCATGATGGCGATCATAATGGTCCTCATTGGTTGCCTCCCTGTGGTTGTTCTTCCTGACGGTGGAGCTTATCTTTTTTTCCGTAACGTGCCAATAGAAGCGGGAACAGAACGAGCGCCGAAAGGGTCACCGTCGCTATCCCGACCGAGGCGACCGCGCCGATGGTGATGACCCCCTTGTGGGCGCCGTAGAGGAGGCTCAGAAAGCCGATGAGCGTCGTGGCGGAACTGAACAGCACCGCCTTGCCGGTTTCGGCCATCACCTTTTCCAGCCCGTCGCGACCCTCTTCCCGGTAACGTGAATAGATGTGGATGCAGGCATCTATGCCGATACCGATGATGGTCGGCAGTATCACCATATTGAACAGGTTGAAATTCATCCCGGTCGCCGCCATGACGCCGACCATCCAGAGCACTCCGATGACCAGCGGCAGATAGACCAGCAGAGCCGACCCGATGGAGCGGAAGGTGAGAAGAAGAAGAAAGAAAACGGTCGAGAAAGAGAGAAAGACCGCCAGCGGCGCCTCGGTCTCGATGACCCGTTTGATGTCGGCGAGGAGCAGGTGACTGCCCATAAGCCGGTGTTCCTTTTCTTTCCCCTGTATCGTGCCGAATTCATTCTTGATGCGGATGACATCGGTGATGTTCGACTTGTTGCCGGTCAGCATCACGGTGACCATCTTGCCGATACTGCCGTCGCGTTCCTTGAGTTTGTCGGCTATCCAGCCGGGAAGTTTCTCCTGTTCGATAAGTCCCTCTATCCGGAGGAGCGGCATGATGTCGCGTTCCAGCCGGGCGCGGATATCGTCGGGCAGTATCTCCTGTTTCCGTTCGATGAGCCGCCGTATGCGGGCGACGCTCCGCAGTTTCTCCTCCTGCCCCGTGGGGACGAAGTTGGAGAGCGCCAGCACGCCGCGGATCCGTATCGAGGTCTTTCCTTCTTGCTTCATCGCGTAGAGCCGGTCGGCGACGGCGCGCGCCTCGTCGGGGGAGTCGGTCAGATAGAACGAGGGCATGCTGACCGAGAGCGAATCCTTGTTCTCCTTGCGCAGCAGTTCGGTGTACTGATTGACGATGGAGGCCGTGTCGTATTTGCGTTTGAAGGAAAGTTTGTCGAGATTGTATTCGAACCGCACGAAGAAGATGCCGATAATCGCGGCGATGGTCAGCGCTCCCGGCGCCCAGAGGACACGGGGCCGTTCTTTCAGGAAGCGGAACAGGGCGGCGAGGAAGGTCGGATCGGCCATCCGCACCGGCAGAGGAGATACTTTTTCCATGAGCAGGATGAGCGGCGGCATCACCAGCAGGATCACTACCAGCGCAAAGGCGACCCCGACGCCGGCGACCAGCCCGAAGTCAGAAAACCCTCTGAATTCTATGAAGAAAAGCGTCAGAAAGGCGGCCACGGTGGTAAGCGAACTGTAGAGGAGCGGCCGCCAGAGGCTCCGGTAGGCGGCGGTGATCGCGTCGTACGGGGCGCCCCCTTCCCGTTTGAATTCCAGATAGCGGCTGTAGGTGTGTATCGCGTAGTCGATGCCGAGTCCGTAAAGCATCGCGAAACTGAAGGCCGAAATGAGATTGAACTCGCCGACGAGGAACTGCACCGATACGATGCCGCTCACCACTCCCAGCGACAGCGGGAAGAAGATGATGATCAGCGCGCGGGCCGCCCGGAAGAAGTAGAGCATCAGCAGCACCAGCAGAACGATGCAGATGCCGATGGTCTCGACGATGTTGCCGCGGATCTCCTCCACCTCGCGGACCCGGTGGCGGTAGTAGCCCCCCACCTCCACTTCGACCCCGTATTTCTGCGGATCGAGCGACGCCACCTCCCGGTCGAGGAAATCGATGACCTTTTTGATGCTGGTGATGTTGGTGTCGCTCCCGGCGGGGCGGACCTTCATCTCGACATAGCGGCCGTTATCGGCGGTGAAGTGGCGCGAGATGTCGTATTTGCGTTTGTTAGCGTCGATCTCCGCGAGCACGCGGTCCAGTTCGTCGTCGAGTTCCTTCGCCGCATCGCCGGCCAGCTTTTCGCCCTCTTCCGGTTCGCCGTCGTCGAGCGAAAGCCCCTTTTCGGTCTGCCGGGCGATGATGTCGCGTATCTTCTGTTCGGCCCGGTCGAGGTCCTCCTGCGGCAGGAGCAGCAGGGCGTGGGCCTCGAGATAGGCGATGTCGCGCTCCAGTTCGACGAAGCGGATGAGTTCGCTGCCCGCGATCCGCCCCTTGAGGTCGGTCAGGAAGCGGAGATTGTTCTCCCGGCTTTCGGAGCGGGCGAGTATCTGGACATTGGAAGAGGTCCCGACGCGGGAGGAGAGATATTCGAGATCCTGCACCGTCCGGTTGGCGCCGCTGAAGAGCGCCTGCAGGTCGGCGTTGAGGTTGAAATGGTCTTTGAGGAACAGTATCTCGCCGACCAACAGCAGGGTGAACAGCACCGTCAGGGGCAGGGCGCGGCGGGCCGCGAAGGCGATGTAGCGCGTCAACAGCCGTTCCACGGCGGCTCTCCGCTTTGTTCAGGTCGGATCACTTATTGTCGTCGTAGTAGATGGTTTCGCGCTGGGCCGCGTAATCTTCGATGAATTTCCGGTCCGCCTCGGCTATCTCGGTGAACCGCAGACCCATGCCGGGCTGGATGCCGGCGGTCGCCGTTTCCGACTCGCGCAGCCAGACCACCTCGGCGTGCGCCGCTATCTCGCGCCCTTCGAGAATGAAGGTCAGGTGCATCTTATGGCCGATGGGCATGGTCTGGTGGGTCCCCAGAAAGATGCCGCCGTGCGAGATGTCCTGCGTGATGCCGGTATAGAAGTTGTGCGGGCCGCCTTCGACGACCTCGAACGATACCTCGAGTTCTATATCGATGCGCTTGGCGCTGCGCCGCGTGTAGATGACATCTTCCTTGTCGCGCTTCAATTCGTCGGTCATGATCGCTCCTCTTTTTCGTCAAAGAACGGGAGCATTATACCGGCCGAAAAAGAGAAAGCAACTAAACAGTACGGGACCTGCGCGCGTATAAAGACTTGATTAAGCAGGTGTCGTGAGTATTGTTAAAAGGCCTTTGGCCGAGGAGGATCGGTGAGCACAGCCCCGCAGAAAATGCCGCAGATAGACCGCCGTGCGCCGGTCGCCGTCATCACTTTTCTGTTCCTCACCGACATGTTCTATGTCAATGCCCGCTCCGGCATCGATCCGTTCCTCGACGCGTGGCGCTTCCCGCATCTGGTGCTGTTCAGTTGGCTGGCGCTCGTCGCGCTCTTCGCGGCGCTGCTCCATCTCTTCTCTCCGCTCAAAGGTCTGCGCGGCGTCATTCTATTGTTCTTCCTAGGGTTTTATCAGTGTCTGACCGGGTACCATTTCGTCACCAAGACACCGTTCGATTTCTCGGTGATGGCCTACAATTCCGACGCCACCTTCAATGCCGAATCGCTCGTCATCATTTATGAAAGCATCGGGGCCTTGCCGCTCATCTTTTTCGCCGGATATATCCTGCTCGCTCTTTTCTGGCGGCCGCTTAACACCGCTTTTTTCGCGCCGCTTCCCTTTTCGTGGCGGCGCATCGCCATCGGCGCGGCGGCGCTCGCCGCCTATGTCGCGCTGACCGCCGCCAATGTGGCGCCGCATGACGAGTTCGGGCAGTTCCTCCGTTCGATAGTCACCTTCCAGCGCACCGCCGACCAGTACCATTTCGCCGAACACTATCCGGCCGGCACCTATCCCTTCGTCGTCGCCGAACCGGCCCCGACGCCGCCCGCCCGGCGGCCGCACATCTTCCTCATCGAGATCGAATCGTTCAACCCGCGCTTCATCGAACAGAACAGCGCGGCGGGCGTTCCGGTCATGCCCTACTTCTCGTCGCTCATCCCGCAGGGGCTGTATGTGGACCACTTCTACGGCAACACGGTGCAGTCGTCGAAAGGTCAGTTCGCGACGCTCTTCTCGCTGTTGCCGAGCCTCCGGCAGAAAGAGTTCATCCGTCACGCCGACAACCGTTTCTACTCGCTGGCGGCGCTGCTGCGCGACGACGGCTACACCGGCTGGTTCGTGAAGGCCTACAAGAACATCACCTTCGACAATACCGGCGTTTTCGCGCTGCGCAACGGGTTCGACCGCGCCTTCTCGATACACGATTTCCTCAAGGAGGGCGAGGCGGCCCACAGTTGGGGATGGGGGATCGAGGACCAGCTTTTCTACCGCCGCTTCTTCGAACATCTCGACACGCGCACGGAGGTGACCTCGGGCGAAAAGCCGCTCTTTGTCGTGCTTCACACCGTCATGAATCACATGAAGTTCAACAAGACGCCGCCGGAACTGCGTCATATCTATCCCGACCCGCAGAATATGACCGAGAACTTCGCCAACACGATACACCTGTCCGACCAGCAGCTCTCCGTTTTCTTTGAAGAACTCGGCAAACGCGACTATCTTAAAGAGAGCATCGTCATCATCACCGGCGACCACGGGTTCACCACGGCGGAACACGGCTACGAGCACAACGAACTCTACTATTTCGAGGAGTTCTTCCGGACGCCGTTCCTCCTCATTTATCCCGGCGTGGTGATACCGCAGCGCATCGCCGACACCGCCTATTCACAGATCGACATCGCCCCGACGATACTCGACATCATCGGTCTCACGCCGCCGAAACATCACTTCCGCGGGCAGTCGATGCTCCATCCCAAAGAGCCGGGGCGGCCGGTCCTGCTCATCCAGCCCTACAACGGCACCTTCCTTGGCGTGGTCGAATATCCGATGAAGTATGTCCGCCATGTCCGCGACGGCGAAGAGTTCGTCTATGACCTTGAACGCGATCCGCAGGAGGCCGACAACCTCATCGCGACGACCGATCCGTCGCTTGTCGACCGGTGGCGCGCGGCGCTCCGCGAGATATACCTCAACCAGTATCTGCTGGAGACCGATCAGGTCTGGCCCTCTCCCTGACAGATGGCCGGAACGGCGGCGCGGAATTTGTCGCCGGGGTAACTTTTCTTCGCGGCGGTGACGCCTGATGCGTTCACGGTGAGTTCGTGGAGCACCGGTTTCGCCTCTTTGCTTGCGGTGCAGGTGAGCATCACTTTGCCGTCGCTCATCTTCGAAACGAGCCATTCGAGCGTCCCCTCGACGCCGCGGTCGAGCACCGCAAAGCCCGCCTTTTCGGTAAGCGTTTTCGGCAACTTGTCGGCTTCGGTAATGGCGGCGGCGAGTCCCTGTAACTGCGCGATGAGCACTATCCGCTGGAGTTTCACCGCGTCATTCGGAACGCCTGCCGGGATGAGCGCGAGCGCATCGGCCGACTTGCCGAGTTTTTCGCCGACGAGTAGTAGGTTGGCGAGATTGTCGCCTGCGGTAAGGTCGAGATTCTCCCGCAATTCCCACCCTTCGGCGAATTTATCCTGCGTGACCAGCGCGTAGAAAAGACCTTCCCACGCGGCGCCGTTACGCGGCATGCTTTTGGCCGACGCGCGGAAATGCTTTTCGGCCGTGGCCATGTCGTTCTTTTCGTAGGCGGCCGATGCGAGGAAGTAGTGCGCCCCGGCGTGTTCCGGCGCTTTGCCCAGCACTTCGTTCATGCGGGCCGCGGCCGACTCCTTGTCGCCCGTTTCGTAGGCGATCAGGCCGAGATTGTAGAGCGATTCGGCTGGCTGGATGCCGTTCTGGATGCAGACCGCGAAGAGTCCCGCCGCGTCGTCGGCCTTGCCCATGCCTTGGAGCGCCAGAGCGCGGAAGAAGATCGCTTCGGGGTCG
This sequence comes from uncultured bacterium, assembly GCA_937871295.1. Taxonomy (GTDB): domain Bacteria; phylum UBP6; class UBA1177; order UBA1177; family JAKLFG01; genus CALMRE01. The sequence goes on along the minus strand of CALMRE010000157.1, from coordinate 2,000 downwards.
GCGCTTTTCGCGAGGATCGGTTCCGCCTCGGCGTATTTCTCCTCCATGACCAGCGAGCGGCCTTTGGCGAAGTCGGGGTCGGCACTGCTTTCCTGCAACAGCGCGAGATTGCGGTCGGCCTGTTTCTGCTGGGTCGTCTTGCCGCCGCAGGCGATGATGAGCAGAAGGCAGGAAACGAAGATGACCAGAACTTTCATGCGCTACTCCTCTTATGATCCGTTGGTTTTTCCCTATATGACCTCATGGTTCCACAACTGTTCTAAAAACGGGCGCCACGGGATGATCTCGATATCGCCCACCTTCCGCGCCAGCGCTTCGGTCCCCACCAGAATGGTCCGTTTCGGCTTATACTCCGCCGCGAACGCCCGCAGGGAAGAGAGTTCGTCGTTCCGTACCTGCTCGCCGCTCTTGACCTCCAGCGCGATCTCTCCTTCGCCCAAGATGAAATCGACCTCGGCCCCCGTCTTGGTACGCCAATAATTGATGCGGAACTCTTTTTCCGCGTAGCTCCGGTAGGCGTGAAGTTCCCTGAATATGAAATGTTCGAACGCCTTCCCGAACTCGGCCCCGCGCAGTTGCGCGATATTCCGGCCGCACATCGTGTTGGCCACCCCCACATCGAACAGGTAGAACTTCGGCGTCTTGGTAATGACCTGACGACCCTGCCGGCGCGAGAAGGGCTCCACCATCGTTCCCAATAAGGTATCGACCAGTATCTGATAATATTCCTTCACCGTTTTCGCGTCGATACCGCAGTCGCGCGCGATGTTGGCATAGTTCACCATCTCGCCGTGCGAAAAGCCGACCGCATCGAAGAACCGCGAAAAGGCGGGCATGTTCCGCACCAACCCCTCGTCCATCACCTCCTGCTTCAGGTAGTCCTGCAGATAGGCCTTGAGCGATCGCCGCGCAGACCGCGGCTCGGCCAGATAATGAGAGGGAATGAGGCCCTGATCGAGCGCCCGCTGGAGGTCTAAGTCGGGCAGTTCGCGGCTCACCAGCGGGAACAACTCGAACCGCCACGCCCGCCCGCCGAGCATATTGGCGTGACCCCGCTTCAACTTGCGCGCACTCGACCCGCACAATACAAAGGAAAGCTTTTCGTGCTCTATCAGCCAGTGTATCTCATCGAGTACCGCCGGGACCTTCTGAACCTCATCCACCACGATCGGCAACTCTTTTTTCCCGGCCGGCAACGCCAGCACATACTCCCGGAAGGCCATCGGCCGTTTCAGACAGGCAAGATAGAGATCGGTCTTCAGAAAGTCAAATACCGCGCTCCGCGGGAACAATTGGCGCAAGAGGGAGGTTTTGCCGGTCTTTCGGGCTCCCCAGAGAAAGGCCGACTGTCCCGGCGTAAGGTCCATTTTCAACATTCGCGCTACTGCATCAGCCACCAGCGTCCTCCCGTTTTATCCAACCATACGGGAAGATACTCCGTTTTTATCCAAAGGCAAGGATTTCCTCTGGTCTGGTGTATAAGGCGTTTTATGTAACGAATGAAATGGGTTACTTCAACCCTTCAAACGGGCACACGCCTTCTTTTTCACAGTAACATTCCATGTCACGAACGACCATGAATGGGCTTTGCCAATCCTGCCAGGCAAGGTAATGTCCGTCAAATTCCGCATACGATTGACGACACAACATTTGCTTTTCTCCTTGAGTCTCAAATTCTACTGGCAACATACAATAACTCTTATTATTGTCGGCTCGGTAATAGCAGGCGCAACCGTCGCGATTATCGGTGTTATTCAAGTCTGGTGTGTAGATGTTGTTATAGAGAATCGTTGCCCCCTCAACTTCATGAATGGCTATGGAAAAAGTATTCGGTTGAAGGCCAGACAAAGGAATCTTTTCGTAGGTCATGGGAGTTGTGGTTAGATCGAGTTTCATGAATCCATCCAACATGGTGACCGGATCATAGTAAACCCAGCCGTTGTTGGGGCTGACCCCCAAAAAACTGGACAGGAGAAAAGTTAGTATGGAGAAAGAGATGT
>CALMRE010000156.1 GCA_937871295.1 uncultured bacterium | reverse complement strand
GCGCTGGCAACGGGCGAATTCATCGAAGAGGCGATCTTCAACTGGACCTACACCGACGAACAGCGCGCCAAAGAAGAATTCCCGGCAGAAAATCCCGGCAAATTGAATCCCTATGGTGCGCTACCGCAGTTACGCTTGCTGACATACCAAATGCCTGACGAATTGCTGGCGATAGCAAGCGGCGGGGAATTCGATGAATTCGATCTCAATGCATTCTTCGCGGCCACCGGCAAGGGTAAAAAGGCACAGTTCACTCATAAGAGCGATGTGCAGAAGTGGCTGGAGATCATCCGGGGCTCCTATCTTCCGCAGACGGCAGAGAGCCTTAAAACCGGTACACGACCGCCGTTTCCCTATTCGGATGTCCGACTGTTACCGTACCTCCAACATTCATTCTGGTTTCTTCCCAATGTCGCATCCTGCCACGCAATGGCGAACCTGCTAGCCGAGCGGCACAACACCTTCTGGCACGGATACGAAGTTGTCGTCGCCGCTGGTACATCGGCGGGCATCGGATTAAATGCATTACCTCCCGTTCGCAAAGCCATCGGGAGCGGATTCGAGACCAAGACGATCACGCTCTCGTGCGGAAAACTCACGACTGGCGTAACCGTGCCACAGTGGTCATCCATCTTGATGCTTCGTAATCTCAAGTCGCCCGAGACCTATTTTCAAGCCGCTTTCCGTGTGCAGTCGCCGTGGTCTATCAAAAATCCCAATGGCGACAATCCAAACGAGGAGGAGATACTCAAGCCCGCCTGTTTCGTGTTCGACTTTGCGCCTACCCGTGCGCTACGGCAACTGTCCGAATATGGGATCGGCCTTTCGCCAGACGAGTCGAATCCTGAAAATGCGGTCAAGGATCTTGTGTCGTTCTTACCGGTGTTGGCCTATGACGGGGCCAATATGGTACAGATAGATGCCGGCGGCATCCTCGACATTGCAATGGCAGGCACCTCGGCCACGCTTTTGGCCCGTAAGTGGCAGTCCGCTCTTCTGGTGAATGTGGACAACAATACCTTACGGCGCGTTATGGACAATCCTGAAGCAAGGGCTGCCGTGGAGCGTATCGAGGGCTGGCGTGCGCTCGGCGCCAACATCATCGAGACAATCATCAATAAGAGCGACAAGGTCAAGGAACTCAAGAATAAGGCAAAGGGAAAAGACCTGACGAACAAGCAGAAGAAGCAACTCACCGAAGCGGAAAAAGAGTACAAATCAAAACGCAAACTCGTTCAGGAGAAGTTGATCAAATTCGCCACTCGCATCCCGGCATTCATGTACTTGACCGATTTTCGCGAGAACACACTACAGGATGTCATCACCAAATTGGAACCCGACTTATTCCTAACCGTCACCGGGCTGACGGTCAAAGATTTTCATCTGCTCGTAAGCCTCGATGTGTTCAACACCCTGCAAATGAATCAAGCGGTATTCGCGTTCCGTCGGTACGAAGACGCTTCGCTTCGCTACACCGGTATCGAGAGCCACGAGGGGCTGACCCATTACGGGGGATACGACACCGTGGTGGCGAAGGAATGAAAACAAGCCTGTTGGGAGGGGGAGCGGTAGTGAGAAGTTGCCAAGACAGAAAAGAGCTGATACCAGAGGGCTTGCTTATCGGGGCAGACGCCTTTCATTTTTTTGATCAGGCAAAGCTTCCTTATATTAAGAATACTGTTATTCACTAAAAGGAGCATATCATGGCAATTTGGTTAGTTCGCGCGGGTTCGTATGGTGAGTACGAACAGAAGTTCATCGCAGAGAATCGCGTGTATGTCACATGGGATGGACTAGCACACAATCTTGCGAGACTTGATGATAGACAGGCTCTTTTTAATATCTTGTCCGAAATACATCCTGACGCCAAGGTCAAACGCTTATATAACTGGATTGGCCAACTCTGGCCGTTCGCTCACGACATGAAAAAGGGGGATTGGGTTGTCGTTCCGTTGAAAACACAACCAGCAATCCAGATAGGAGAGATTATAGGAAACTATCAATTCGAGGCAGATGGCCCCAACCCTTTTTATCATTGGAGAGCAGTAAAATGGATTGGTGAGGCAATTCCTCGTTCAAACTTCGGGAAAGATTTACTCTATACCTTTGGGGCATTTTTAACCATATGCCGAATTCAGCGAAACAATGCTGAAACGCGTTTGCGTGAGATGAAATTAAGCGGTTGGAAGCCGGAAACATTGAAAACCGCAATAAAAACAAACGATACGACAGCAACAAGCGACGAAGAGGCGGAAGACACCGATCTTGAGGTGTTGGCACATGACCAGATTGCTCAGTTGATCTCCGCTAGATTCAAAGGAAATAGCATGAATAGATTGGTTGAGGCGATATTAAAAGCGCAAGGATATACGACCTACTTGAGTCCAGATGGCCCTGATGGTGGCGTCGACATTCTTGCTGGGGCCGGACCACTTGGGTTCGGTTCGCCGCGACTTTGTGTCGAAGTGAAATCGGAAGATGCACCTATCGATAGACCGACCGTTGACAAACTTTTAGGCGCGGTTGCCAAGTTTGGAGCCCAAGAAGGCCTCTTTGTGGTTCAAGAGCAATGTGGCCAAAGAACTGGCTGGCAGTTTTTTCCGTGTACGCCTATGGACTCAAAAGGAATTGCTGGAAGCACTATTCGCCAACTACGAACGACTTGACGATGAGGTTAAGGCCGAATTGCCATTGAAACGCATCTAGACAGTTGCGAGTCAGATGGACGAGTGATAGCAGGACATATCAGGTATCAGTATCAGGAGGGGGCCCGACGGGGTCGCATCTAAATTTTTATAGATTTCCCCCTTTCTTGACTTTCCTCCCCGCTCCCGGCACGATGTTTTTGCAGTTCTCATCGGGTGAACGAAGATGCCGTGGTTCAACGGTCAAACCATTGATCCCAAGATACTTTTAACCGTCTCCATCTTCGTTCTGCTCCTTTTCGCCATCTTCTGGATCATCAAAAAGATCCTCTACCTCCCGCCCCTCAACATCTTCGACGCCGTCAGCGAATACCGCTACGACCACATCCGGAAGTACCTCAGCGAAGGCGGCGACATCAACAAAAAGAACCACGAAGGACTCACGCCGCTCATGATCGCCTGCGCCAAGGGAGTGCGCTTGCTGGGCGACAAAGTGCGGGACCATTTCGAGAACGGCGCCTATCTGGAAACGCTGAAAATGATCAAGTTCCTGCTCGCAGAGGCGCAGGCGCTACCCGATATCCGCGACAACGAAGGCAATACCGCGCTGCACTACACCGTCACCTGCCTCCCCGAACGCGGCCACCTTCTGCTCGCCGCCGGCGCCAACATCAACCTGCAGAACGACCTCGGCGAAACGGCGCTTATCCAGGCGGCGATGAGGGGACAGATCGATGTGATAAAACTGTACCTCGAATACGGTGCCAACACCGAGATACGCGACAATACCGGCAGGACGGCGCGTCTGTATGCCATGGATCGCGGCTTCACCGACATCGTCGAGTTGCTGCCGTCCACGACTGAGACCTACTTCCTTTCCTGATTTTTCCCGCCGTGTTTGACCGATTTGATTCTAACGGACCGGCCGATCAGCCGAGTTTCTCTTCCTTCCAATGCCGGCGACACAATGAAATGTAACTCTCGTTGCCGCCTATCTGTATCTGAGTTCCCGTCTTCACCATCTTCCCCCCGGCTATCCGCGCAATGAGCCGCGCCTTCCTCCCGCACCAGCAGATGGTCGGTATCTCCTCCAACTCATCGGCATAGCGCATCAGCGCCGAACTGCCCGGAAAGAACTCGCACCGGAAATCGGTCCGTAGCCCGTAGCAGATGACCGGTATCCCCGCATAATCGACGATATCGCTCAACTGTAACACCTGCTCCTCGGTGAGGAACTGCGCCTCATCGATGAGAATGCAGGAGATCCGGTCCATCCCCGCCGACGCCTTGACCGACTCGATGCTGAACCGATAATCGGCGGTGAAATCGACGCAGGGCCACTTCATCCCGGTGCGCGACTCGATGAAACCGGTGTGCGACCGCGTATCGACCGCCGACTTGAAAATGACCACATTCTGGCCGCGCTCTTTATAGTTGTAGGCGACCATGATGCAGTTAGTGCTCTTCGACGCCCCCATCGAACCGTACCGGAAATAGAGTTTCGCCATGGGACCCTCCCTGTTGCCCGTACGATTTTTAACAGGAGTCAGCCCGCGCGTCAAGTTCGGGGAGGGCGTTACTTGACTTTCCGTTCCTCCCGTTGCATGATGCCGCCGTCATTACGGTTCCTATTCAGTGGAGGTCCCCATGCGCATCGGTATCATCGTTCATTCCAAGACCGGCCGGACCCTCGCCCTCGCCCAACTCATCGAGAAACGCCTCAAGAAACTCAACCACGGCGTCTCTCTCCACCACCTCACCATCGACCCCGACATAGAGGCCCCCAACAAACCCTTCCGCATCGTCAACCGCCCCGACATCGCCCCGTACGACCTCCTGCTGGTCGGCGGCCCCGTCTGGGCCTTCTCCGCCTCCCCCGTCATCCTCTCCTATCTCAAGTCGCTCGGCGACCTCAAGGGAAAGAAAGTGATCCCCTTCGCGACGATGGGTTTCCCCTGCGCCTGCCTCGGCGGCACCCGGGCGCTGGGACAGATGGGCAAAGCGGCCGCAGCGAACGGCGCGACGACGCTCCCCGGCGCGGTGGTCCCGACGATGCTGCGCGATCACGAAAGATTGAAGCAGGAAGCGGCCGATAAGATAGCGGAAGTGGTGGGGTAGACAGAAGTCCTTGTACCTGTTGAGGAAGAAGGTGACCGCAGGTCGGATGAGGGTTCGTTATAACGCCCTAGTGGCGAGACGGTAAAGAAAAACGGGTTAAGCCCCGTAGGACCTAACCCGTTATAATAAGTGGCGCGCCCGGGAAGATTCGAACCCCCAGCCTTCTGATCCGTAGTCAGATGCTCTATCCAATTGAGCTACGGGCGCATTAGTGACGTCAAGTGGCGGAGAGGGAGGGATTCGAACCCTCGGTGGGATTTGGGTCCCACACCCGCTTAGCAGGCGAGTACCTTCGGCCAAACTCGGACACCTCTCCATGTATTGAATGGCGGAGGAGGTAGGATTCGAACCCACGGAAGATCTCACGACCCTCAACGGTTTTCAAGACCGCCTCCTTAGACCACTCGGACACTCCTCCGTTGTGAAAGAACAAAGCGGTACTATATTGATGAAAAGGGCCCGATTGTCAACTTATTTTTCAGTTCTGTTTCCTTGATTATTGGCTTTCTTCTGATAGTATCGCTCCGGCTTAAAATAGGGGTTCGCCTATGCGGCGCTCGTGCCTGTTCCTCATAGCGATGCTCGCCGTTTCCTGTTCTTCGGTGCAGAGAACGGCCGTCGAAAAACCGGTGTCGTTCGACACGGTCCGCAACGATATCATTCTCTGCGAAGCGAAGGGGATTCCCGCGGTCTGCGAAGAAAAGATCCGCAATCTGCTTACCCGCGAGTGGAGCGGCGCACAGCAGGGGGAACTGCGCTATTTCCTCGCCCGGTCGCTTGCCAAGCAGGCGAAGTACGAACGGGCGGTGACGCTGCTCAAGGATCTTCCCGAAAAGGGCTATTATCTGCGCGATGCCCGCAAGCTGGGGGCCGAAGCGGCCTTTGCGGCGGGTGATTGGGACGGTGCGCTCGATTTCATGCTGGGGGTCTATCTGTCGCTCACCAAAGAGGAAAAGATACCGGCGTCGCGCATCGTGTTCCTGTCGTATCTGTACCGTGGCGACACCGCGAAGGCGGCGCAGTGGTATTCGAAACTCAATGAGGTGAAACAGCAGTTGGTCCGGGGCGAGTTGGATGCTTTCCTCGCCAAGGGTCCCGAGACGCGCGCGGCCTTCACCGCGGCGCTTGCTTCGTTCGACGGAGCCTCCGCGCCCGTTGCCGTTTCGCCCGTTCCCGATGCTCCCCAAGTTTCCGCCGGGCAAGTTCCGGAGGCGCAACAGCCGGCCGCCGCGGAGGCGACCCCCGAGGCGTTGCCCGAGATGGCGCCGCCCCTTCCTGAAACGCCGCCGCCCGCCCCGATGGTGCTGTTGGACGGCAGTTACACGCCCGACTGGCGAAGCGTCTGTCTGTTCCTGTCGGAGGACGACAAGTGGCGCAAGGTCAACGAGGTGGTCGAGGTTTTCTACGACTGGTTCTTCAAGGAATATTCAAAGGCGGGGATCGTACCGTCCGTACATCGTTTTCTGACGGGTGACGAGGCGGCGCAGGCGATGGCAAAGGCCCGGGAGCAGAAATGTTTCGTCGGGATCGGGCCGCTGTTCAGCGAGGTGGCGGTCGATGAATTCGCCCGTCTGTCGGTCACTGCGCCGTTGCCGCTCATCGCCTTCACGCCGTGGTTCTCCGATACGCCGGGATTCCTGTTCAACCTGAAATACACCAAGGAGCGCGAAGCGGCCGACATCGCGGCGTGGCTGGCGAGCCGCGAGAAGAAACGGTTCGCGATTGCCTATCCCGATGATCTTCGGGGGCGGCGTCTGCGCGATCTCTACTGGCAGGCGGTCGAGGCGGCGGGCGGACAGGTGACCGATGCGCTCGCTTTCGGGCCGGGCGACAAGGCGCTGCTGGACGATGTGGAGGAGTTGCTCTCGATGCCGGAGGGATATAATTCCGCGCTTTACCGGTTCCGGCAGGAGAACGCCGACAAATACAAGAGTTCGACCATGATGAAGCGGGCGCTCGATCGCATCGCGAAGGTGACGCCGATGCAGGCCGATTTCGATGCGTTGTTCGTTCTGGGGAGCCCCGAACAGATGGCGGCGCTGCTGCCGGCGTTCGTCTATAAGAATGTCGAATTCGATTATCAGTCCGGCTGGGAACGCAACCGCGTGCGGGAGAATCAGAACACCCTCCGGACCGAGTTCAACCTGTCGTGGGAGATCAACACCATAACGGTCGCCGCGCCGTCCGAGGTCAAGGGCGACGCATCGTTCGAGAAGAATATCAATAAGCTCATCGACGGTATGACGCTGGCGGCGCCGTCACAGGATATCGGCGAGACGAACGCCGCGTGGAAGAGTTTCAGCGAGATCTTCACCGCGAAGTTCCAGCGGCCGCCGTACGCCATCGAGCAGACGCTGGCCGAGATAGGGGCGCTGGTCCTTTCGGCGCAGGAAAAGGGGGGCGGGGGTACGCTGGCCGCGTTCCTCGGGCAACTCAAGAGCGCCGAATGGCCGTCGCTCACCCTCAACCGCCCGCTCCGTTTCACCGAGCGCAATCAGGTGGACGGGGCAGGCGAGATATTCATCGGGGTGAAGACGAAAGGTTTTCAGCCGGCGAAGGAACTCCTCAAGGAAGAGGAGAAAAAGGAGGAAAAGAAAGAGCCGGCGGCGGCCGAGGCGGAAAAGCCATGATACGCTATCTCTATTCGCTGCTCTTCTCGTTCCTCTGGACCATCGTCGGTCATATCGTCTATCCGCTCCACCTGCTCACCGGCAAGGGGCTGGGGCACTGGTTCTTCCGCACCTACGGCCGCCTGCTCTTCGCCGGGAACGGCATCCGCATCGTGACCGAGGGGCTGGAGCATGTCGACCGGAACGGGCGTTATCTGGTGGTCGCCAATCATCAAAGCCTCTTCGATATCCCGGTCTGCATGGCGGTGATCCCGGTGGAGACCAAATACTTCGCGAAAAGGGAGTTGGCGCGCATCCCGCTGTTCGGCGCCATGTTCTATTTCTTCGACCACGTGCTGGTCGACCGGACGAGCAAGCGCGGGGCGGTGCGGTCGCTGCACGACGCGAAAAAGAGGCTCGAACGGTGGAGTCTGGTCATCTTCCCCGAAGGGACGCGGAGTCTGGACGGCAAGGTACACGACTTCAAGACCGGCGGGCTGGCGCTCGCCGCCGATGCGGGGGTGCCGATACTGCCGGTGGCCATCCGCGGCACCGGCATCGTGCTGCCCAAGGGGGAGAACGCGGTCCGCGCGGGCACCGTTCATGTCAAGGTGTTCCCCTCCATCCCGCCCGACCGGGGGGCCGATCGCAAACAACTCGCCGAACGGCTCGAAACGACGATCCGCTCGTTCATAGAAACCGATACCGATGGAGGCATCAATGGCTGAGAAACGGACCATTACGCCGCGTCAAGTGCACGCGGTCCTGAACCAGTACATACTCGCCGACGGCTACCCGATGGTCGTCGACACCATGAAGAGTCGCGGCTCCTATATGTACGATGCGAAAAGCCGAAGATACTATCTCGACTTCTTTTCCTTCTTCGCCTCGATGCCCATCGGCTACAATCACCCGAAGACCCTGAAGGGCAACTATGTGGGCGACCTGTTCTTCTCGGCGCTCCACAAACCGTCCAACAGCGACTTCTACACCGTCGCCTACGCCGAATTCGTCCGGACGATGGGCGAGATCGCGATGCCCAAGATGATGAAGAAGATGTTCTTCATCGACGGCGGCGCGCTGGCGGTCGAGAACGCCCTCAAGACGGCGTTCGACTGGAAGATCCGCAAGAACATGGCCAAAGGGATCAAAAAGGAGGTGGGGACCAAGATCATTCATTTCAAGCAGGCGTTCCACGGCCGCACCGGCTACACGCTGTCGCTGACCAATACCGCCGATCCGCGCAAGACGATGTATTTCCCGAAATTCGACTGGCCGCGGATGGACAACCCCTACCTGACCTTCCCGGTCACCCCGGCGGTGCTCAAGGATGTCGCGGCGCGCGAAGCGGCGGTGGTCAAGGAGATAGAGGCGATCTGCAAAAAAGAGGGGGCCGACATCGCGGGGCTCCTCATCGAACCCATTCAGGCCGAGGGGGGCGACAACCATTTCCGCGCCGAGTTCTTCAGGGAACTGCGGCGGCTGGCCGACAAGTACGATTTTCTCCTGATTTACGACGAGGTGCAGACGGGCGGCGGGCTGACCGGCAAGATGTGGGCGTTCGAACACTTCGGCGTCGCGCCCGATATCCTCTGCTTCGGCAAGAAGTTCCAGACCTGCGGCATCATGGTGGGCGACCGGGTGCTCAAGGTTCCGAAGAATGTGTTCGCCGAGGAGTCGCGCATCAATTCGACGTGGGGCGGCAATCTCGTCGATATGGTCCGGTCGTCGCAGTATCTCAAGATCATCCGCGACGAGAAACTGGTCGACAACGCCGCCAAGATGGGCAAGGTGCTGCAGACGGCTCTTGCGACGCTCGCCAAGAAACACGACATGATCACCAATGTCCGCGGCCGCGGGCTGTTCTGCGCCTTCACGATGCCGTCGCACGATATCCGCAACAAGTTCCTTGAGCTCTGCCGCGAGAAGGAGCAGGTCATCATCCTGCCGTCGGGGACCAGTTCGGTGCGGTTCCGCCCGTTCCTCGATGTCGATGCCGACGCGATCGCCGACGGCATGGAGCGGATGGAAAAGGTGCTGAAGAAATTCTAGAACACCCTCAGTCGCTACGCGCCAGCTCCCTGCGACAGGGAGCCTTTCAATAGAGGCCCCCTGATGCAGGGGGCAGCGAAGCGGGGGTGTCGCGACGAAGCAGGGGTGAGTTACTCCACGATATCTTTTACAATGAGTTCCAGCGTCTTGCGGAAGGCGCGCGGCCCGTGGGTGGTGTCTATCACATAGGTGGCGCGGTCGAGTTTCTCGTCCTGCGGCATCTGGGCGCGGATGATGCGGAGCGCCTCGTCGGCGGTGCAGAGGTTGCGCCGGATGAGCCGTTCCATCTGTTCCGATTCGTGACAGACGGTCAGGAGCGTCGCCGGGAAGTGTTTCTCCCAGCCCGCCTCGAACAGTACCGCCGCCTCGAACAGGACCCGGTGCCCCGCCTCCAGAAGGGTCTTTACCTCCTCCCGCGCCCGCCCGATGATGAGCGGATGGGTGAGGTCGCCCAGCGCCGCGAGTTTCGCCGGGTCGCCGAACACGACGGTGCCCAGACGCCGCCGATCCACTTCGCCGCCCGCGAAGATCGTATCGCCGAATTGGGTCCGCAACGTCTCTTTCACCTCGGGCAGGCGCAGGACGCGGTGACCGATCTCGTCGGCGTTGACATGGGCGAACGCATGATCGCGCCGCAGGATATCGGCGACATAGCTCTTGCCGGTGGCGATGTTGCCGGTGATGGCGAGCAGACTATTTGGCATTCGGTTCCCTCTTCTGCAGTTTCACCTTGATGTAGTAGGGGCGTTCGCCCGGCATCTCGCGGATCTTGATGACATCGCCGTCGGCCAGTTTCACCGGCATCTTGTAGGTGACCACCGTGCCGTTGGGCATCTGAATGGTCTGCGGGATACCCTGCTGGACCTCGTCGATGAAGATGACCTGTTCGAGCACGACCGCATCGTCGGGCATCTTCTCCTTTATCTCGCAGGCGGTCAGGAACGACAACAGGACCACGGCCGCAACGATCGAAAGCCTCGTCGGATACATCTTTTTCTCCCCACTTAGCACAACGGACGGACCAGTATAGCCCGCTTTCGGAAGTCCGCAAATTTTATTGACTTGCCGCAGGCGCCTTTTTATACTCACCGGAATGAAGAGTTCTGTTGTAAGGTAACAACCGGAGAAAAAACATGAGAAATGCCGTTATCCTCATTTGTTCGCTGCTGTTCGCGCTGGTCTCCTGCTCGACCAAGCACGATGCGCAGAAACTGGTGGACAAGTATTATGACCTCATCAAGGCGAAGAACTATGATGCGGCGTGGGAACTGGTCGACGAAGAGTCGAAAAAGGAGATAGAGCAGGAGACTTGGCTGGGCGACGCCCGTCAGATAAACTCGCTGTCGATGTTCCTGAAGTTCAACCCGCCCCAGATCAGCAAGGAGGGCGACAAGGTGGCCATCTTCACCGAATTCACCGGCGCCAAGGAGGCGATGAACAAACTGCCCGGCGCGCAGATAAAGTTCTTCGCGGTGAAGTACGGCGACCAGTGGATGATCAACCTCCGCGAACGGCTCGACGATATAAAGAAGCAGCGGGAATGGGAGGCGATCGAGATCCCGATAGACGACACCCTCATCAAGACCGCCCAGCAGTACAAGGATAAGATCATCGTCGAGAACGTCCGCAACGGCGCGGTCCAGTACGAGAACGGACTGGAACAGTACATGATGGACGCCACCATCACCAACAAGAGCGACAAGGCCTTCTCGTATATCGGCGTCGCCGTGAAATTCATGGACGACACCAACACCAAGATGCTGATGGACAAGGTCTTCTTCCTCATCTACACCCGTCAGGTGCAGGGGATCTACCCGCTCAAGCCGGGCGAGAAACGCGATGTCATCATCCCCGGCTACGCGGCCGAAGATATCTTCGAGCGGACCGGCGTGGAGTGGACCGGCAAACTGCAGTGGGAGGTCGAGGCGGCCAAACTCGCCACTCCCGAGGAACTCATCGAACTCGAATAGCCGATGGATCTCAAAGGCAAGATCGACGAGGTAGCCATCACCATACAGAGGCTCGACCGGGCCTTCAATTTCTACTTCACCGGTTTTGAGAAAAAGCCGCCGCTCAAGATGTACGAACGGCTTCAGCGCGAGGTGAAAAAACTGCACGATGTGGCCGACGGCATCAAGAGTTCCGCCGATCGCTACATAGTGCAGATGCTGTTGTCGCGCTTCTCGACCTACCGCATCAAATGGGAGCGCGGTCTGCGCGCCATCGAGGACGGCCGCATCAAACCGGGCAACGATTTTTTCGGCGGTGTCACCAAAGATCCGGCGGAGATGGTGGAAAAGGGGCCCGATTTCGACGCCATCGCGGAAAAGGGGCAGGCGCTGGACGATGTCGAGATGCGGCTTGCCGACGCGGCGAAGCGCTATGTGGCGCTGGCGCGGGCCCACATGGGGAAGATATACGATCCGGAGTCGATAAAACAGATGCTGGAGACCAAGATCCCCGAGATGCGCAGAAAGTTCGGCGACGATATCGAGTTCGAGGTCTATTTCGACGGCGACAAGGTGCGCGTGAAGCCGGGCGCGGCCAAAAGCGCCGCCAAACGCTGATATTCCCCGGAGGAACCCATGACAGAACGGTCCGATGATATCCGCGCGGTGTATGAACTTGCCGCGCTGACGGCCGATGAGGCCGAACTTGCCGCGATGAGCGGCCATTTCGAGAAGATGTTCAAACACCTCGAAGATCTTTCGCGCGTCCCGGTCGACGGGGTCGACCCTTATTTCGCCCTGCCGCTGCGCGAACTGCCGCTTATGCCCGACAGGCCGGAGCGGTCGGGAGCCGAAGCGGCGATACGCGGCACCTTCGTCCAGAGCGCCGAGGAATTCCTCGTCGTCCAGCGGGTGGTCAACCGCGGCGGCGGCGCGTGCGCCGACGGGGAGGAGGGGTGATGGAAACGCTCGGCAAAAAAGAGATATACGCCGGCATCGCGGCGCACAACACGGCGCTCAACGCCTACCTGCAGGTCGTCCCCGAAACGGCGACGCAGGGCGGCGCCGGGCCGCTTTCCGGCGTCTGCGTCGGCGTCAAGGACAATATCGCGGTGGCGGGACTGCAACTCACCTGCGGATCGAAGTTCCTCGAAGGCTACATCGCCCCCTACAACGCAACGGTTATCGACCGGCTCACGGCGGCCGGCGCGACGGTGGTGGGGAAATGCAATATGGATGAGTTCGCGATGGGTTCGGCCACCACCTATTCGGCCTACGGCGATGTGTTGAATCCGTGGGACGAGGAACGGACGCCGGGCGGCAGTTCGGGCGGCAGCGCCGCCGCCGTCGCGGCCAAGATGTGCGATGTGGCGCTCGGGAGCGATACCGGCGGATCGGTCCGTCAGCCGGCGAGTTACTGCGGCATCTACGGCTATAAACCGACCTACGGGACCCTTTCACGCTACGGACTGACCGCGTTCGCCAGTTCGCTTGACCAGATAGGGGTATTCGCGCGCCGCCCCGATGATATCCGCGAACTCATGCAGGTCGCCGCGGGACGCGATCATCACGACGCGACCTCGATCGAGGCGCCTTCGTTCGGAGCGAAGGGTTTTTCCCCGTCGGAGATGCGTATCGGCGTCATCACCGAATACGAAAAGAACATGAGCGCCGCCGTCCGTCCCGCCTACGACCGTTGCATCGAAAAGTTGAAGGCGGCGGGGGCGACCATCGTCCCGCTCTCTTTCCCCGAATACGATACCGTCATATCGGTCTATCAGGTCGTCGCGACCGCCGAGGCGAGTTCCAATCTTTCGCGCTTCGACGGCATCCGCTACACGGCGCGCGCCGAAGGATGCGGTTTCCGCGAAACGACCGCGCAGAGCCGCGGCCGGTGGTTCGGCCCCGAGGTGAAGCGCCGTATCCTGCTGGGGACGTGGGTGCTGTCGCGGGCCTACTATGATTCCTACTATCTGCGCGCCGCGAAGGTCCGCACGGTGATACTCAAGCGGTGGCAGGAGTTCTTCCGGCAGGTCGAGCTGGTGCTCACCCCGGCGACGGCCGGTATCGCCTTCAAGCGGGCCGAGCAGCCCGACACCTTCGCCCTCTACCTTGAGGATATCTTCACCATACCGGCGAATCTCACCGGGATGCCGGCGATCGCCGTTCCGGCGGGAACGCACGACCGGATGCCGGTCGGACTGCAACTGACGGCCGACCTTTCGAAGGACGGCCTGCTACTCGATGCGGCCGCGTGGCTGGAAAAGAATTTCATGGATTTCGCGACCATCGAGCGGGGGTGCCGTCATGACACGATATGAGGCGGTCATCGGGCTCGAGATACATATCCAGATAAAAACGGCGGGCAAGGCCTTCTGCCGCTGTGCGAGCGACTACAATGCGGCGCCCAACAGCAATATCTGCCCCGTCTGCACCGGCGCGCCGGGGGCCTTGCCGGTGCTCAACGACGAGTTCGTCAAACGGGCGGTCGCCTTCTGTCTGGCGCTCGGGGCGCGGGTCAATCTCACTTCGACCTTCGACCGGAAGAACTACTTCTATCCCGATATGCCCAAGAACTATCAGATAACGCAGTTCTTCACCCCCATCGGCGCGGAGGGACGGCTCGCGGTCACCGGAGCCGATGGTGCGGAGCGCGACATCCGTATCGAACGGATACACATGGAGGAGGACACCGCCAAATCGGCCCACATGGGAGAACGGACGCTCCTCAATTTCAACCGCGCCGGACTGCCGCTCATCGAGGTGGTGTCGCATCCCGATCTCAAAAGCGGCGAAGAGGCGGCGCAGTATTTCAAGAAGATCTACGACATCGCCGTCAAGTACCTCGATATCTGCCGCGGCAACATGGAGGAGGGGAATCTCCGCTGTGACGCCAATGTCTCGATACGGCCGGTCGGCAGCGCCGAACTGTTCACGAAGGCCGAGGTGAAGAATGTGAATTCCTTCGCCTTCATCGCCAAGGCGATAGACTACGAAATAGAGCGGCAGATCGGCATCGTGAGCAGCGGCGGAGCGGTCGAGAGCGAGACGCGGCTGTGGAACGCGAAACTCAAACGGACCGAGACGATGCGCAAGAAATCGGGCCGCAACGACTACCGCTACTTCAACGAGCCCGACCTCGGGCCGCTGCACATCACGACGGAGTTCGTCGAGAAGATAGGGGCGTCGCTTCCCGAACTGCCCGACGCCAAACGGCGGCGGCTGAAGGAACGCTTCGGCCTCAATAATGAACTGCTCGATCTCTTCGTCGGCTATCCGGCGGTCTGCGCCTACTTCGAGCGGGCGGCGGAGAGTTATCCGGCCGGCGGGCGTACCGTCGCGTCGTGGATCGCCGGGGAACTCCTGCGGGTCGAGGACAAGGAGAACTTCGGGAAAGTGGCGACGCCGCCGGAGCATATCGCGGCGCTCGCGGCGCTCATCGACGGCAAAAAGGTGACCGGGCCGCAGGCAAAGGAACTGTTCGGCGTGATGCGGGAAACGGGCAAAGATCCCGGAGAGATAACAGGGAGCGACCCCCGGTTCCAACAGATGGCGGGCGGCGAAACGGCGGCTATCGTTGCGGCGGTCGTACGCGATAATCCCGACGCGGTCGCGAAATACCTCGGCGGTAAGGATAACCTGCTGGGATTCTTCGTCGGTCAGGCCATGAAACGGTCACAGGGAAAGGCCGATCCGGCGGAGGTGACCGCGCTGATCAAAAAAGAATTGACTAACCGCCAAAAATAAAGGAAAATGACGCGCGAGCTTTTATAGAACGACCAGCCCCGGAGGAACGATGAAATTCGAGATTTACTTCCCGTCGACCGACGGTTCTAAAGAGATGATCGTCCGCGAGGAGGGCGCCAACTGGTTCAATGCCCTCGAGAACGCCCTGAAAGGCGGCGGTATGGGCCATCTGATGAACAACATCCTCTGCGATGTCAAGGAGGATGGTTCGATCCATGTCACCGAAACGGTGAGCGGCAAGAAGTTCCTCATCCGCGAGATCGACCCGAACCGCACCGCCGCCGCCGCCAAGGCGCCGGAAGAGGCCATCGGCCGCACCCTCCGGAAACGCGACCCCAACGAGGTGCTCGCGGCGGTATTCGAGGAGGTGCTCGACGGGTTCGACAAGCCGGAACAGGAAGGGCTCGATTTCTTCCTTGATCTCGCCATGAAGCATATACCGGCCGATTCGGGGTCGGTGGCCATCGCGCCGCTTGCGGCCCGCGAACTGACCTTCGTCGCCTGCCGCGGCCCGAAAGCGGGGGGCGTCAAGGGGCTCAAACTGCCGATGGGACAGGGGATCGCCGGCTTCTCGGCGCTCAACAACGTCCTCATCGCCGTGTCGGATGTCCAGCGGGATCCGCGCTTTTTCAAGGATATCAGCGAGAAGATCGGGTATCCCACCAAGTCCATCGTCGCCTCGCCCATCGCCTACAACAATCTTACCTTCGGCATGATAGAACTCATCAACAAGACCGAGAGTTCCTCGTTCGACGAGGACGATATCCACATCCTCCGGTTCGTGTCGGATAAGATAGGCGAATATCTGCACATGAGTTGGGAGTCCCGCAACAACAACCTCGATGACGAATAGTTCCGCCCGTCAGGCGGACCGTCGTTCGATCCCACGGGAGAGAGCATGAAATATCTGTACGCGACCGCGATCGTGCTTACTGCGGCGATCTTCCTTTCCGCCTGTGAGCCGGAGTCTCCGCTCGACGAGACCTACACCGTGCAGGTCATCGACGGCGACGAGGTGCTCGTCGGCAAGGAGACCCGCCTGATGTGGCAGAGTTACGATCCCGACAATGTGATCACCTACCTGAAACAGATAACCAGCGACAAGGCCGATCAGTACTGCGCCGATCTGGAATGGGCCGGGTTCCTCGACTGGCGTCTGCCGACCATCGACGAACTGCGCGCCATGGTCGAGGGCTATCCCGATCTCGAACCGGGCGGGCGCTGCAAGGTGACCGAAAAGTGCCTTGAATACCCCTGCAAGGACAAGGGGGCGAAGGAGGACAACGACCATCCCTGCGCCCATGACGAGAACAAGGCGACCGGCCCGGGCCCCGCCGGCTGTTACTGGGAAACGGTCTGGCGCGATAAATTCTGCGGCCCGCACTGGTCCACCTCCCCGGTCGAGAACGGCACCGGCGAGCGGTGGGTCCTCAACTTTTACGACCCCGCCATTTTCATCGTGGTCGAGAACGCCGGCACCGCCTTCCCGCGATGCGTGAGAAAGTGACCGCCCTTATCAGGCTTTACCGTCCCGATGTCTGCTTCATCACCTTTCTGACGGCGCTTGCCGGTCCCTACCTTTCGCGCGGCTCCTTCGACCTGCGCGATATCGGTATCGCCGCCTTTCTCTCCCTCATCCCGTACAACTATGTGTATGCCTTCAACGCGTTGACCGACCGCACCGAAGACGCCATCAACCATCCGGAACGGCCGCTCCCGGCGGGCCGGGTGACGGCGCGGGCGGCACAGGTCTACACGGCGCTTCTGCTGGTGCTCGCGGTCGCCGGAAGCCTGCTTTTGTTCCGTGGTGCGGCCCTTTTTCTGGCGCTCCTCATCCCGCTGCTCGGTACGCTCTATTCGGCCGGCCCGTTCAAGTTCAAGGATCATCCGCTCGTCGCGGCGATCATAACGGCGTGGGGACTGATACACCCTTTCTTCATCACCGGCGACTCTGCGCAGGTGCCGCTCGGACTGTCGTTCATCCTGCTCGCCGCGGGGGTGACGATCTTCAAGGATATCGGCGATACGGCGGGCGACGCGGCCGCCGGCCGCCGCTCCATCCGGGCGGTATTGTCGCCCGGAGCGCTCTGGGGCATATCGCTTTTTCTGTTGGCGGGGTCCGGCGCGGCGCTCGCGCAGGGCGGGCGCTACTTCATCCTGCCGGTGCCGCTGCTGCTCGCGGCGACGCTTATCCATGTCCGGCTGCGCCATCCGCTTGAGAAATCTTTTCCATTCCTGTATACTCGGCTGATACGGGCCGCGTTGGCGGCGTTGTGCGTCACCGGTTTTATGGCGATCGTCGATATGCTGGGGGGCCGTGCCTGATGTTGGCCGCATTTTTCAGGTGGGAGCGGATCGCGCTTCCGTGGCGGATGCTGATACTGTTCGGGGTGTTCGAACTGTTGGCCGCCGGCCGGGTCTTCGTCGAGATGCAGATACTTACCGACAACAACAATCCGATGGTCGCGATCCACCGTTTTCTCTGGTATACCTATGTTTTCCTTTTCTTCGCCGCCTGCTACCGGCGTATACTGCGGGCGCCGTTCGGGCAACTGATGTATCTCGGCCCCGGCGGCATCATCCTATTCATCCCGCCGCTTTACGCGGTCCTCTTCGGCCACCCGTTCAAACTCAACTATCTGGTGTCCAGCGATCCGGCGGAGATCGCGCGCGAACTTCTGACACTCCACTACGGCCACGAACAGAACTTCCTGATGTTCCCAGAACTGCTGACGCTGCTGATCGCCACGATAGGCATATCGTGGTACTTTTCCCGCAGTCTCCCCAAAACGATACTTAACACCGGCGTGGCCTTCTACGGCGCCTTTTTGACCGCCGGACTCTGCTGGTTCTCGGTCGAACCGAGTCACGACGCGGTCTTCAAACTGACGGCGATGTTCCGCGCCCAGCAGTTCTACGCGTTCCAGTTCCTGAGCGGCATCGTCGTGCTGTCGGGGCTGCTTTTCCTGCCCGAGCTCAAAGAGTGGTTCCGCCGCAGTGTCGCGTGGCGGCGCACGATAGTGCCGGCGGTGATCTTCTGCGCGGTCTATATGTTTTTTGAATACCTCATCGCGCCGCGTCACGACCGGCCGCTCGACCTGCCCGATCTGGCGATCGTCGCCGTGCCGGTCGCTCTTATTTCCTTCACGCCGCCGCTCCTGACCGACCGCACCGTCCCCGCCGCCGCGAAACTCTACGCCGCGTGGTTCGCGCTGTTGGCGCTGGCACTGCTTTTCGGGGTCTTTTTTCTGCCGGCGAGGCTGTAGTCATGCGGCGCGGACTGGCGGTATTCATCCTCTACACCGTTTTCTTCGGGGCTCTTTTTCTGCAGTTCCCGCTGAAGAACTCGCTTCCCGGCAACTGCGATTCGTGGCTGCTCATATCGCTGTCCAACCAATATCTCCTCAAGATAGACGAATTGGTGACCGGCGAACGATACGGCCGCGCGATGTATCCTATCGAGAATCTCCACGCCTACGGAGAGTCCACCCCCGGCTGCTGCGCGATGTTCCTGTTGCTCAAACTGTTCGGTCTGTCGGATCTCTGGACCTACTATCTGTATCTCACGGCCATCTTTGCGCTGACCGCCTTTGCCGTGTACCGTTTCGCGACGCTGTTCATGCCGGGCCGTGCGGGGCCGATCTTCGCCGGGTTCGCCTTCACCTGTTCGAACATGGCCTTTGCCCATATAGACGATTCGATCATCTATTTTTACGCTCTTCCGCTGACCGCCGCCTATCTGCTGGTCCGCCACCTGCGTGAACGGCGGGGGCGTTATCTCTGGGCCGCCGCCGCGGTCGGCGGCTTGGAGGTCTACTTCTCGCTCTATGTGTTTATCTATCAGACGCTGCTGCTCGCCGCGATACTGCTCTATCAGCGGCTGAAAAAAGAGCCGCTCCCCTCCCTGCGCGAAGCGGCGGCGGCGCTCGCCCTGTACGGGGGTCTCGCCATCCCCTATTTCCTCTTCTACCTTTTCGTGGTGACCCGTCTGCATGTCATCGATCCCTTCGGCCTGCTCTACACCGCGCGGATGACCTCGCTGATGCCGTTCGATTTCATAGCCGCTCTGCCCGAGAACCCGATCTACGGCGGGCTGGTGGATCTCCCGCAGAACTGGGGGTTCGTGCGTCACCGCAATCTCATCGGCTTGCTGGTGACCGCGTTGGGGGTGTACGGTCTGCTGCGGTGGAACCGCGACCGGCGGCTTTTTCTGCTGATCGCGGCGTTCGGGTTCGTGTTCGCGCTCGGCCCCAACCTGATGTATCATCCGCAGGCCGAGTTCCTGCCGCCCGCGCCGCTCTACCCGTTCTACACGTGGATACCGGTCCTTTCCTATATGCGGGTCACCAACCGCGCCTACTTTCTGGTGCTACTTGCCCTGTCGCTGTGCGCGGGACTGTCGCTCGACCGTCTCGTGCGCCTCCTGATCGGGAAAAAGCGGGCCGCCGCCTATGCCGTTATCGCCGCGGTCTTCATCGTGCACGGCGTCGAGAATATACCGATCCCCTTCAAGGCGTGGCCGGTCGCCCGGTATATAGAACTGCCCGACGACTACGCCCGCTTCGTCGCGACGACCGCGCCGAACGAGGTGTTCATGGACCTTCCCTCCCATTTCAATATGCAGGTGGAGAACTGGGACCCGGCCGTGTTCGACGATCCGCTGCGCTTCATCCGGCGCGAACCGGGCCAGCCGCGGCTGGAGGTGTCGGAGATATCGATGTTCACCAGCAGTTGGGACAATCTTTTTCAGTATAACCGCGAACTCATCTATATGCAGTGGCAGTCCCTGCACCGCCGTTCCACGGTGAGCGGTCTCAACGGCTACTTCCCGACACCGCGCATGCTCTACTACCAGCACGGAGAACGGCTGCCCGAACCGGAGGCCGTCGGCTGGCTTGCGCGGCGCGGCGTCACGGCGATCGTATACCACAAGGGAATGGAACTGAAGAAAGACCGGGTCGGCCTTTCGATGCTCGAGGGGTCTCCGCTTCTGGAAAAGGTCTTCGACAGCCCGACGCTTGCCGCGTTCCGTTTCCGGCGGTCGCAATGAAACAGTTGCCGGTCGTCTTCCGCCGCCACCGCTGCGTCGAAGCGCTTCTCGTTTCCGGGTTCACCTTTGTCGGCGCGCTGTTCGCCGCGCCTGATCCCGCGGCGCTGTGGAGCCCGCGTGCGCTTTTGTTCTTTGTAGCATCCTATCTGGTCATCATCTCCATTTATGCTTTCAACAGTTGGGCCGGTCTGCGCGAAGACCGCGCCAATCCGCGTCTTGCCGCCGCCGGGTTCGGTTCGGAGCGCGAATATGCCGCGGTCTCGGCCGGTACGCTGGCAGGCGCGCTGGCGTTTTTCGCCTTCCTGCGACCCGCCGCGATACCCTACGCGTTGGGCATCTTCTTCCTGTGGGGCCTCTACTCCTTCCCGCGCTACGGCGCCAAGTATGTGCCGCTGGCCGGGACGATCGTGCATATCGCCGTCGGCATCACGCAGTTCCAGCAGGGATGGGCGCTTATCGGCGAGCCCGGGATGCGATCGCTGCTCCTGTCGCTCTATTTTGCGCTGATACTCAGCGCCGGACATGTCAACCATGAACTCATCGACCACGATGCCGACCGCGCGGCCGGTATCGCAAGCGGCGCGGTCCGTTTCGGCATCCGGCGCTGGATACTGCTGCACCTCGGCATCGCGGTGAGCGGCGCATCCCTCTTGATCGTTCTTTACGGCGCGGGGTGGTGGGGCTTCCCGCAGAGCCTGCCGTTCCTCGTAGCCTCCCTGTTGCATACCGCGTCGGCGTCGACGCTTTTGCGGGGAGAACTTCGGCAACACCGCTTCCTGCGTCACCGCGCTTTTTACCGTTTTCTGTACGGCGCGGCCTGTCTCTGTACGCTGGTCGTCGGTCCTCCGTATGCATAAGGTACTGCTGGTAAAGCCGTACACCTATCTCCATGCCTACCAGAATCTCGAACTGCCGCTCGGCATCATGATGCTTTCGGCCTATATCAAGCGGGAACTGCCCGGAGAGGCGGCGGTCACGCTGATCGATCTGCGGGTCGAAAAAGAGCGCGAGGCGGCGCTCGCGAAGGCTCTTGATGCGCAACCCGCCATCATAGGCCTGTCGCTCATGAACTTCGAGAAAGCTTTCCTGAAAGAACGGCTGGCCGCGATCCGCGCCGCGGCGCCCCGCGCTCTTATCGTCGCGGGCGGCGCCTATCCGACCTGCAACACCGAAGAGGCGCTCAAGGAGTTCCCGGAACTGGATTTGGTCGTACGCGGCGAAGGGGAGGAGACCTTTCTTGCCGTGGTGCGGCGTCATGCGGCGGGAGAGGATCCGCGCGGTGAGCCGGGAACGGCGTTTCTCCGGGACGACGCGGTGGTCGTTGCTCCCGATCGTCCGCTTATCGTTCCGCTCGACCGTCTGCCGATGCCCGACTACGAAGCGGTGGATATCGAACGCTATCTGGTGCCGCATACCCCGATGAACGCCGTCAATGCCGATCGGCGTTATGTCATCCTCATGACCTCCCGCGGCTGTCCCTACCGGTGCGCCTACTGTCATGACACCATGGGAAAGAGTTTTCGTCCCCGCAGCGCCGAGAGGGTGCTGGAGGAGATCGGCTATCTCTACGAACGGCACGGCATCCGCGAGACACATATCGTCGACGATGTATTCAATCTCGACCGCGACCGGATGCACCGCATTCTCCGAGGCATCGCGTCGGCCGGATGGAAGTTATTCATCGCTTTTCCCAACGGAATACGCGGCGACCTTCTGACCGGGGAGGATATCGACCTCATGAAGGCGGCGGGGGTCTATCATCTGCTCTTTCCGCTTGAAACGGCATCCTTGCGACTTCAGGAACTGGTCGGGAAACGGCTCGATCTCGACCGGGCGCTGGACAATATCCGCTATGCGCACCGGCGCGGCATCGTCACAAAAGCCTGTTTCATGCTGGGTTTTCCCGGCGAGACCGAAGAGGAACTGGAGCGGACCGCGACGCTCGCTCTCGACCCCGCGCTCGACATGATGGCGATATACAAAGTGGCCTATTTCCGGCATACCCGGATCGCGCGGATGGCGGAGGAATTGTGGGGCGCCGATGCGGAGGAGCCGGTCGATTATTATTCGGGCCGCTCACGCTATGAACGGGCGACCGGGATCCCGCTGAATTCTCTGATAACGCGAACCTATCTCCGGTTCTATCTTTCGTGGCGCATGCTCCGCCTGCTCTGGCGTCTGCCGCGCCGCCTGCCGTTCCTGTCGCGTCTCCGGTATCACGCTTCGCTGGTGCGGCATGTGCACGCCTCGGGCGGCCGCAGGGAGAGGCACATCAGCGCATCGTGAGAACGCGCAGTCCCTTTTGTATCTTCACGAACAGTTCGCGCGGCGATGAGATATGGCCCAACTGCCGCAGGATATAGCCGGGACGGCCGTAGAAGCGGCGATAGCCCCGGCGCAGAAGCGTCAGGAGTTCGTCCCGGGAAAACGTTCCCTCCCAGAGCGGCGGCTCGAACTGCCGTTCCGGGTCTGCGGCGAACGAACGCCAGACATCCTCTTTGAGCAGGCCGTTATCCAGCATTTCTCGGTACACCGCCGTGCCGGGAAAGGGCATCAGCACCGTCAGATGGAGATAATCGGGATCGATGCGGTCGATGAGACGGAAGGTCTCCGCGATATCGTCGCGCGTTTCGCCGGGACTGCCGATCATGAAGTAGGCGAGCGTCGTCATGCCCAGCCGTCGCGTCGCGGCGCAGGCGGCCACCGCTTTGCCGATATCGGCATCCTTTGATAGCCGCGCGAGGACCCGCGGAGAGCCCGATTCGACGCCGTAATGGACCGCCGTGCAGCGCGCCGCGGCAAGCGCTTTAAGCAACTCCCCGTCTACCAGATCGGGGCGGGTGCGGATGGTGAAGGGAAGGTCGGGGAGCCGCGTCATTTTAAGGGCGCAGATATCGAGGACGCGCTGTCTGTCGACCGTGAAGGTATCGTCGTAGACGACCACCTCCCGGAAGCCCTGCGCCGCGCACCGCTCCATCTCGCCGACCACCGCCGCGGCGGTGTGGGCGCGCCACCGGTTCCCCTTGAGGAGCGGCCGGTCGCAGAACGAACAGTGATAGGGACAGCCGCGCGAGGTGAGCATGCTGGTGAGCGGCCGGTGGGTCGAAAGGGCCGAGCCGTAGAGTTCCGGCGGGATCAGTTCGCGCGCCGGAGGCGGCAGATCGTCGAGCCGGTCGGCATACCAGAGCGTTTCGTTAAGCACCATGGCGCCGCCGCTCTTTCGGCCGAGCCCCGGCACAGTGTCGAGCGCGTCGCCCGTTTCGAGCGCGTCGAGCAAGAGTTTCAGCGGCAGTTCCCCTTCGCCGGCGATGATGAGGTCGATGCCGGGGAGCGCGAGCGTCTCGCGGGGGAAGAGGGTCGGGTGGGGGCCGCCCATGACGACCGGTACGCCGGGCAGTGTCCGCTTCACGGTGCGGACCGCGGCAAGGGCGTCGCGCAGGGTATGGCTCATCGCCGTTATTCCGACGATGGCGGGGGACAGGAGGCGCAAACGCGCCGCGAGTTTATCGTCATCGAGTTGTTCCGCGAGCGCGTCGATGACCGCCGCATCGTGGGAAGAGCGGTCGCGCAGATAGCCCGCCAGATAGAGGAGCCCGAGCGGCGGCATGATCTCCGACCGGTCGCCGACCGCGGCGGGCAGAGGGCCCGGGAGCGGCGCGACGATCCGCGGATGTATCAGCGCGATCTTCATGTCGCGGATCAGGCGCGGGAATAGAGATAGGCGGCGCCGAGGTAGCAGAGGAGCGCCGCGCCGACGGCGCCGGTGAAGCCCGCCGCGAGAATGAGCAGATAGAACAGGATGAAGCCGAGCGCGGTGCCGGCGGTGTCGACCGCGTAGAAGTAGGGCGATTCGGCGGCGGCCCCCGCCGCGAGTCCCGCCGGGAAGAAGACCCCCATGATGAAGCCGGGGGCGCTCACGGCGACGCCGATCCAGAGTATTTTCACCGGCAACGCGGCCGCCACCGGCAGATGGGTGAGCAGAAGGAACAGTATCGCGAAGCCCGCCAGGGTCAACGGGATGAGGCGGCGCGCCGGTATCCTGTCGTGGTAGAGCGCCCCGACGGCGGTGGAGAGGGCGAAAAACCCGAGCGCGACGGCGGTCGTTTCGACATAGCCGCCCAGCAGGGAGCGCAGCAGATTGATGATCGCCAGTTCGGTCATGATGAACCCGGTCCCCACCAGCGCGAAGAACAGCGGCAGACGGCGCGGCCGCTTGAGAAAAAGCAGAAGCGTCAGCACCAGCGCGATGAGGGAGCCGGTCGCAAGGAAGGGAACCGCCTGCCGCCAGTCGCGGAAATGGAGCAGCGGCCGGTCGTCGGTCACCGGCGCGGCCTGCCGCACCGCGGCGGTGAACTCGGGGGTCAGCGACAGCTCCCGGGCGCCGTTACGCAGGAAAAGATCGCGCCATTTTTCGACGACGGCGGTTTCCCGCGCGGCGACCGCGAAGACCACCTGCACCTTCCGGATGACCTCCGCCTCCGCTTTGAAGACCGCCCACTGCGCGCCGTCGGGATAGGCCGCGACGAAGCGTTCGGTGGGTATCAGGCCGTAGGTATGGAAGACGATGAACGCGCCGCCGGGTTTCAACCGGTCGAAGGCCTGTGCGATACCCTCGACGGTGTAGAGATGGTTCTCCATGCTGACGAAACTCTTTTCGGAGTTCGCGAAGACGAACTCGGGAGCCTCGTAGATTATGATGTCGAATTTCCGGTCGGTGGCGTCGAGGAAAGCGCGGCCGTCCTGCGCGTGGACCTCGGCCCGGTTGTAGATGTTCCGGTTGTAGCGGGCCAGCGGTCCCTGAAGGGCTTCTATGACGCCCGGATCGAGTTCGACCGCCGTTATCGAACCGGCGTTGACCAGCGACAGGAGCCCGTAGCCGCCGCCCGATCCGATGACCAGCACATCGCCGGTCATGTCGCGGTAGAGTTCGCGCCGCAGGCCGATATCGCGCGCCGTATCGCCGGTGGACCACCATTGGATGCCGTTGTAGAGGCCGCCCAGCCGACCGTCGCCCAGATCGTAGAAATCGAGCCGCGAGTAGGGGGACCAGAAGCCGAGTTGATGGGTGACCTGATCTCCCTGTACCCACGTGAGCGGTTCCCGCCCCAGTTTCTTGAAAAGATAGGCGTCGGGATCGGTCAGGGTGACGGCGGCGACGACGATGAGCGCAAGAATAGCGAAAAGCGGCGGCCGCAGGAAGGCGAACATGGCGAGTATCGCCGCGATGAGAATCAAATTCCAAATCCCCGTCATGCCGATAAGCAGGGCGGTCCCCGCATAGCCGGCGAAAAAGCCGACGGCGGTGCCGGCGACCAGCCATTTGAGGAGCGGCGGCTCCTCCTCGAGCACCGTCAGGTAGAAACCGCCCGCCAGCACGCCCGACAGGACCAGCGGTACGGCGACCGCGGCGGCGGCCAGCGGGATGGAGGCGACCATGCCGCCCGGCAGGAGCGCGAGTATGTTCTCCAGCGTCACGGCGAACATGACGCTTTTGGGAAGAAGGGTCCCGAGCGACATCAGCACGAAGGAAAGGAAGAACGAAAGACCGGTCAGGCCCATGATGAGCGGGGTGCGGGTTTTCAACCGCTTCGCCAAGAGTGCGCCGACACCGGTGAACAGGAGCGAGAAGGCGGCGGTCAGCGATATCGCGAAGATCATCTGGAAGGGGAACACATAGGAAAGCATGCGGACCGTCAGGACCTGAAAGACCGATCCGAGCGCGGCGTAGATCACGGCGCGGAACAGCGCTCTGCGGGCCGCCGGAGAGGGTGCGGACATGGGGAAACTCCCTTTTGTGCCCGCCAGTATATCGTCCGGCGCCGCAAGAGTCAATCAAACCGCGCCGCTTCCTTTCTTGCTTTTCACCGGCAGGCGAGGCACCATGCAAAGAGTCCGGAGAGGGAGAGGCCATGCCGAAAAAACACTGCGACATACTCATCATCGGCGCCGGTCCGGCGGGGCTCGCCTGCGCCGGCGAACTCGCCGGATCGGGCGCATCGGTCATAGTGCTGGAACGACAGCGGATCATCGGCCCGAAAGCCTGCGCCGGAGCGCTGTCGCGGCTGATGCCCGCCGACCTCGTGCCCCCCTCGGCGCTCCGGTTCGACGAACAACTCGTCGAAATAGCGGGAAAGGGGCACCGGCTCCGCCTTGAAACGCCCCGCTTCACCGTACCGCGCGAAACGCTCGCCAGTTACCAGTTGGCGAAGATACCCAACGGGGCGGGGATCGAGTTCCTTGTCGGGACCGGTGCCCGCATGATCGATCGTCACACCATTGCTACCGGCGACGGCGACGAATTGTCGGCCGACCGCATCGTCGGCGCCGACGGATCGCTCTCGGCCGTCCGGCGCTTTCTGGGACTGCCGACCGGCCGTTCTTTAGGCCTCTACCGTGAGGTGCGCGCCGCATCGTCCGATTACACCCTTATCCTTGACGCGGCGCGCTACGGCGCCGCCTACCTCTGGTCGTTCCCGCACCGCGACCGGGTGAATATCGGGATTTATTTCGATCCGGTCCGCATGCCGGTCGCCGACGCCCGCCGCCTGCTCGACGAACAGATCGGGCGGCGTTTCCCCGGAAGTGCCGTCTCTTCGCTGAAAGGCGGCTGGGTAGAACACCGCTACGCCGGGGTCGAACACGACGGGCTCTACCTCATCGGCGACGCGGCGGGACTGGCGCTGCGCGCGACCGGCGAGGGGATATCGACGGCGGTCATCAGCGGCCGCGAACTGGGCCGCAGACTGAAGGATACGAACTACGCGATGCCGGAACTCAAGCGGATACTTGCCTTCAAACGGAAACAGGAGCGGCTCTTCTCCCTGCTTGAACGGGCGCCCCGCCTGCAGGATCACCTGTATAAACTTTTTCTATTCACAAAACGACTGCCGGGCGGCCAGCGACTGCTGGAAGGGTAACGACTACTCGATCATCCCTTCGGGGTAGAGAGAAGAGCGGAAGGCAGAACTGGTGACTATCCATCCCATCTCATTTGCGACGATATCGTCAACGCGAAGTTCGTATAATACTTCCGCCGGAGCCGTATGGGTCACCTCAAAGATGCGCGCTTTTCTGGCGGTGTCCTCGAGAATGCTTCCGAAGGTAACAACGACATCGCCGGTCTGCGGCAGATGATGGATATCTCCGAGTTCTGCCGTGTATACGAGAGGGTCTTCGTTGGGAAACCATTCCCATATTTGTTCGACCGTCATGTTCACCTCATCGACCCGGTACTCGACGGCGCGGCTCCGGTTCTCTTCGGCGATCAACGGTGGATCGAAAGGCATTGCGCGGTAATTTCCGTTGTCGAACACGAGAAAGGTGTCATCCGGCGTGAGTTTCGGATTGTGCTGATACCACTGCCATTCGAACGGTATCCCGATCGGCGCGAGAAGGAACGGTTCAAAAGTCTTGTCCCACTTTTCATGGTTGCCGAGGATCCATCGAAGATCGCCGGTGACACGGTCGAATTTGGCGATGCATGACTGGTGGCGTACCGAAACGACGATACTGTCGTCATCGGCGATCGGCAGGGCATAGTTCGCGTGGCTCCACTGGTTGCCCGGGATAAAGAGATAGCCAATGCGATAGGGGTCGAGTATGTCGAGAAGATAGTGCTGTTTTAAAACGATGCCATCGCGATTGAATTCGATGACGGCGTCTCCTCTTACGAGTACTGTATCCTTCGGCGCATCAGGGTCGGTATCGCTGGTCGGGTAATTTTCCATCATGCGGGTGTCATCGTCAAGCACGATTATGGTATCGTTGAGGGTCTGTATCGCAGAATGATGAAATCTTTTTCCTCCCGCCACCGTGACCGCAAGCGGACCTCCGGTCGCCGATCCGACAAGCCATTCGCCGACGCTGTCGCCGAACATGTCGACCTCAAGAACTCTTTGAGAAAACTGCATGAGAAGGTTCCCATTAGGCAACGTCTGCAATCCGTGCTGTCTGCCGTCGCTTTGGTAAAACCAGCGGATATTGCCTTTGATATCGAAAAGAACCGTGTGAAAACCGAAATCGTCGACAGGTCCCTGTGCCTTGCCCAGTACAATAAGAATATATCCCGGTTCGCGTCCTTCCGGTCGATGATTGATATGTTGTATATCGGGGAAATCAAGGCGCAAAGAAGGTGTGATCAGCGTGAAATTCTTGGGGTGTGTTTTCGTTGAACCGTTAGGCGTTTCGGCAGCCGCCGTCACGGTATATATCTTCCCCGGCAGGAGGCCAAGGATCGGCAACCGGTGTTCACTCGACAATTGCGTATAGCGTATAGTTTCACTTCCCTCACTGCTTTCGAGCGTCACCCGCAGGCGGGTCGCCGGTTCGGTGGTTGCGGTAACGACGCCGACCAGCGGCGCCGCCGGATTCGGATTCATCGTTACCGACAGGGCAACGATGATCGGCGAAGAGACTGGATCCTCATCGGGCAGGTCGGCTTCGGGTGTTTCGATGAGATCGTCATCGACGGTGACATCAGGGAGATCAGGAATATCGTCGGACTGATCCGACTGATCGGTCATGTCGGCGTCGAGATCGGCGTCGAGATCGGCGTCAGTGGTGGTCGTATTGCCGCCGTTACAGGCGATGAGGAACAAAAAAAGAAAAAGGGGCGCGATGGATCGCGCCCCTACAATTCGGTATTTCTTCTCACGATTCACGACTCACGACTCACTATTCAACCCAATACTCGTAGGCGCCCATGTCGACAGTAGTGTTCCAGATACGCGCATTGCCGAGTATGTCGGTGGTGATGCCTTCCGGTATAAGCGCATTACTGCCGATATCCCTACAGGGCGAGCCACCCTGCAGACTCAGCGGATCGTTCACATTGGCGGTGTCGAACACCGGAGGCAGGTCGATGTTGTTGCCGCCGTCGGTGCCGAAGGGAAGCACCCAACAGGCTTCGTCACCGCCGATACCGCAGGTCATGGCGCTACCGCCGCTCCCTTTGACATCGCTGTAACTGAAGGTCGGATTGCTCGGTCCCATGTCGTACACATCCTCTCCGACCGTGAGAGTGGTGACCTCTTCCACCGTATCCCAAAGTACGGTATTGTCGACGGGACCGTTCGTTCCGAGGTAGACGATGCCGTCACCGTTAGGGTCGGTGTTGCCGGTAAAAGTGCAGTTGGTAAAGGAAAGCGTGGACCAGATGGCTACGACGGCGCCGCCCGTTTCGGCCGCGGTGTTACCCTCGAAGACTGAGTTGACGACCGTCATGTTCGCCCCCATCATAGCCATGACCCCGCCCCAGCCGGCAAAGATGTTATCCGGTTCTCCCGGCAGGTCGGCGGCATTGTCCTTGAAACGGCAGTTGGTTATCGTGTGATCGCCATCGCCGGGGTTGACGGCGGCTCCGGAGGCGGCATGGTTGCCGATGAAATCACAGTCCGCCATCTGTAGGGGGGTTCCTCCTGTACCTATTGCCGATCCATTGTTGTTCTGGAAGGAACAGTCGTTTACGGAGAAAAGGAGGGTATCTCTGACATTAATGGTGCTCTTGCTCGCCTCATTCGATAGGAACGACGAACCGCTTATGGAAAGGGAGGAGGCGTCCTGTATCTCAATGGCGGAGACACCGCTCGCGGCGGCGATATTGTCGGTAAAAGTTGAATCGGTGATCACCACAGCGCATTCTTGGCCGGAGATCGCGGAACCGGTATTTCCCGTGAAGGTGACGGAGGTCACCGTTGCGTCGGCGACCGTCCAGAGTTGCACCGCGGAACCCATGGAGGCGCTGTTGTTGACGAACTGGGAATTGGAAAGGGAGAAGGAGTCGGCGGTCACACTGATGGATCCCCCCGTGCCATTTTCGTCGATCGCCTCATTGCCTTCGAAATAGCAGGAGGCAACGATAACCGAAGTGGTGGTGTTTATGCCGATGGCGCCGCCGAATACCGCAGTATTCCCGACAAAATCGGTATCGGTGATAGTTGCCAAAGCCGCATTTCCGATGGAAAGGGCGGCGGCGTTTCCTTCGGCATGGTTATTGATGAAAGAAGAGCCGGATATCGTCACATCGCCACCGCCGCTGACCGCACCGGCATTATCGCCGGCGAAGTTTTCTTCAAAGAGCGAGTCGGTCAGGGAGAGGGGAGCGTTCAGGGTGGCTATCGCTCCACCGCTGCCGGAAGAAGAAGGATCGGCCGCATTGCGGTAGAAAAAAGCGTTATCGACGGTCAGTTGGCCGTCGATAACGAAGATGGCGCCACCGTTCGAAGCAACATTGCCGGTGAATACGCAGTTGCGCACCTCAACGGCATGGTTGGTGGAAGAAACAGCGCCTCCCCGCTGATTCATACCTTCGCTGTGCCCGCCGCTGACGGTAAAGCCGTCCAACAGCAGGGTATTCGAGGGCATGGCGGGATCGAACACCAACACGCGATAGACATTATCGGTGCGGTTCAGCCAGCCGCCGTTGACATCATCCCATGCATCGTCGCCGGCGATATCGCCCGACAGAATGGTCTCGTTGGCATTCCAGTCGCGCTCGGCGCGCGTCGTTTCGGTGCCGTCGAAACCGCCATACAGGACGAAATCGACCCCCGTATCGCTGAACAACAGGAAGGTCTTTTCCGTATCGTCACAGCCGTCGAAGTAGGGGCAGCGGGAGGGTTTGTAGGTGCCCGCGGCGACCCATATCTCCTGACCGGTAACGATCATATCGAGCGCGTCGGAAAGATCGGTGAAGGCGTCGGTCCATGAGTAACCGGTATTGGCGCCATCGGTCGCGGTATGATCGACAAAAATGACCGGCCGCAACAGGCACTCATCGCCTGTTTTTTCATACTGCGCAAAACATTCCCACGCGCAATCGAAGGTCGCGGGCACCCAGTCCCCGCCGTCCCAAGTCTGTTCGAACTGGCCGTCTGAGTTGTCTCCGCTCCAATCCGCATGGTCGGGCAGGGTATTGGTACAGGCGGCTCGTTGCGTGTCGGCGTCGCAGGCGGTTCCTTCGCCGTTGAGAGTGTAGTTGGTGTCGCATTCCCATGAGCAGTCGAAAGTGAGCGGCGCCCAGTCGTCACCGGCGATATCCCAAGTCTGAAGGAATTTGCCGTCGACATTGTCGCCGGTGCCGTGAGCGTTGGCCGGGATGTTCACGCAGTCAACGCGCTGAGTGTCCAGTTCGCACAGATTGCCGTTCCATGTGTGGTGCGCATCGCAGGCGAAATCGCAGGTGTCGGATACCGGCTCCCAACTGTCGCCGTCCCACGCCTGTTCAAATTTGCCGTCGGCGTTCGGGGCTATCCAGTGAGCGTTATCGGGCAGGGCATTGGGACAGTCGGTGCGACGGACCTCTCCCTCGCAGGCGTCGCCCGCCGTGTTGACGACATAATTGGTCACGCAGGCCCACAGGCATACGGCGGTCGCCGGTTCCCATGAATCGCCGTCCCAAGTCTGGAGGAACTTGCCGTCGGCATTGTCCCCGGACCAGTTCGCGTTCGCGGGCAACGTATTGGTACAGGTGGTCCGTCGGGTGTCGGCTTCGCAGGCGTCACCGCCGGTATTCACGGTGTAGTTGGCGTCGCAGGCCCAAGTGCAGGTAGCGACGGCCGGTTCCCAACTGTCGCCGTCCCACACCTGCAGGAATTTGCCGTCGGCGTTCTCACCGGCGCCGTGGGCGTTCAACGGGATATTGGCGCAGTCGGTGCGCTGCGTGTCGGCGATACAGCCATCTTCATTGGTGTTGAGCGTGTAGTTGGTGTCGCATTCCCATGTGCAGACCACCGACGCGGGAAGCCATGCCTCGCCGTCCCACGTCTGTTCGAACTTGCCGTCGCTGTAGTCGCCGGTGCCGTGCGCTCCCGCCGCCGGAATGTTGACGCAGTCGGTGCGCCGGATGCCGGGATCGCAGGTCTTGTCGGTCGCGTTCCACGAATAGTTCTCGTCGCAGCCGCAGATGAAGGTTTCGCCGTCGACCGTACAGGCGCCGTTACTGTCGTCGATAGCGGTGCAGGGGTTCGGTTCGCACGGGGTGGGCGCGGTGTCGTCGTCGGTCAATTCGTCGCTATCGGTCGGATCGTCGGGAAGTTCGCCCACGCCGAATTCATCCTTCATGTCTTCGCAGTCCATGA
>CALMRE010000155.1 GCA_937871295.1 uncultured bacterium | reverse complement strand
CCCCCATTGAACGCCGGAAAGGACTGCCCATCGGCAATCTGACCTCGCAATGGTTCGGCAATCTCTATCTCGATCCGCTCGACCACTTCATCAAGGAAAAACTCCGCGTCCCCCGCTATCTGCGCTATGTGGACGATTTCGCCTGTTTCTCCGACGATAAGAATGAATGCAAAGCGTGGCGCGAAGAGATAGCGGCGTTTCTCGAAGCGCACCGGCTGAAACTGCATCCCGACAAAAGCCGCACGCGGCAACTCAAGGAGGGGGTCGAATTTCTCGGCTTCGTCATCCTGCCCGATACCGTGCGGCTCAATTCAAGGAACATCCGTTCAATGCGTCGCCGGATAAACCTCTGGCGGCATCTTGAAGAAAAGGGCCGTCTCGACGAAGAGCGACACACCCTTTCATGGAATGCGTGGCTCGCCCACGCCGCGCACGGCGATACGCGGGGGCTGGTGGGGAGTCTGTCTGTTCGGTTGGTATGATATAAAAATGAGAGAAGCAACAGATTCTGTTACATTCCGATGTTTTTCATTCAGATTTTTATCAAAATATGCTTGACAACTATCAAAATTCATATGAAAAATGACAGTTGGTGACACCGCCTGAAGGGAAAATTAAGGAAAGAGGCTCCCTTTATTTCTTGTCGGGGAGCAAAAAGTTTCTTGCAAAGAGAAAACTTTCGAGTAAATTGTGAAAAGTTGTCTGTGTGGAGAAAACTTTTATGAGTGTCCCCGTCCCGCGTGAGCGATATCTGGAGAAGATAGCGCAATTCACCGATCGTCCCTTCATCAAGGTGCTTACCGGCATCCGGCGTTGCGGAAAAAGCACCATCCAACGCCTCCTGATCGAGCGTCTGCGCGAACGGGGCGTCCCGGACGACAGGATATGCTACATCAACAAAGAGTCGGTGGAATTCGACGAAATAACCGACTACCGGCAATTGGACCGTTATATAGAGTCTTTCTGGAAGAAGAAGCGGGGGAAAAAATATCTTTTCATCGACGAGGTTCAGGAGATAGAGGAGTGGGAAAAGACGGTGGGGTCGCTCTTCGCGGCGGGTACCTGCGACATCGTGCTTACCGGCTCGAACGCCCGGCTTCTCTCATCGGAACTTGCGACCCGTCTGAGCGGTCGCCATGTCGAGATCCCCATTTACCCGCTCTCGTTCCTTGAGTTTCTCCGTTTCCGGGCATGCGATCCGTCATCTTCCGCACGGGAAGAGGAATTCGCCCGCTATCTGCGGTACGGCGGCATGCCCGCCATCCATGCCCTTGAACTTACCGACGAACCGGTTTATCAGTATCTGAACGCCCTTTTCAACACGATCTTCCTCCGCGACATCATCGCCCGTCATGCCGTCAAGGACCTCGCTCAGATAGAACTGGTCGCGCGATTCCTTTTCGACAACTGCGGGAACATCACCACCACTAAACGGATCGCCGACTATTTTAAGGGGCAGGGAGCCGCGATCTCGACCAACACGGTGCAGAACTTTCTTACTTACTTCCAGCAGGCATTCCTCGCGCATCGGGTGCGGCGCTATGACCTGAAAGGATTGAAGCATCTGGAGTTCTACGAGAAGTTCTATATGGGTGACATCGGCCTGCGGCATGGATTCATCGGGTATCGCGACAAGGATATCGGCGGCATTCTGGAGAACATCGTCTTTCTTGAACTGCTGGTGCGCGGCTATACCGTTTCGGTCGGAAAATATGACGACCGCGAGATAGATTTCATCGCGGAGAAACAGAATAAGAAGATGTATGTGCAGGTCGCCTATCTGCTTGCCGCGCCGGAGACGGTCGAACGGGAGTTCCGTGCGCTCGAAAAGATCGATGACAACTATCCGAAGATGGTTCTGAGTCTCGATAAGTTCTTTGTGCCCGAACGAAAGGGGATACTATGGAAAAATCTGCTTGATTTCCTCGTGGAAGATGAGCGGACGATATAGGAGGTAACCATGAAACAGAGAGTGCAGAACATACTGGACCGCGTGATGAAGCGCGGGGTGCAGTTCGCCGATGTGCGGCTGACGGTGACCGACAGCGAGAGTTTCTCCTTCGAGCGCGGCTCGCTCAAGGACTACGGCCTCTCACAGGACAATATCTCGGTCGGCATCCGGGTGCTGGTCGGCGGGATGTTCGGCTTTGCCGGCACCAACGACCTGTCTGATACCAGTATCGACGCCGCGATAACGGCCGCGTTCCGCAACGCTTCGGAAGCGAGCCGGTTCCGCCGCAGTGCGATAGAGTTCCCGGCGCAGAAAGCGCTGGTCGGAAGCCGCGTCATCGCGCCCAAGGAAGACCCGTTCGCGATGTCCTACACCGACAAGATCGGGTGGTTCATGCCCATCGTGCAGGGACTTACCGGCGGAAAGCGGACCATCTACAGCCGGTTCGAGGCCGAATTCCGCCGCCAGTATAAGATATACGCCAACAGCGAAGGGACCTTCGTCGAAACGACCCGCTATCATGTCAACCCCGAGATGTCGGTGCTTGCCTCCGACGGCTCGTCGGTCATGTCGCGGACCTGGCCCGGGATGATGGCGGCGCGCGTCGGCGGCTTCGAGGTGATGCGCGACTTCGCTTTCCCCGAGCATGTCGAGACGATCATCGCCGAGGCAGACCAACTGCTCGACGCCCCGCGCATCGAGGAAGAGCGGGCCGACCTCATCATCGGCGGTTCGCAACTGGCGCTCCAACTGCACGAATCGGTGGGGCACGCCACCGAGGCCGACCGCATCTTCGGGATGGAGATCAGTTACGCCGGGAAGACCTTCGTGAAGCCGGAACATATCGGGAAACTGCGCTACGGCTCTCCGCAGATGACGGTGGTGGCCGATTCGACCGATGAGACCGGCATCGGCTTCAACCTCACCGACGACGACGGCGTCCCGGCGAAGAAGGCGACCATAATAAAGGAAGGCGTACTCGTCGATCTCCAGACCTCACGCGAGACGGCAGCGCTGCTCGGGCTCGAGCCGAGTTCCAATATGCTCGCGGTCCACGGCTCCGATATCCCGCTCATCCGGATGAACAACCTGAACCTCCTGCCGGGGAAGGCGGGAACGCTCGCCGACCTCATCGCGAACACCGAGAAGGGGTACCTCATCGACCTCACCAAAACATGGTCGATAGACGACAGCCGCAACAACTTCCAGTTCACCACCGAGATAGGCTGGAAGATAGAGCAGGGGAAGATAACCGGCATCGTCAAGGAGCCGACCTACTACGGCATCACCACCGAATTCTGGAATTCATGCGACGCCATCTGTTCCGAGAGCGAGTGGAAATACTGGGGCACCTTCTTCTGCGGCAAGGGTGAACCGGGACAGGCGATGCAACTCTCCCACAAGACCGCCCCCGCCCGCTTCCGCAATGTCGTGGTGAATGTGAAGGCGTAAATCCCCCCAACCTCATCCACCGCAAGCGGTCCCCCTTCTCCGTAGAGCGGAGAAGGTTCCGCATACTCCCTCTCCACACGATGGAGAGGGTCGGGGTGAGGTTAGAAGTACTTCAGCATGAATTGTTCGATAGATGCGCTCACGTCCGGCATCGCCACACCATGCACCCCCTTCATCCCCAGTTCCAGTTCGGCGGCGTCGTGGAGCGCCGACACGATGGTGCGGTTCTTGTAGCGAGCGAAGACCTCCTGATAGTTCCGCTGAAGATAGAAGGCGCTGTTGGCCTGCAGAAGCGCCGGAATATCGGCGGCCCGCTTCCTGCTCTGGAGGACGCGGCCGTCGAGAATGACGCGGAAATGCTTCATGAGGAGCGTGATGAGGACCGGATGTATCTTGAGTTCCCCTTCGGCCGTCTTGAGATCGCGGTAGAGTTCGATCGCCCGTATCTTGTCGCCCTTCACGAGGTGGTCCATGATCTTGAATATCTTCTCTTCGCCGAACGATGAAAGGAGCGTCTCCGCTTCGGCGAAGGTGATGCTCTTTTTCCCGGCGCTTTCGGCCCAGAGCCGTAGTTTGGCGACCTCCGATTCGATGTAGAAGAGGTCGCTGTTCTCCTTGGCGATGAAGTGAGCGACCAGTTTCTGATCGGGCTTCACCGTGCCGAACTGCGCCGCGATGAAGGCCGACAGATCGGGTTTTTCGGGCGGCGGGAGTTCGTGGAAAAGCGTTTTATTCTTGGAAAGTTCTTTGTAGAATTTGGTCCGCAGGTCGAGGTCATTGAACAGGATAAGGAATAGATTGGAGGGTTCGGGAGCGTTCACGGCCGCTTCGAGCATCGTTGCGGGGGTGTCACCTTTTTTCCCTTTCTTCTCCTCTTTTTCCTTCTCCTTCTTTTTAGGCAACAGTTCCTCGGCGTAGTCGAGGATGACCAGTTTCCGTCCGCCGAAAAAGCCGATCTCGCGCGACGATCCGATCGCCTCGCGGAGGTGTCCCGGTTCGCCGCCGTCGTAGAGCGCCGTCTGCATGCCGGCCCCC
>CALMRE010000154.1 GCA_937871295.1 uncultured bacterium | reverse complement strand
TGCGGAACCGCTATTACCACATCGGCATGAAGCGGTTCATCAATCAGGACCCGATCGGTATCTGGGGTGATGCCAATAACCTCGGTAATGGTTTTTCCTATGTTGCGGGGATGGTGATTGAGCATAGTGATCTCACGGGGTTGAGAGATGAAACATACGCCGATGCCGCTGGAAGCACCTCTATGGCGCTTGGATGGCAATTGTTTGACGCTTGTTTAAACAAGGCTTTGGGGCCATTGAGTGTCCCCTTTTCCGTAACTCGCGACCTTGCCTTGGGAGTAGCAGAAAAGAAATCGGCAGGCGAACAAGGGGCAACAGTTGTTATGGGTGTAATGGCATTAACATATGGATTGCCAGCTTCAGTATCCGCTCTGGCCGCTTCAATCGGTGTTTCGCTTTTAGATGCCGCCACAGCGACGGTGCCAACCATAGACGATGTAAAAATGGCGAAAGCGACAGGAGATGAGGGTAACGCTGAGGAATGGAAAAAGAAAAGAACGCAGGCATATCAAGACCTTTCGGGCCTAGAAGAGACCAAACAAGGTGGACGCAAAGAAGAGGGGCGTGATATTTTCGCCAGAACTCAAGGAGAACACGATATCAAGTCATATGAACTGGTTGATAATGATGGCAAAGTTATTGGGGAAGTTGTTGTTGATAACAAAACAGGAGAAGCATTTATAATATATGTGAACGGGGAAAAGGTTAAAATGGAAAATGCACAATGCGAAGGCTCGGTATGTACGACCAGAACCAGCTCCGTTACGGGTAAAAAGGGAAAGCAACTAACAAATCGGCCAGCTGACCCTGAAGAAGGGAATACCGCCTACCAATACTTTCAAATGAACAGGATACGCCGCATGATTTTGGAACGACCCGGAAAAGAAGAAAGGGTCGTTTTGAAAGATCCGACTCCCTCTGACTGGATTTCCATTCCTCGCGTAGTGTATGTGTACCCGAGAGAAAGAAAACTCAAGGATCCGGTACTTTTTTTGCTCTTTTCTAAAAGCCGATATTACAACCGACTTACGGGAGAGTTAAAGTTAGGTCCCGAATCAGAAAACGGCGGTGCCTATTATCCTAACACAGCATGGCAATGGGTTTCCGGCGATTTCAACCCCGGAAACATCGATCCATATGAATGGTGAGGCGGACATGCGCGAGCGAATAGTGATTTTCCTTTCTACTGCTCTTTTTTTGCTCGTTTCTTGTGCCACTGCTGAGAAACTTGTTATTGGCGAAAATGCTGAGGAGATGTATGGTGTCATAAATAAAAGTGGGGATTGGGTTCTTCAACCGGAGTACTATACCATTCACCCTACAAATGACTGGAAGAACTTTATTGCAGAAAAGGAAGATAAGGGAGACTCTTATAGCTTCCTTTTTGACAGTAATGGGAATTTGCTGAAAAAAGAAAAAAAGATATTAGGCAAGGGAACACTGTCTAAATACTTTGCCTTTAGAGCCCAAAATGGGAACTGGGGTTGCTGGGATGAAGATTTCAATTTGGTGATTCCGCCGGAGTATGAGGGTATTTCATATCTTTCAAAGGGAAAGTTTATTGTAAAAAAAGACGACCTCTTCTACTTTTTTTCAGATGGACAGATAGGCTCACAATTGAAACTTCCGATTTCCGAGAATGCTCGATCTATTACCGCATATGAACATCAAGAGGGGGTAGTTCGATTCACTTATTACGATAGTGACAGCAAAGAGATATTTGTAAATGCACAAGGAGAATTTATAGATCGTCCCCCGTACCCAACCCCACCCCTTCGCGATGGATTGAGAAGGAAAAGCATCGTGATAAAAAACATTCTGAGAAGAAATGATGGTCTGGAGGACGCGAAATTGTGGGGCTATGTTAATGAGAAAGACGAGTTTGTGATACCTCCCTCGTTTCTTTTCGCCAATGATTTCTCCGAGGGGCTTGCTTTGGTAAAGAAAGACTATTCTTCTAAGGAGGGTTTTCTTGACACTCAAGGAAGATGGGCTATCTCCCCCAGATTTATGTTCGCATCTGACTTTAGTGAAGGACTTGCTGCGGTTGCGCTGGATCAAGATCTTTTTTCGTCGGGGTACATTGATCATACGGGGAAATGGATAATTAAACCGAGATTTTATAAGGCGACATCATTTCGTAATGGTCGCGCCATAGTGTCAATTTTTCTTAAAAAGAAGGAGTGTTTGCCCTAAAATAGAGCAGAAATGGGCGTTGGATGCAATCTGTCGAAGGGGAACTTCATAAAAACACTGTTTGTTTTCAACATTGCAACGACAATTCTTCTCCGCGTCTACCTCGAACTCGCGGTCTTTTCCCATCGTCTTGACTATCACCTCTTCATTCATCACTTCTTCTGGTTCACCTCGGTCTTCCTCTGGTTCGCGGCAACCGCCCGCTATGTGCTGAAGGTTCCGGTTGAACGACTGCACCTCATCGGTTGGGGCGCTCCACTGGTTCTCATCCCAGTGCTCCATGCGTGGCTAACCGGTTCTCCTCTCGATCTTGCCTACCTGCCGGTCGATGAGGATTTCTGGTTTCACCTCCTCACGCTCAACTACTTCCACCCGCGCAACCACCACCAGTTCTTCACCCTCGCTCCTCTCCTCATCATAACCATCACTGCATCCGTTGCTCTCACAAGAAGTCTCTACCGGACCCTCTTGGCGATCCTGATCGGTTTCTACGGCTCCTATATCGCACTGGGATTGCACCTCTTCGGTGCGGCTCCTCGCTCGAAGGCGTTCGTCCTTCTGCCGACGGCATTCACCAACCAGAAACTGCTTGCCCTCATTTATCTGCTGGTGTCGCTCATCCTTTGCGCAATACTCTTCATCCCTGAGATAATGGCCTTCTTGCGCCGCTCTAATGCTATGCGAGTCGCGATCTTCACGGTGGCCGGTATACTCATTGGCATCTTCGGGACAGCCTACTGCTCCTACGCCACACTTTCTATCGTCGATATGGTGCTGGTCGGGCTGGTTTTTCTGCCGTCCGCCTTTCTCGCCGAACTGCTCATTTCACGCGCCAAGTTCGGCATGGCATACTTTTTCGCCGGATTCTACACGGTCGCCGCTTTTATGACCACGCTTCGGTAGGAGACCGTTTTTCCGCAGGGCCTTCGGCGGTATCCGGATAGTTTGATCCGCGAGTTTGACTTTTGGCGTTCTTTCCCGATAATACACGCGAACCTCGAAAGAAGGAGGGTCCATGCGTACCGCGAAGAAAGAGAATCGGCGCGAACAGATACTGGCCTGCGCGGCCAAGGTGTTCGCCAAGAAGGGCTACCACGCGACCAGCATCAGCGACATCTGCAAGAAATCCGACGTGGCGCGCGGCACCCTCTATCTCTACTTCGAGAATAAGCGCGATATCTTCGACACCCTCATCAAG
This sequence comes from uncultured bacterium, assembly GCA_937871295.1. Taxonomy (GTDB): domain Bacteria; phylum UBP6; class UBA1177; order UBA1177; family JAKLFG01; genus CALMRE01. The sequence goes on along the minus strand of CALMRE010000154.1, from coordinate 47,741 downwards.
AATTTCACCGGCTCGATCATACAGGATATCACGATGTTCTCGAAGGACGAGCCGCTCCAACTCCAGTTCAACCGCAACATGTGCAAGATGGTCGACAATATCACGCAGAACAAGGACCTGACGAAGATCATCGTCTCGGAGGCGGTGGGACTCGATTCGGAGTTCGATCACCAGCTCATCCTGTTCTACGCGCGGCTGGTCGAGTATGTCGAGGGGGCGCTGACGATGCTGCAGAAGAACGGCGACATCTCGGCGCACATCAATGTCCGGCTTCTTTCCTATTCGCTGCTCGGGACGATAAAAGAGATCGCCTACCAGTGGGCCATCGACGGCGGCAATGTGCTCGACATGGATCCGCTCATCAAGGTGGCGAAGAATTTCAAGATACAGAATTACATCGCATTCGCGGGAGAATAACACCATGAAGAAAAAAGGATTGGAAGACCTGCTGTCGGTCGTCCTGACGAAGGATCAAGTGCAGGCGCTCCGCGAGGAGATCGTGTCGGGTGCTCGCCGGCTGCACCGTGTCGTGGATGACAACGAGCGGGCCCGGGTGCGTCGCGACGAGTTGCTGGCTCTTATGCGGCGCATCGACGATTTCATTGAGAAAAAGGATTCCTCCCCGCTTTTTCTGCGCACGATGTACAGCGCGGTCAAAGAGCAGGTGAAAAAGGCGGTCATGCCGATGTTGGAGGAGATATTACGCGAGGCCGAGAACGAAGGACTCGACGCGGTGCCGCCGGCGAAAAGCGCTCCGAAGGCCGCTGCGGGCGAATCACGCTCCTCCAAGCCGGGACCGGCCGAAGAGCAGGGCGAACGCCGTCCCGAGGCGCCGCGCCGACGCCGCCGTCCCCGCCGCCGTCCGGGCGCGAGGAAAGAGGGGGGCGCCGCTCCGTCGAATGCCGACGCCGAGACCGAATAACGTTCCCTCTGCCGGAGTCCTGATACTTTCGCCATGCGCATCATCACGGTTCAGCACTTGATAAAAGACGGCCGTACGCTGCTGATAGACCGCGTGCCGCCCCGTTCCCGCGCGGCGGCGGTGCTGACCAACGCTTCGGCGTTGTCGCCCCGTGCGCGCAGAGGCATCACCATCACCACCGCCGCTATCGCCAAAGAGCTCGGGATCGTGACATATCTGCCGCTCGGCGGCCCCGTATCGGCGGGGCCCTTCGCGATAGAACCGGCATGGCTGGGGCCGCTGACGGTCAACCCGCTCATCGACGGCCGGTATTACTATCTGTCGGTCCTTCCCGATATCCCCTTCCGGAGCGGCGGGGAAACGATCCTGCTTTTCCCCGCCGATGAGCGGCCGACGGCCGAGACGCTGAAGGGCTTCCGCCGTTTCGTCCGCGAGAGCCGTTTCGTGTCGATCGTCGTGTCGGGTCCTCATGCCGCGGAATGGCGGCGACTCTGCGCACCCCGCATAGTCATGGAATTGAAGGAGCCCCCCGCCCAATCGCTCATAGAGTGGCGCGGATGAACAGTGTCGGCCGCATCGGCGCGTTCCTCATCGGGTTCAGCCGCCGCGAGAGTACGGTGCTTCTGGTGGCGGCGGTCGGCATCGGGATGCTGTCCGGTGTCGCCTATCTGCTTTTCAGCGGCCTGATCGAACTGATCAGCCGTTTACTGCTCGGGACCGGCACCGACGGCGTGGTCGAAGGTTTCCGCGCCCTGCCGCTGCCGTTACGGATACTTCTGCCGCTGGCCGGTGTTGCGGCGGGCGGGTTCCTGATACGTTATTTCTCGAAGGAGAGCGCCGGGACGGGCGTCGGGCTCCTGCTCAAGACGATACGGCTGAAGAACGGCATCCTGCCGCATGCGCTCGCGCCGTTCAAACTGGTGACGGCGGCCCTGTCGATCGCCTGCGGCGCGCCGCTCGGGCTCGAAGGACCGGTCATCGTGATCAGTTCCTCCATCGGTTCGTCGGTGGGGCAGGCGCTCAAGGTCGGTTATTCGCGCATGAAACTTCTGCTCGGCTGCGGATCGGCGGCCGGACTCGCCGTCGCTTTCAACGCCCCCATCGCCGGGACGATCTTCGCCGTCGAGACGGTCATGGGCAATTACGCCATCGGGACGCTCACCCCGGTAGTGGTGGCCGCCGCCACGGCGAGTTTCTTCGGCGCCTATTTTCTGCCGGGCCACGAAGCGCTCCCGTTCAGCCGGATAGCGCAGACCTACGGCGCCGACACCGTCTCTTCGACCGCCATCCACTCCGTGACCGAGATATCGCTCTATCTGGCGCTCGGCATCATCTGCGCGCTTCTGGGGGTGGCGCTGATCAAGGCGACCGCGGCGCTGACCGCCCGCTTCGAACCGCTCAAGAAGCGTATCCCCGAATATCTTCATGCGCCGCTCATACTGCTGCCTTTCGCGCTGGTGGTCCCCTTCGTTCCTTCGATCTTCGGGCTCGGCAGGGATGTCATGGTCGACGCCTTCGCGTGGGGTCCGTGGCTGCTGATGGGCATCGCGCTGCTCAAACTGGTCTTCCTGCCGCTTGCCTTTTCGAGCGGCGCCTCGGGCGGCATCTTTTTTCCCATCCTGTTCGTCGGTTTCGTCTTCGGACTCGGGTTCGGCAAGCTCATGCCGCTCCTCCTTTCCGACCTGCCGGTCGGCAGCGCCTATTCTTTCGCCGTGGTCGGTACCGGCGCGCTTCTGGGCGCGGCCACACAGGAGCCGATAACGAGTTTCCTGCTGGTCTTCGAACTGACCCGCGACTACACGATACTGCCGGCGCTGATGCTGGCGACGGTCGTCAGCGTCTTCATGTCCCGGACACTTTCCTCCGCTTCGATATACAACTACCAACTCATGCAGGAGGGTATCCTGCCGCACGCCGCCGAGGAGACCTCGCTGATGCACGAGACCAAGGTGGAGGTCTGCTATAAAAAGGATTGCGTGACCGCGGCGCCGCATGAGCCGCTCAGCGCGGTGGTCGACCGGATGCGCGAGAAGGAGCGGTTCGAAGCCTATGTGGTCGACGAGCGCGGGAAGTATCTCGGCACCATCAACGCGGTACTTACCAGCGCCCGCGAAGTGGAGTACGGGCTCATCAGTCCGGTGGTGGTCGCCAACGATCTGGTCAACACCTCCTTCCCGACGGTGCGTCCCGGCGACAGCATCGCGCAGGCGATGCGCAAGACCGCCGAGTACGATGTCATCGAGATACCGGTGATCGGCGATGACGGAACACTGCTCGGCTGTATCCACGAACACGACATAATCGCCTTCTACGAGCGGGAGATCCTCTCCAAGTCTCATCTGGTGAAGATGGTCGGCCAGCACGAAGAGCAGGGGCAGCAGCAGATACGTCTGACGGGGGAGTTCGTCATCGAAACGATCCCGGCTCACGGGACGCTCGTAGGGCGCAACCTCATTGAACTGAAACTGCGCCAGCGTTTCGGCGTGCAGGTGCTCGCGGTCCGGGAAAAAGGGAACGAACGCGGCATCATCGAACCGGAACGACAACTCGGCGAAGGCGACACCCTTATCGTCGCCGCCCGGCGCGAGGATATCGCCGCCTTCCGCGCGGCGGTGTCGGCGGGCGAATAAACCGGCACATTTTTTGACAAAGCAGGCTGGAAATGATACGTTTGCCGGTGCTTTATCATAGGAAAGGTGCGGACGCCGCATGACGATACCTGAATTCAGCTCGAAAGAGATAGAACTCAAAGAGAAAAAAGATCCCTTTATCGGCCAGACCATCAGCGAGCGATACCTCATCACCGGCATCATCGGTTCGGGCGGCATGGGTAATGTCTACCTCGCCGAACATGTCCTGCTCAAGAAGAAGGTCGCCGTCAAGATACTCCACTTCGAACTTTCCAAGAACAAGGATACCCTCGAGCGGTTCAAACGCGAGGCGATCGCGGCCAGCAACATCGGCCAGTCCAACATCGTCGATGTCACCGATTTCGGCTATACCGAACAGGGCAACTCCTTCTTCGTCATGGAGTATGTCGAGGGGGAGTCGCTGGCCGATATCATCAAGAAACGGGCGCCGCTGCCGCTCCATCATGTCATCGCGATATCGGCGCAGGTGGCGCTGGCGCTCTACAACGCCCACGGCAAAGGCATCGTCCACCGCGACATGAAGCCGGAGAACATCCTCATCACTTCGAAGGATGAGATATCGCCCTTCGTCAAGATCGTGGACTTCGGCATCTCGAAGATCATCGGGACCAACGTGACCGCCCGCAAGGAGCGGACCCTCACCAAGACCGGCGCGATCTTCGGCACCCCCGAATATATGTCGCCGGAGCAGGCGGGCGGCCAGCAGGTCGATACGCGGACCGACATCTATTCGCTGGGCATCATGATGTACGAGATGCTTACCGGCAAACTCCCGTTCGTCGATCAGAACTACATGAAGGTGCTCCACAAGCACCAGTACGAGATACCCGATCTCCCCTCGTCGAAGGAGCCCACCGTGCCGTCCGAAATGGACGCCATCGTGATGCGCTGTCTCGAAAAGAACGCGGCGAACCGCTACCCCACGATGCTCGATCTCATCGCCGACCTCAAGAGGGTCTACACCCAGTACGGTCTCGAGAAGAGGATAAACCTCGCCTTCCTCCTCAATTCGACCGTCATCTCGCGCGCCGAGGGCGAGGAGCCCTCGCCGACCGCGCAGGAACGGCCGTCGGAACGCGACATGCTCCTCATGCTCAATCAGGGGACGATGGCGGGCCGTCACCGCGAAAGGAGCGATACGGTCGCGGCGGTCCAGAAGAAATCGACCCTCATCACCATCGTCGTCATACTGGCGCTGCTGCTGGTGGCGGCGGTGCTCATCTACCGGACCGTCACGAAAAAGAGCGACATCCTCGTCGCCGAGCGGTCGCAGGGGGAGGATCCGAAAAAGAGCGTACCGGAAATAAAACAGAAGGAACCCGACCGTAAGCCGCCGGTCCAGAAGCAGCATGAGCCCAAGACCTACAGCGGCAAGAAGGTGACCGGTACCGCGAGAAAGACCATCCTGCTGACGGTCAACGCGAATGTCGAGGGCGTGACGGTCCTCAACAACGAGACCGGCAAGGTGCTCTGCGTGACGCCGTGCAAGACGCGCCTGCCCAAGAACGACGGCGCGGTGATGGTGCTCGGTTTCCAGAAAGACGATTTCAATATCCGCCCCATGGCCATAGCGCTCGACCGGGACATGACGGTCAATGTGGATCTCAAGCAACTTCAGTAACCGACGGGAGGCGCCCATGTCCAAGAAGATCTTCGTCGTTGATACGAATGTCATCCTCTCCGATCCCAAGGCGATCTTCAACTTCGAGGAGAACGACATCGTCATTCCGCTGGTGGTGGTCGAGGAACTCGACAAGTTCAAGAAGGACATGAACCAGATCGGCCTCGCGGCCCGCGCCTTCGCCCGCTACATCGACAGTATCCGCAAGCGCGGCAGTCTGCTGAAGGGGGTCCAACTCAAGGAGGGTGGCTCGATACGGATAGACCTCGCGTCGAAGGTCGATCTGCCGGCGCTCGATCTGGGCGGTTCGCACGCCGACAACATCATCCTCTCGAGCGCCTACCGCGTCACCAAGGAGAACCCGAATGTGCCGGTGGTGCTGGTCAGCAAGGACATCAACATGCGCATCAAGGCCGATGCGCTGGGGATACAGGCCGAGACCTACAAGAACGAGACGATAAATTTCACGAGTCTTCACAAGGGGTTCGAGCCGCTCGAGATCGCCGGCGAGGTTATCGACCGTATCCACCAGATGAAGAAACTGCCGCTTGACGACGCGCTTGCCGCGCCGTTCCAGAAGGGCTTTGCCAACCAGTTCTTCCTGCTCAAGGACGCCGCCAACGAACAGCATCAGTCGATCGTCCGGATCGATCCCTTCGACAAAGCGGCGGTGCCGCTCAAGCAGTACAAGTCGGTCTGGGGCATATCGGCGCGCAACGTGGGACAGAAAATGGCGCTCGACCTCCTGCTCGACGACCGGGTGAAACTGGTGTCGCTCATGGGTATGGCCGGCACCGGCAAGACGCTCCTTGCCATCGCGGCGGGACTGGTCAAGTGCCTCGAGGAGGGGGTCTACACCCGGATGCTCGTCGCGCGGCCGATCTACCCGATGGGGCGCGATATCGGCTATCTCCCCGGCACGGTCAACGAGAAACTCAAGCCGTGGATGCAGCCGGTCTTCGACAATCTCGAGTACCTGCTGGCCGGCTACGATTCGACCAACTTCGGCAAGATGAACGATCTCCTGAATTCGGGCATCATCGAGGTGGAGGCGCTCACCTATATCCGCGGCCGCAGTATCCCCGAACAGTTCATCATCGTCGACGAGGCGCAGAACCTGACGCCGCACGAGGTGAAGACCATCGTGTCGCGCGTCGGCGAGAACACCAAGATAGTGCTGACCGGCGACCCGTTCCAGATAGACAATCCTTACATGAACGAATCGAACAACGGACTTTCCTACATCGTCGACAAGTTCAAGGAATTCGATCTCGCGGGACATATCATCCTTGAAAAAGGCGAGCGCTCGGCGCTTGCCAACGCGGCGGCGGAGCTGTTGTAACAAAAATGCTGATCGCCCTTCTGTCGGACATACACGGCAACCTGCCGGCGCTCGAGGCGGTCATCCGGAAGATCGCCGGGCTCAAGCCCGACCGGCTTTATTTCCTCGGCGATGCGGTCGGGTACGGGCCGTGGCCGGCCGAATCGGTCGAGATACTGCGCCGCAACGTCCACGGCGGGGTGCTGGGCAACCATGACGCCGGCGCGGTGCGCAAGGTGGACGTGTCGAGTTACTACGACGCCATCCGGTATGTCATCGAATGGTCGCGCGATCAGTTGAACGACGAGCAGAAAAAATTCCTCGCCGACCTGAAATACATCTTCAACGACGACACCGGGCTGATCCTTTGTTCGCACGGCTCGCCGCGGATGCCGGAACGGTTCGACTACCTCTACAGCAAAGAGACGGTCGAGCGGCTGTACGAGGTGGAGCCCTTTCTACGGCGCGTCACGTTCGTCGCCCATTCCCACTTTTTCAGTTATTTCGTCCTGACCGGCAACGGTCGTTCGATCGAACTGGACCTCACCTCGGGCCGTATAGATATCGACTTTCCCTACCCCTCGGTCTGCGCCGTCGGTTCGGTCGGTCAGCCCCGCGACGGCGACAAACGGGCCGGCTTCGTCACCTTCGACACCGAGAAGATGGCGGTCCAGTTCCACCGCGTCGAATATGATGTGGAAAAGACGGTGAACCAGATACGGAAACTGAAACTGCCGCGCAGTTTCGCCGACCGCCTGCTCGAGGGGCATTAGCATGTACTGGCATATCTTCGACCGGCCGCAGGAATACGGGGCGATGCTGGAACGTCAGGAGGCGCTCCGCGACCGGGTGCTCGCCGGGGAACTGGGCGAAGGTATCGTGCTGTTCCTCGAACATACGCCGGTCTACACGCTCGGGATACGCGGCGTCGAGCGGCACATCCTGATGCCCGCCGCCGAACGGGAGCGTCGCGGCATCGCCCTTCACCGGACCCGGCGCGGCGGCGATGTGACCTACCACGGGCCCGGGCAACTGGTCATCTATCCCGTTCTCGACCTGCACCGCTGCCGGTTCGGATCGGTGAAGGAATTCGTCGTATGGTGGGGCGCCGGTATGGCCCGGGTGCTCGAAACGCGCTACGGTATCGCGGCGCGCTGGGATGAGAAAAGAACGGGTGTGTGGGTCGGCCGCAACAAGATCGCCGCGGTCGGTCTCCATGTGAAACGGGGGGTCTCGGCCCACGGTTTCGCGCTCAACTGTGCCCCCGACCTGACCCACTTCACCGGCATCGTCCCCTGCGGCATCACCGACGGGGGAGTGACCTCCATACAGCGCGAACGCGGCGCGGCGCCGCGCCCCGCCGAACTGGCGCGCGAACTGCTTTCCTTTCTCGCGGAACGATTCGGCACCGACAACCTGAAGGAGTACCCGATACCATGATCAGAAACATCGTGCTCGGCAGCTGTCTGCTTTTTATCGCCGCCTGCGCCTCGTCGGGCGGTCCGGAGAAAAAGCCGGCGCAGGATTACCGCGACTCCGCCCTTGTCTACCTGCCTCTCGCGGTGGGGGAACAGTGGGTCTATACGGTCGACTACCTCGGTCAGGCGGGGGAGATGACCGTCGAGATCGTCCGGCAGGAGGGAGAATGGTTCGTCGATAACCGCGGCACCATGCTCACGGCCGATCATCGCGGCATCCGCGACAAGGACCGCTACCTGCTCACTTTTCCGCTACAGGAGAAACGGTCGTGGGTCGCCTTCCTGACCCCCACCCAGCGGGAGACACGCACTATTGTATCGGTCGATACGCCGGTCGATACCCCTGCGGGCCGTTTCGAGGGGGCGATCGCGGTCGAGACGAGCGTCGCGGCGACCGCTGATATCTTATTGAAATCGGTGCATTATTTCGTCCCCCGGGTCGGCATCGTAAAGATAGAGACCTATCTGGAGGATGCCCGCAGCGGCGCGGTGAAGCGGCAGACGGTGACGCTCCTGAAAAGTCGGCAAAGGAAAAATGTTGAGAAAAATTGACAATAATATAGATAATTGTTATATAGTTAGCATGAATTGTTATGCTAATTAAGCATAGTTATGTAACTTTGCGGAGGCAGCGATGAAAAACCTGCTGGTTCTGTTCGTGATAGTGTTCGCCTTGACGCTTGCGGCGCAGGAGGCGCCGGGCAACTCCGAAGAGGTGCCGGTGCCCCCCTTCATCGACCTGAATCAGGCCGATTTCACGCAGGCGCCCGACGAACACGAAGTGGCGACGGGCGATACGCTGTGGGACCTTTCGGAGAAATATCTCAAAAGCCCGTGGTACTGGCCGAAAGTCTGGTCGATCAACCCGCAGGTCAAGAATCCCCATCTCATCTACCCCGGCGATAAAATATACTTCAAGGGTACCGGCGAGATCATGATGCCGCCGACCAACGAAGGGGGTCTGGCCATCGGCGAGGGGAGTGAATCCTCCGAGGATATGGAGACCGATGAGACCGCCCGCACCGGCAAAACGCTCGACGACAAGCCGGAGAATTACAAAGAATACGTCAAACTCGGCGGCAAATATCGCATCGACCGTTTCCGTCAGATAGACGACACGGTGCTCGACGTGCCGCACCGCGGCTTTATATCGCCCGAAGGGCTCAAGATCGCCGGCAAACTGCTGGCCGCCTACGACCAGAAGGAACTGCTCTCCACCGAGGACGATTGTTACGTACAGTTCGACGGCAAGAAACTGGCGGTGGGCGACTATCTCGAGTTCTTCCGTGTCGAGGAGGAGATCGAACACCCGGTGTCGGGCGATGTGGTGGGGAATCGGGTCGAGATCACCGGCAAGGGGAAGATCATCGACATCAACAAGTCCGGCATCGCGACGGTCAAGATCGTCAAGTCCTATACCTCGGTCGAGCGCGGCGACAGCGTCCGCGAGTTCGAGGAACTCAAGACCAACATCCGCATCGTGCAACTCGACAAGAAAATGGAAGTGACGGTCCTCACCGGCTACGATCCGGTCATCTACTTCGGTCCCGGCTATCTGGTCTATCTCGACAAGGGCTTCAAGGAGGGTCTGCAGGAAGGACACATGCTGACGATACGTCGCCAGCAGGACGGCCTCGGGACGCTCGACCCCGATGAGGTGCTCAAACTTCCCCGGGAGCAGGTGGGCGAGATCGTGGTCGTCCGCGCCGAGCCGCACACCGCGGTGGCCATCATCACCCGGAGCGTCGTCGGCATCGAACGCGGCGATATAGCGACCGCCACCACGCTTGACTAATCGCATCCTTCTTATCCTTCTTATCGCGATTCTGACCGTTGCGTCGGCCGGGTTTATCTCTCTCAACACCCTGTTCGTGGACGGTTACCGCGCCGCCGCCGACCCGGTGCCGCTCTGGGCGGACGATATGGCAAAAGAGATCGAACTGTTACAGGCATACATCGCGACCGGCACACCCGCCGACCCGCGCCTGCAGGATGCGGTGAATCGTCTGAAGGGCCGCTATGAGCGTCATGCGGTCGCGGTCGCCGATCGTCTGGACCCGTTGCTCAAAACGCGGTTGACGGGCTATCACGAAAAGGTCTGGCCCGCCGTCGCGCAATGGGCCTCGGGGGATCCGGCCGTCGAAAGCGAGCTTCTGCGCGGAGAGATCAAGATTCTGCACAAGATACTGGTGCTTGCCGGCAAACGGCTGGGCAAAGAGGCCGAAGGGGCGCGCCGGCAGGGACTTCTACTGACCGCGCGCGTTACCGCCGGGCTGTTCGCCGCGGTCGCGGCGCTGGGCTTGGCGGCGCTTTTTCTGGCGCGGCGCGGCGGCAGACGGCTTGAGGCGGTCGCCAAGAAGATCGGCCTGCCCGATCCCGGCGCCGACGACCTGATGGCGTGCGCCGGCCGGATCGGCGATGAACGCGCGACCGCCGAGAACGCCGACCGCCGCGAACTGACCCGGGAACGGACGATACTCAAACGGTACCGCGATATCCTCGATTCCCTGCAGGCGGGCATCGTCGCCGCCGACACCGCGTCGGAGCGGGTGTTGTTCGTCAACACCGTTTTCCATGAATGGTTCGGCACCGGACCGGAGTTCATCGGGGAACCGCTGAAGGCGGTCATCGCGAAGAGCGGCATCGATATCTCCCTGCCGGGTAAACTGCCGCATACCGGGAAGACCTACTGGCGCGATGTGACGACGGTGGGCGGCACGGTGCTCCACGTTGTCCGCGACATCAGCGAACAGGAACGGCTCGCCAGCCGCCTGCTCAATTCGGAGCGGCTCATCTCCATCGGCGAGATGGCCTCGAAGGTGACCCACGAGATCCGCAATCCGCTCTCGACGGTCAAACTCAACGCCGAATACATCGCCGACAACGCGCGGAACCTTACCCCCGACGAACTGTCGGCCTCGATCGCCCTCATCGTCAAGGAGGTGATACGACTCGAGGAGATGACCGACCGCTACATGGGGATGGTGCGCTACCGCGCCGAAGATGAACCGGCCCACAGAACGCTCCTGCCCGAGGCATTGAACGACCTGTTGAAGTTCCACGAAGGTGAATTCAAGAAACGCGGCATATCGCTGGATGTGGCGATGTTACCCGACGCCGAACTGACCATCGCGCTCAATTCGTTCCGCGAGGTGATGCTCAATCTCCTCAAGAACGCGTGGGAGGAACTGGGTGACGGCGGCCGCGTGATGTTGTCGGGCGAAGCGGCGGGCGGCATGGTCCGTCTTTTTGTGGACGACAGCGGGCACGGTGTCCCGGCGGCGGAGAGGGAAAAGATATTCCGGAATTTCTATACCACCAAGCCGGGCGGCACCGGCATCGGACTCAGTCATTCGTTGAAACTGGTCACCGAAGCGGGCGGCACCATCGCGGTGGAGGATTCATCGCTGGGCGGCGCGCGATTTGTCGTGACGGTCCCGCGGATCGGCGCGGTCTGAAGCCTTACGGATAGATATTTATCTGATTCGATATCCAGCGATCGTCGAACAGCACCTCAAGGGTAAAGTCGAAGTGTTCCATGTCGTTGTAGGCCCAGACGTGCTCGAAGGGCGCCTGAAAGCCGATCTCGGCCGCCTTCATCACCTTGTTGGGCCGTCCGGCGACCGCCTCGATCTGTTCGCGCGTCATCCCCATGCCGAGGTTGAAGACCTTCTCGGGGTGCTTGGTGAGGAAGCGGATCTCGACGATGAGTCCGTTGCGGACGAAGAAGAGGATGTCGCGGTCGGTGTAGTCGAAGACCACATAGTCGTCGTTGGGGTTCTGGCCGCGTTTGGGGTAGACGGTCATCGTGCCGTAGCCCATGTGTTTGAGGATGTAGTTCACCCGCTTGCCGAGGTATTCGCCCCAGTTGAAGATGATGCCGTGCGGTACCACGATCTCGTCGTTCTTCTGCGCCATGTCGTTACTCCGTTCGGTGGTCTTCCCTGACCGGTCATCGGTCGGGGGAAGCTATCATAAAAGCGGGAGGAAGACAAGATTAGCTCCCGCGTCCCCCTTCAATTTTCTCTGGCAAAACCTTTTCCTTATGATATACTGGCGGTGATTTCGTGATAGGGGTGTGTCACTTTGGGGCTTCGTAAGATTTTCTCGAAAAGACTTCTGAACTTCGTGCTTCTGGTGAGCCTTCTTTTTTCTGAACTATGTTTTGGTGCTGACTCTCTGGAAGAGATAGCTTGGGAAAAATACCGAAAAAGGATTGAAGACACGGCAGATCCTTACTTGACCTGTAATGGGTATCGTGGAAAGAAATTCACAATGATAGGGTATTGCAGCAGCGGTGAATTTACTGGCCTTGTCAGCATGGGATCTCTGTACAATTCTTCAAGTCATCGGCAAATTGCACTGACGCAACTTTCAATGGTTGGATCGCATTGGAAATCTTTTCTTTTGGCACAGATAACCATGTTAAATGCCGATTCCTTGACTGGTGCCCTAGTTCGAGTGTCTTTAGTGGATTACGCACAAGTAGAATTTGCTTTGTTACATTTCGGGAATTATTCCTATGTAGGGCATTCCTATACATTACTTAAGATTGACACCATTAAATCGCGGGCTGATTATGTGTGGTCTCTTGTGCAGTTCGCTCCTTTGAATACTGCAGGATTCATTTCCCTCAGAAGAGCATGGCATCCCGATAAATCCTTTTGGGGCGGCAGAAGAAAATGGGACGGTTTCCGTGGCGGGGTTCAGATTGGTGCTATGAATTTCAACTATATGTTCAAGGGTCTTCTTCAAATCGGCGCGATATTCTCCTTCAACGGTTCATTTCGTGGTTTCATACAGGCGGGATTCATCAACAGTACCGGATACAGTAGTCTTGGCGATTCGCTCGTAATGACGGAAGAAGAAGAATTGCCGAATGAAACCTATACTCGTCCAGACACCGGCGAAGTGTTGGAACTGGGTCAAGCCCGTGAAGGTTTTCGTGGCGGTATGCAGGTGGGCGTCTGGAATACTGCGACGAAGTTCGCCGGCATCGGCCAGTTCGGCATCCTCAACATGGCGCAGACCATGAAAGGGACGCAGACCGGCGTGGTCAATGTCGCGCGCACCGTCTATGGCGCGCAGATCGGCCTCGTGAACTATACCGGCGACCTCTACGGCTTCCAGATAGGACTCGTCAACATCGTGAAGAACAATAAAGTATTCTTCATGCCGATATTGAATGCGAGTTTCTGATTGACTTAGCGACTGTAAAAAAAGAGAGGTGCTCTATGAGCGACAAACAACTGGAAAAAACACCGCCCGAATATCTCTCCATGCTCTCCGGCATGATCGGACTTTTGGAAGATGCACGAAGGACCGCGGCACGAACGGTCAACAGCATCATGACCGCGACTTATTGGGAGGTCGGCCATCGAATAGTCGAATATGAACAAGACGGCAAAAAGAGAGCGGAGTACGGAACTGCGCTGTTGAAGCGTCTTTCTGCCGACTTGACGAAGCGGTTAGGCAGAGGTTTTTCGCGGCAAAACCTACAGCAGATGCGTCAGTTTTATTTAGTTTTTCCTCCGGAAAAGATTTGCCAGAAGGCTTCTGGCAATTTGTTGGCCGACGAAACCTCCGAGAAAGGTCAGAAGGCTTCTGGCAATTTGCCGCAAACAACGCGGAAGGCTCCCGTCAAATGGTCTTTGGCCTATATAGCCGGGCTGTTTCCTCTGCCGTGGTCTCATTATGTCCGTCTGTTATCGGTCAAGAATGCTGATGCTCGCTCTTTTTATGAGATCGAGGCATTGCGCGGTGGCTGGTCGGAGCCGCAACTCGATAGGCAGATATCATCAATGTTTTATGAGAGAACTGCGCTTTCCAGAAACAAGGCCGCCATGCTGAAAAAAGGAGAAAAAGCACTGCCGCAAGATACGGTGAGTCCCGAAGAAGAGATCAAAAACCCGCTGGTGCTGGAATTTCTTGGACTCAAGGACGAATACTCCGAATCGGAACTGGAAGATGCCATCATTCGTCACTTGGAATCGTTTCTCTTGGAATTGGGAACCGACTTCGCCTTTATCGGTCGGCAGAAAAGGCTTCGCATTGACGACACTTGGTTCCGGGTCGATCTGGTTTTCTTTCACCGCCGTCTCAAGTGCTTGGTGCTTATTGACCTTAAACTGGGCAGGTTCACTCATGCCGACAGTGGACAAATGCAAGTATATCTTAATTATGCACGCGAGAACTGGACGCGCCCCGATGAAAACCCGCCGGTCGGCATTATTCTCTGCGCGGAGAAAGGCAACGATCTGGTACGCTATGCTTTGGGCGGTTCATTGAACAGGATGCTTGCCGCGGAATATCAAACCATTTTACCTGATGCGGATCTGTTGCTGGCGGAGATCGAGAAAACGCGCAAGCAGTTGGAGCTACGGAAAAAGAACCGTTCTAGAAAATAACAAGTTTCTCATACCTTATATTGTATTCAAGCGATTGCCCCGATTACTCTTTCCCGTTCCCGCCCATGAATTTCTTCTTCAGTTTTCCCGCCAGCCACAGCGCCTGCGTATCTTTCATGAGGAAGAGCGCCGCGAAGAAGAGGGCGAAAAAGATGATCGATACGAGTGTCAGCGGTATGCCCAAGGCGACTATCCGCCAGCCGCTCGCGGCGAAGAGGCCGTAGAGATACGGCTTGAGGAAGTAGAGCGGCGCGGCGATGGCTCCCGAAATCAGCAGTATGCGGAAGGCATAGAGGGCGGCGCGGCCGGTCATCGGCCCGAAGGCGTCGCGCTTCTTCCGGATGAGCGGCAGAACGAGGAAGGTCGTGTTGATGAGAGCGGCCAGCGTCGCGGCCAGCGCGATCCCCTGCCCTTTCAGCGGCCCGACCAGCGCCAGACACAGCGCGATATTGGCGCCGAACGACCACATTCCGGCCCAGGTCGGCGATTTGGTATCTTCCTGAGCGTAGAAGGCGGGAGCGAGGACGCGGTTGGCGGCGATGAAGTAGAGCCCCGCGATGTGACAGAGGAATATGGCGGTAGTGAGCGTCACCGAATCGTCGCCGAAGGCGCGCGCCTTGAAGACCAGCGTAATGATCTCGCGGCCGTTCATGAGGGCGATGAGGGTCGCCGGGATGGTGACCAGCGCGATGAGGTTGATGCTGAACAGCAGATGCCCGGTGAATTTATCCCACTCGTTCCGCTTGGCGTTCTCCGAAAGTTCGGTGAGCACCACCGTCCCGATAGAGACGGCGAAGATGCCAAGGAGCAGTTCAAGGAGCCGGTTACTGAACTGGAGCGAACTGACTACGCCCGTTCCGGCGGTGCTTGCGATGACCGAGGAGGCGAGGACATTCACTTCGTAGGCCGCCATCCCGATGACGGTGGGGCCGACCAGCAGAAATATCTTGCGGACGCCGGGATCGCGGAACGCCGCGGCGAGCGGCCGGAAGCAGAAGCGAAACCCCGTCCTGATGACATAGGGCAGTTGGAGCAGCGCCTGCAGAGAGCCGCCGACGATGACGCCGACCGTCATGGCGCGCGCCGGATTGTCCATATAGGGAGACAGAAGCACCGTCGAGGCGATGATACAGCCGTTGAAGACCATCGGCACCGCGCCGGCGGGGCCGAATATGTTGACGCTGTTGAGTATCCCTTGAAAAAAAGCGGCCATCGATATGAACGCGAGATAGGGGAACATGATGCGGGTGAGGAACGCCGTTTCCTGCTGTATGTCGGGGGTCAGATCGGCGTAAAAGGTGTGGATAAGAGGTCCGGTGAAGAGAATGCCGAGGGTGACCGCCGTGACCACGAGGAAGGTGAGCACCGTCAGGAACGACGAGAGGAAGAGCCGTATCTTCTCCCTGTTGTCCTCGATGAGGTAGCCTTTGAAGGTCGGAACGAAGGCGACGGCGATGCTCCCTTCGGCGAAGAGTTTGCGCATCAGATTGGGAAGGAGGAACGCGATGGTGAAGGCGTCGGAAAAGGCGGTGGTGCCGAGGTAGGCGGCCCGCACGATCTCGCGGATAAGGCCCAATACGCGGCTGCCGGCGGTGAGAAATACCAGTTTCAGACTATGGCGGACGATACCCCGGGTGTTCACTGCACCTTCATGAGCGTCGGATCGACGACATCTTTTTCCTCGACGGTGGTGGTCGGTTCGGTGCCGGCGACGAAGTGCATCATGCGTCCCGTTTCGCTCACCAGTCCCGTCTTGCGGTCTATCTGGACCGACACGATGCCGGGCGGCCGCCGGAAATCGGTCTTGGGGAAGTTGGCGAGATAGCGCGACATGAAGTCCATCCAGATCGGCAACGCCGCCTTCGAGCCCGATTCATTCGGGCCCAGCGTGATGCCGTGCTGGTCGTTGCCCACCCAGACCCCGGCGATGAATTCGGGCGAGAAGCCGATGAACCACGCGTCGAAACTGTCGTTGGTGGTGCCGGTCTTGCCGCCGAGGTTGCGTCCGAGCGACGACGCCTGCGCCGAAGTGCCGTAGGTCGAAGCGTCCTGCAGTATCTTGGTCATGAGGTAGGCGCTCTGCGGCGACATATTCTGTTCCTCGGGCCGGCGGGCGTTGAGGAGCATCCGCTCTATCTTCTCGGCGGCCGACAGATAGGGATCATAGAAGACGGTGTTGTTCTCCAGCAGGGCGCCGTTACGGTCGACCACCTTGCGGATGTAGGTCGTGTGCGGTTTTTTCCCCTGATTCGGGAAGTGCGAATAGGCGTCGGTCAGTTCGTCGAGCGTCAGGCAGGAGGCGCCCAGAACGGTGCCGAACTCGGGCCGGAGTTCGCTCTTGATCCCCAGTTTCTTCGCGAAGTCGAGTCCGTAGGAGATGCCGATGTCCATGAACATCCGGACCGCCGGCGCGTTCATCGACAGTACGATCGCCTCCCACAGCGTCACCTCTCCTTTGAACGTGGCGTCGTGGTTCTCCGGCTTGAAGTTCATATCGGTAAGGGCCACCGGCGCGTCGAGCAGCATCGTGGCGGGGGTGAACTTGAGTTTCCGCTCCTCGTCCTTCTGTTCCAGCGCCGCGGCGTAGAAGACCGGTTTCATCGCCGAACCGGGCTGGCGGCAGGCCTGCGAGGTGCGGTCGAATTCGCTCTGTTCGAAATTGTAGCCCCCCATCACGGCGCGGATGTAGCCCGAGTAGGGATCCTTCACGATGGCGGCCCCCTGCGGCACCGGTATCTGTTCCAGCGCGAAGAAGAAATCGGACGGCAGCGGCGCCTCGAAGGCGCGGTGATCGAAATCCTCGGTCACCCCCTTCTCATCGGTGGCGCGGACGATGACCACATCGCCCGGCTTGAGCACCTGTTCGGTCGAGGCGATATTCACCCAGCCGCCGAGCGGATTGTGGGGCCGCGCCCACTGCATATGTTTCAGGTAGAGCGGTTTTTTCACTTCGCCGACCTGCACGATCGCCTCGTTCTTCGCGGCCGACAGCACCACCCCCTGATAGAGGACGCCGCGCGTCATCGTTCCGGGCGTTATGGCGCCGAAGGCCTTGCGGTGTCTGGCCAGATAGCGGTCGATATCCTTCTTGAGGTCGATACGGTACAGCGGGCCGACATAGCCCTGACGCCGGGCGAGCGCCCGCAGGCCGGTGTAGAGCGCTTCGTCGACCATCTGCGACGCGCGCATATCGACGGTGGTCGACACGACCAGCCCCTGCTGGTACAACTGGTCGTTGCCGTAGGCCGTCTGCAGGTGGCGGCGCACCTTTTCGCTGAAGTAGGGGGTCTTGTCGAGGAAAAAATCCTTCATCGGCGTGACGAACATCGGCGTTTTGACCGCCGCGTCGTACTGTTCCTGCGTGATGTAGCCGTCGGCGCGCATCCGGCCGAGCACATAGTCGCGCCGTTTGGTCGCCTTCTCCGGGTTGTTCTTCGGCGAGGCTTCGGAAGGGTACTTGGGAAGCCCGGCGAGCGTCGCCATCTCGGGGAGCGAGAGTTCCCAGACATGTTTCGAGAAGTAGGTGAGCGCCGCCGATTCGACCCCGTAGGCGCCGCTGCCGAGGAATATCTCGTTGAGGTACAGGTAGAGTATCTCCTCCTTGGTGAGCGCCCGTTCCAGTTCCATCGCGAGCAGCATATCCTTGAGTTTCCGGGTATAGGTCCGTTCGGTGCCGACGAACGCTTTGGCGAGTTGCTGGGTGATGGTCGAGCCCCCCTGTTTGACGCCGGTGAAGGCGTATTTGAACGCGGCGCGCACGATGGCGACCGGATCGATCCCCTTGTGTTTGAAGAACTCGCCGTCCTCGCCCGCGACGAAAGCGAGCGACAGAAGGCGCGGTATCTTGTCGTACGGCACGATATTGCGGCGGTTGTCCTGATAGAACTCGGCGATCAACTGACCGTCGTAGGCGTACACCTTGGTCCCCTGCACCGGCTTGTAATCGGCGATGGTCTCTATCTTCGGTATCTCGCCTTTCAGGTACCGGTACCCGGCGAAAAGGCCGATCGCGCCGCTGATAAAAAGCGCGAAAAGCGTCCACGCGATGACTTTGATCGGTTTTTTCCCCGCAAGGTATCGATAGCGTTTCATCCGTTCTCTCCGAACAGTTCACGGAACGCCGCCGCGTAGCAGGGGCGTTTGAAATCGACCGCGAGCGCCAGTACCGCCGCCGGTTCTTCCCAGCGGAAGGCGCGGAACTCGTCGTTCGGCCGGGGTGTGGCCGGCTTTTCGAGCCGGAACAGGAAATAAGTCTGTTCCTGCCCTATGAAACCGCGAGCGGCCACCACGCCGTTGGGAAGGCGGTAACTGAAGGGCCCCGCCGATCCCGCGAGGCTCACCTCGGCGCGGGTCAGTCCCGTCTCCTCGGCCAGTTCGCGCCACGCCGCCGCTTCGGGCGCCTCCCCGGCCTCTACGCCCCCCTGCGGCAGTTGCCACGCGCCGACCATATCGCTCCGTTCTCCGATGAGCAGACGACCGGCGCCGTCGCGGACGACGAGCGCCACATTGGGCCGCAACTTCATGCGTCCCTCTCGACGATGGCGCACGACTTTTCCGATTCCCACACCATCACCCGCTCCACCGAACAGGCCGGATCGCGTTCGAGCAGTTCCCGTTCCGCCTCCCGGAAAATGTGGCGGGCGAGGTGTTCGGCGGTCGGGTTCTCGGTCGTGAAGGGAGCGACCTCGTTGATATCCTTATGGTCGAGCCGGTCCAGTATCCGCAGCAGGATGGCGTCGAGTTCCTTGAAATCAACCACAAAACCGTTCGGGTCGAGTTCCGGCCGCGCCGCATAAAGACGCACCCGCCAGTTGTGGCCGTGGACATTTTCGCACTTGCCGTGGTAGTTGCGCAGGCGGTGGGCCGCCGAAAAGGTCGATTCGCGATACACCAGAAATCTCATCCGTTCCTCCGACCGGCGTCGGGCCGGTTCCGTAATGGCAGGCCACTCTAGCACAAACAGCGTGTCGTTTCAACTTTCATCTTCCCCTGCGGGGCGCGGACAAAAAAACTTGAAATTTCCGTTCTGTTCCCATAAGGTGTGGCGACAGTTGCAATCTTTGGAATATGGAAGAAGGAGGTTTCGTGATGACGCGCATTTCTGGTAAGACCCTGTTCATCGCTCTTATGATGCTGCTCCCGTTCTCGCTGTGCGTGGCCGATGAGTTCGACGAAGAGTTCGGCGGCGGCGGCGGAGAAAAGAAGGCGGAGGAGGAGCTGTTCGATGCCGAAAAGTCGGCCTCCGACAAGGAAGACGCCGACAAACAGGCGAGCGATCAGGCGATAAAGGACCTGCTGGGCGATACGCCGGCGAAAGAGGAACCGGAGGAAGAGGAGGAAGAGGTCGCTCCGGCGAAGAAAGCCGACGATTTCGAGGAAGAAGAGGAAGCGCCCAAGAAGGCCGAACCGAAGAAATCGGTGGACGATCTTCTCGGCACCAAGAAGAAAGAAGAAAAGAAAAAGGCCGCTCCCTCCGCTCCGGCGGGGATCAAGCCGGTCATCATGGTGAAGGGCTCCTTCAACTTCGGCGGCTACACCGAAAAACCGGCCGGCGCCGTCAAATCGAGCGCCCAGTCGCTCATGTTCGGCGCGGTCGAAGAGGGCATTCTCGGCGCCGAATACACCGGCAAATCGATCTTCGCCAAGGGTACCATCAACGTCCGCACCAACAACCCGCTCCTTTCGAGCAGCGGCCCGGTGGTGCAGTACAACCCGCTCATGGACGACAACTACACCCTCAACAGCATCCTCAACGGCATGCCCTACGAGGTGTACGGCGGGATGAAACTGTTCGATGTGCTCATCCTGCGCGCCGGCAAGATGATCCCCTCCTACGGCATACTCGACAAATACCAGCACCTCGGCGTGGCGATCGGCACCCCGTACGGCACCCGTTCGCTCCTCGCGACCGAAGGGTGGATACCGGAGACCGACGCCGGTTTCGGCATCGGCTTCGATTACGCGCTTGACGACGAATCGGGCGTCACCGCCGAACTCCAACTGGCCACCGGCGTCATCCCGTCGATATCGCAGTACTGGTTCAGCCAGAAGACCATGGGCATCTACTTCAAGGGCGGCTACCGCTCCGAGATGATCACCGCGATGCTCGGTTTCCAGTACCGCACCGACTACGAAGCGACCACCAAAAAGCAGATCCCCTTCATCGGTTTCGGCCTCGGCGCCATATTCAGTTACGAAGGCTTCGAAACGTGGCTTACCTTCGATTACACGATGGCCAATCTCATCAGGACCATCACCCCCAGCGGTCAGCCTCCGAAATACCTCATCAGCGACCTGACCGGCGGGATGAGCTTGTCGATCATGCCGGCCTACAATCTGTCGATCGATTACGGCATCATCGACAAACTGCAGTTCGGCGTCCGCTTCGACCTCAACTACGGTGTCTACAACCGCGACGCCGCCGCCGGCAACTATCTCCACTGGTACAGCGCTACGAGTACTGCTTCCAACGCGCTGAAGAACTACACCTTTAAGAACGACGCGATGACCATGCGTTTCGGCATCGCGATCAACCTGTTCGCGAAGGAATTCGAGACGGTGAGATCGTTCTGGGGCATCTCGTTCATGATGCAGCCGCAGTCGCAACTGGTCAATATGAACGGCTCGACCAACGATGTGTTCGCCTACGGTTTCTACAATGTGAGCATTCAGGGCGGCGCCGAATTCTAACCCGCTCCGATAAACGCTTCGCGAGGGCCCGGGAGACCGGGCCCTTTTTTTTATTGACATCGGCTGGCGGCATCCCTATCATAAAAAACAACCGGTATTGCTAACATAGCGAGGAGGTACAACATGAAGCGGATCATGGTCGTGGCGCTGGCGGCGCTGGTTATCGTCGGGCTGCTGCTTGCGTCGGGCTGTTCGGGCGGCAAAGAGACCGATCGGCGCGCCGATGTGCAGAAACTCATGGAGCAGGGACAGTTCGGCCCCGCCAAACAGCTGCTTATCGCCCTGCGGAGCAATTATCCCAACGATCAGCAACTGATGGAAATGGAGCGTAACTGCGACATCAAGATCGCCGAACAGAAATACGACGCGATATGGAAAGAGGCCGAGGCGAAGGACGATTATCAGGAGTGGATCAAGGCGATGATCCGCATCAAGGAGATCGAGAACTTCAACCGCGACATGGTCAAGGACCGCATCCAGAAGGCGACCCAGAAGGCGATCGACGCCGGGGCGCGCCAACTCAAGGACGACGAACTGCTGGGCCTTCTCAACAAACTGTACATGCGCTATCAGGTCATTTCCGATAAGGATCGCCTGATGTACATCACGATGTTCTACAACGAAGGGCGTTTCCCGCTCAAGGAATGGAAAGACACCTTCATTTCGAAGTACCCGGAATTGCTGGATGATAACAATATGTTCGTCGGCTATCCCCGTCCCGAAAAACCGGCCGCCCCGGAAAAGAAGGGCGCCAAGCCGGCGAAGTAGAACATCTCTGCGCACGCGATAACGCGATAGTCCCTCCATTGCGCGTAACCATCGAAAAGATCATATCCTCCGGCGACGGTATCGGTTGGGCGGAGGGAAAGACCTATTTCGTTCCCGGCACCCTTCCCGGAGAGACGGTCGACATAACGGCCGTCGAGCCGGTCCGGCGCGCCTTCCGGGCGACCGCGTTCACCGTACTGCAAAAGGCGGCAGGTCGTCGCGAGCCGGTCTGTCCGCTCTTCGGCCGCTGCGGCGGCTGTTCCTTCCTCCACATGGACTATCCGTTACAGCAGATGGTCAAGGAGGGTGTCGTGGCGGAATTCTTCCGTCAGAACGGCGCCCAACTCATCGTCGCGCCGCAATGGGTGAGCGTCGGCGAGTTGGGGCTCAGAACGCGCGCCAAGGTCCGCATCGTCGGCGGCCGGCCGGCCTTCCGGCGGCGCGGTTCCCACGAGGATGTCCCGTTCTGCGCCTGTCCGCTGTTGCATCCGGGGCTCAATGAGGTCCTGCGGGCAGATGCGGCCGTCCGCTCCGGCGGTGAGATAGCGTACGAATATGCGCCGCAGGGCGGCGGCTGGACACCGCGCGATGCGGCGGTCGTGAAGGTGGTGGGGGACGAACGGTTCCGCGTTTCGCGCGGCAGTTTCTTTCAGGCCTCCGAGGAGGGGGCGGCGGCGCTCGCGGCGCTTTTCGGCGAACTGCTCGGCCGGCTGCGGCCGGCGCGGGTGCTCGACCTGTTCTGCGGCGCGGGGCTTTTCTCGCTGTTCGCGGCCCGGCGCGGCTGTGCGGTGACCGGCATGGAACTGTCGGAACGGGCGGCGGCCGATTTCGCCGTCAATCTCGGCGGCGCGGCGCGGTTCGTGCGCGCCGATCTCGATCATGCCGCCGCGCTGCCGGAGGCGGACCTTATCGTGGTCGACCCGCCGCGCACCGGGCTTTCGCCGCAACTGGTCGCCGCGCTGTCGGCGGCGCCGGCGAACGAACTCTGCTACATTTCCTGCGACGGCGCCACCTTCGTGCGCGATCTCGGCCGCCTCGAACGACAGGGACGCTTCACCCTCGACGCCCTCACGATAGTCGACCAGTTCCCCGCCACGCGGCATCTTGAATTGTTCGCCCGTCTGCGGAGAGAAACTTGACAATGCGGCGCCCGCCGATATATCATCCGGTCGTTATGAGCCAACGGTATCTCAGAGGGATGCGATGAAGCGTGTGCTCATCGTCGATGACGAGGTCGCTCTCGTCAAGTCGATGAAAAATTTCTTCCAGTTCAAGGGGGTCGACGCCCTTATCGCCGTCACCGGCGAAGAGGCGCTCGATATTCTGGAAAAGGAAAAGGATGTCGCGCTGGTGATCACCGATGTCATCATGCCGGGCATCAGCGGCATCGAACTCCTGAAGCGCATCAAGGAAAAGGATCCCGCCATCCATGTCATCGTCATGACCGGGATGCTTTCGATAGAGAATACCGTGTCCTCCCTTCAGAACGGGGCGAGCGACTACCTGCTCAAGCCCTTCTCCAGTCTCGACTATGTCTGGGAAGTGGTGCGCAACTACCTCTGACGGTCGATCTTCGCCAACCGCCGCTCCAGCCGTATCCGGAACCGCGACTGCATATCCTCTTCGGCGTAGCGCGCCAGCGTCAGTATCCCGGTCTTGAAGGCCCGTACATTCGAGCGGCCGTGGCCGATGCCGACCAGATGATTGATGCCCAGCAGCACCGCGCTGCCGTAGCGGGTGTAGTCGAACCGCTGAAAGGCCGACCCGAAAAAGGTCTTGAAAAAGAAGCCCGACATCTTCATCCAGTACTGGTGGGGCGCTATCTTGGCGCGGACCAGTTCGTAGATCGTCTCCGAAAGGCCTTCGATGACCTTGAGCGACACATTGCCGGTGAAGCCGTCGGTGACGATCACGTCGGCCTCCGGATTCTTGAACAGTTGATTCCCCTCGATGAAGCCGCCGTAGTTGAGACGGCTCTTCACCAGTTCGGCCGCTTCGAGTACCGCCGGCCTCCCCTTGGTCATCTCTTCGCCGACGCTGAGCAGTTTGACGCAGGGTTTGTCCAGTCCGGTGATGCAGTGGGAAAAGGCCTCGCCCAGAAGGGCGAAGTGGTAGAGCGTCTCGGCCTTGGCCTCCATGGTCGCGCCGAGATCGAGCATGACCACCTTCTTCTGTTGCATCGCGGGGAAAACGACCGTGAGCGCCGGACGTGAGATGCCCGGGATCGCCCCGGAAATGAAGTAGGCGACCGCGACGGTGGCGCCGGTGTTCCCCGCCGTGAAAAAGGCGTCTCCCTTCCCCTCGGCGAGCAGTTTCAAGCCCACATGAAGCGAGGAGCGGCTTTTTTTGCGGACGACCGCCGAGGGACTTTCATCCATCGCGATATGTTCGGGAGCGTGGACGATCTCGATATTACGCGGAAGTTCCCGTCCGTCGGGGATGGCGTTGCGGATATCGCGTTCCCGGCCGACGAGGATGACCCGTAACAGCCGGTTCTCTCTGCAGGCGTTGATCGCGGCTTCGACGGGGATCGCCGGAAAATGGTCTCCCCCCATCGCGTCGACGATGACGGTGGCGTACATGCCTACCGCTTAACCTTCGGCGCCGCCTTTGAGGATCTCTTTACCGCGGTACTGGCCGCAGGAAGAGCAGATGCGGTGCGGCATCATGGTCTCGCCGCACTTGGGGCAGGTGCGCGCTACGACGGGGGTCAGTTTCGGGTGTCCCGCCCTGCGGGTGCGGCCTCTGGCCCGTGAATGTTTCCGTTTTACCGTTGCCATGGTGGTCCTCCGTGGTTATTCTTGACCGTTGTTCATACAACCGCAGTCGACATCGTTGCGGTCCTTTCCGCAGATCGGGCAGAGCCCTTTGCACTCCTCGTCGCAGAGGATCTTCTGCGGTATGTTCAGCACGATCGCCTCGCGGACGAAAGGGTCCAGTTCGATGGCGTCGCCGCTGTAGACATAATCCATATCGGGGTTGCTCTCCTGCGGGAAGAGGATGAATTGCTCTTTCAGTTCGACCGACACCTCGACCGGGACACTGCACCGGTCGCAGGCCGCTTCGACCGCGAACTGACCGGCGAAGGTGAGCGATATCGTCTCGCCGGCGCGGTAGTGGGAGAGGGTCATATCGCAGGTCCGCAGGACGGTACCGTTATTGAGCGTCTCGCCGGTAAAGAGTTCGTCGACGACAAGTTGCCGTTCGCTCTCGGTGATATCGGGCAGATAGAGCAACACAGGTACCTCATAAAAAAGCGGATACCGACTATAGTCAGAAAAGACGGGGTGTCAAGAGTTTTGGCGGCTTCCGGCCGGTCCCCTTTTACTTGCAATCGTCCCGGTCGTGGGCTAAAATCAACCGTTCTTTCTGTTATTGGGGGCGGCGATGAGAAATGATAGCGAAATACTTCCCGTGATAAATGTTAAATCCTACCCTTTATCCCTCCCTTTGACAAGGGAAGGGAAGGTTGGCGGCTACATATATATAATGGTAGTGGCGGCGTTCTTTGTGGTGGTGGGGTGCGATCATCCGGCGAGGGTGGATATTGGGGCGTTGGTCGAGGAGTTGCGGGCGCTTGATGCCGACGGCTCCGTTGATGTCGACGAGATAGCCGACGAAATTCTGGTGGATGAGGACTTGTCAGCCGAAGATAGCGAAGTCGAAGATACTGATTCCACTGATGTATCCGACAGCGCCGATGCCGAAATCCTGCCGGACACCGATGCGGTGGAGCAGGAGCCGGATGTGGATGCGGTTGAGGCGGAAGTTGAGGATGATGTGCCTGACCTGAGCGAAGTCGAAGGTGTGCCGGATGTTGACACGAACGAATGTGTGACCGGTGACTGGAAGACCGAGACGGGTGTGGTTTCGGAATGCGTCGGTGGTCATTGGACCGTGCGCCGAGTGACAAAACAGTGGGGAAGAACGACTGGATTATACTACGGCACTGCGGTTGTCCTAGACTCTAACGGCAATATCTTTGTGGCGGGCACGGCTTCAGGAACCATTGATAGCAGCACGACAACAGGCCCAATTTTTCTGACAAAATGGAATGCGGATCTTGTCGAGGAATGGACGAAACAGTGGGGTTCCGGCGTAGAAGCGTGGAGCCACGGCGCGGCGGTTGATAGCAGTGGCAATATCTATGTGACCGGCACTGCACGGGGCAATTTCGACGGCAACACGCAGATAGGCGGGGATGACATCTTCATCACTAGATGGAATGCTAACGGCACTAAGGCGTGGAGCAAATTGTTGGGCACAACCTCAACAAGTGCTATGTACGAAGAGGGATACCCTATTGTCATAAACACCAGCGATGAGATTTTCACCTCCGGCGATGTCGGAGCCTCCATTGACGGAGGCACTTATATTGGCAACTACGATGTATTTTTGGCAAAGCATCTAAATAGTAGTTCCGAGCAATGGGTAAAGCAGTACGGAACCGCTGATTCGGAAATAACCAACGCAATGGCTTTAGACACAAGCGGGAATCTTTATCTAGTCGGCTCGACCAACGGTTCGTTTTCCGGATACACGAATGCGGGCTACGATGATCTGTTCCTCATAAAAACAGACAGCGCGGGAACCGAAGTATGGCATCGGCAGTGGGGTACAAACAATGTGGATAGTGCATGGGGTGTCGCGGTTGACGACAACGGAAACATCTATGTAACCGGAACAACCGCTGGGGGACTTGACGGGAACAGCAGCGCCGGGAACAGTGATATTTTCCTTACTAGGTGGAATGCCGATGGTACGAGGGAATGGACTAAACAGTGGGGAACAGATCAGTCAGATATTGGCTCCGCAGTGACCGTAGACAAAGATGGATTCATATTCGTGACTGGAGCGGCAAATGGCCCGTTAGATGGCAATGCTGAAATAGGATTGGGTGATGTGTTTCTTACCAAGTGGGCTTCTGATGGAACGAAATTATGGACCCAACAGTGGGGAAGTAGTGAAGGGGAGGATTGGGGAAGAGCCATCGCCATAGATGATAACGGAAAGATCTTCATCACGGGTTCGGCAGGAGGGGCAATTGACGAGAACCCCGACCCGGGGAGCACGGATATTTTCTTGAGCGTCTTCAGCGCAGAATGATGGCGAGAAAAGTTCATGTGAGTACGGAGGCAGATAAATGAAAGAGCGGGGTTTGGCGCTTTTAATGGTGGTGACAGGGATAATCTTTCCATTCTTGGTTTTTAAATATAATTGGTTGCACAGAGACACATTGGTTGTACTCGCTGGCCTTGTTATTTCTATCGGTGGCGCGATATTTGGATTTCTTGTGTTGTTTGTAAGTCATGGGAAGCCGGATCGCAAGAAAAGATAAAATGCCGGAAGACCGTGGCGCAAAAAATAGTTGAGGTGGCCAATGTTGCAAGTAAGAACGAATCGCAGAATTGGACGGGGTGTCCCCAGCCGAGGGAAAAAGGGGACAAGCCCAGTTCTGTCGGTGGGTGATGGCAAGGAAATCTATTCGGGGCTGATCTCAATTGAAACTCATGGTCATCCAAGCGATATGTTGGTGTTTGAGAAAGTTGTCAGGAAGCTGGTCGGTGTTCCTAACGACTATTATATTATAGGGTTTAAGTTCAATATGTTTGATTATGGCATGCCACCTTTTGGAAAAAACAGAATGACAACGCTAAAAGTTGTAGCTGTATCTAAAGAGATACCTTTTGGCGAATTGATTAAAAAGGCAAAAGAAGAACATGGAGGTAGGGTTTACGATGCTGAAGTCTTTGAGAAAGAGATCAAGGCACAAGCACTTCTCAAGTTAATTCGTTGCATGGATGTAGGAGTGACCCTTCGTTCATTGGTTGATGAGGACCTTGAGGTGCGTATAGCCAATGACCGTTAAGGCACCCATGCGTTACTTGCTTGTTTTAATCGGCATTACGGCATTCGCGCTCATCGGGTGCAAGGACAGCCATGGTCCCGACGATGATAGCGACACGACCGATCTGGACGAAGTGGATATCGACTACTACGAAAACGGTGACTGCTGCGGCCCGGAGGAAGACATCGACTACGACGACAAAGACTTTGTTATCACCTTGGGCGACAAAGACATCGACACCACCGACGAGGATATGGTCGTCTGCACCCCCGGCGACATCGAAAAATGTTCTTACACCGGCCCCGAAGGGACCGAGAATGTCGGCGCCTGCATAGCGGCGACCCGCACCTGCAAGGCTACCGGCACTTGGGGCAACTGCGCCGGAGAGATTCACCCGATCTACGAGATCTGCGACAACGGCATCGATGAGGACTGCAACGGCACCGTCGATGACCTTGATGTTGATAGCGACGGCTACACCGAATGCGGAGAGACGCCCGATTGCTGTGCATGGATCGAGCAATGTTGCCCCTATCCCCATGACTGCTGTACCTTCTTCACCCCGCAGGAGGTCCACCCGAGCGCCGTGGAGAAACCCAACGGCATCGACGATAACTGCGACGGACAGATAGACGAAGGCTTCGGTCCCGACGAGATACTCCTGCCCGACATGGATGATTGCTGGGCGACCTGAATTCCCTAGGCCTTCGGGGTCAGGTCGCAAGAAGTGTATAACTGACGGCGGAATCGTGAGCGGTAAGCGGTGAGCGCTTGACACGCGTCTGCCGATAGGGTATCATGCAGACGATCAACGGTTGGAGAGGAGCCAGGAAATTGCAAGCGATTCCTGGATATTAGAAGTCGGGCGGCTATTTTGTTTTTGACGAAGAACCGGCGATCTTTTTCACGATGTTGGCGACCTTGATTCCGGCATATAGTTGCCGCCGGTCTTCGGTGTAGTCACCGGAACCGGCATCGAGTTGTCGCATGAAGCGAATAAAACCGGCCACGCCCATACGATCAAGGAGTGCCCGGTATCCGACCTCCCTCAATTTCGCATCGGTCATAGTTCTTACTTCACTCATATATCTCCTCCGTCACAAAATGCATCGGGTTCACGATCCTCAAGGAAAGGAGTGATGAAAGCTCTCCGCTCTTTTTCAGGATCGCCTGATCGGTCACCGCTACCAAGTTCAACGCACTATATCGGGAAAAGGTAACGATGTCAACCCGAGGCTTGAAAAGAAGGTGTCCGGGTTCCGGTGCCTGCTTTTGAGTCGTCCGGTATCGGCGTAATGCGGCCCGCATTTTTTTTCAAAGGGAATCTTTCTTTATCGGGTTTTGTTGTTATACTGTCCTTTGTAACTGCGCCGGGAGCGGCATGGCCAATTTCCTCTACGCGATCCTCCTGTTCGGACTGGTCATCTTCGTGCACGAGCTGGGTCATTTTCTTGTCGCCCGGCGATTCAATGTAAAGATCTTCGTTTTTTCGCTCGGTTTCGGGTCGTCGCTGGTCAGCTGGCGGCGCGGTGAGACCGAGTACCGCATCTCCGCGGTGCCGCTGGGCGGCTATGTCAAGATGCTCGGCGAGAACACCCCCGAGGAAGAGATACCGCTGGAGGATATCCCGCGCAGTTTCCAAGCGAAGGTGTGGTGGCAGAAATGCCTCATCGTGCTGGCCGGGCCGGTGATGAACATCCTTTTCGCGATCCTTGTGTATCTCGGTATCTCGTTCTTCAATTATACCAGCGACGCAACGGTGATAGAGTTCATATCGCCCGACGGCGCCGCGCAAAAGGCCGGCATCCGGGAAGGGGACCGTGTCGTGGCGATGAACGGGACGCCGACCGCCGTGTGGGAGGATGTGCAGAACAATCTTCCCGAGCCGGTCAACGGCGCCTGTGCCCCGCTGACCGTAACGGTGAACCGGTGGCCCTCCGGCGCCCCCGAAGAGGTCGTCGTCAAGCCGGAGAAGCGGCGGTATGCCGATGTGCTGGGAGACCAGACCGAACGGTGCGTCATGGGTATCGCGGCGCTTCCGCGCGACTCCCGGCTCGCGTTCACCGGTCCGGTCGAACAGTTCAGGAGCGGCGATCTTCTGCGGGCGGTCGACGGCAGGCCGGTAACGCGCTGGTATGAGGCGGTGACGCTTCTTACCCCGGCGGCCCATGCCGTTCAGGTCGAACGCGACGGCAAGAGGGTCGAGCTTTCCCTGAGCGCCGAGGAGTCGGCGCAGGCGGCCGCGGTGATGCGGCACGGCGGGATGCTTATCGGGCAGGTGGATGACGGGTCGGTCGCGAAAAAGGCCGACATCCAGCCGGGCGACCTCATCGTCGAGGCCAACGGCATCGCGACGGTCGCGCCGTTCGAATTCGTCAGCGAACTCAAAAAGGCGAAAGAGGGCGACACCGTGAAGATCGCGCTCTACCGCGGCGGCGAGCGCATCGAGAAAGAGATCGTCATCGCGATAGATTCGAAGGACAACCAATACACCGGTCAGAAAGAGACGAGCGTCCGCTGGGGGGCGCAGTTCCTGTTCAACTACGATATCGAACCGACACAGGCGCGGCGCGCCGATCCGGTCTCCTATTCGCTGCGGTACGCGGTGGGGGAGGCGTGGAATATATCGGTGCTGACGGTCAAGGGGATGTACTACCTCGTCGCGGGCAAACTGTCGGCCAAGTCGCTCGGCGGCCCGATCCTCGTGTTCGATATCTCGCAGAAGGCGGCCGAACGGGGGATGAAGGTGTTCCTGTCGGTCATGGCGATGATCAGCATCAACCTCGGGATACTGAATCTTCTGCCGGTCCCGGTGCTCGACGGTGGCCACATGGTCATGTACGCATGGGAAGGTCTGACCCGCCGCAAGATACCGCCTCTGGTAAAAGAATGGTCGCTCCGGGTCGGGGTGGCGCTGCTCATGGGGCTCATGGTCTTCGCGATGTTCAACGATATCAGTCGCTATATATCCATCTTCAGGAACGGGTAGGATATGACGCAAGAGGTGCTTGTCTGGGATAGTTCCGCGGGGCACGCCCTTCTCTGGCGGCGTGCCGGCAAGCGGCAGGCAAGCAGTATCGAGCGGTATGAAAAACGGTGTTTCCTCACCCGGTTCCCGCTGTCCCTCGCAGAGATCGCCGACACCCTCGCGCTAGGTCCCGATACGACGGTCTACCTCGGCGCCGGTCCCGGCTCTTTCACCGGGCTCAAGACCGGCATCGCGGTCCTCGGCGGCTTTCTCTATGCGCGCGGCGTGACGACGGTGCGGCTGGTCTCGTCGCTCGACCTTTGTTCGCTGCGGGTGCCGCTTACCGAAGGGGCGCTCCATATCGTCGCGCGGCCGTTCAACGACAACACGCTGTTCCTGTCGGCCTTCGAATGGCGTGACGGGATGCGCCGACCCGTTATCGCGGAGCGTTCGGCGCCGCTCGCAGAACTGCCGGCGCTGTTCGTTTTCCCGGTCGCGAAAAGCGTCGTACTCATCGCCGACGCCGAGCTGCCGACGGCTGTCGAAGATCAATTCTCCCGCCTGTTCCCCGACCTGCGGCGCGCCTGTCCCGACGGCGATATCGACCTCGATCTGCTCCCGACGCTTCCGGTCCGCTCGACCGCCGATCTGCGGAGCGATCCGTTGTTGCTCGAATATATGGCTACTCCTGCCGACCTGCAGGGGGAGCATACCGCATATTATGTTTCGATGAACTGACCGAAGGAGGTGTTGCCATGCAGCAGTACAAGGTCGTCCCGGCTCAGGAGATCGAGAAGCGTCTCAACAAGACCATTCAGGAACATTCCGATCTCAACGAGCGGGTCGACGAACTGGCGAAAAAAGAGGTCATAACCCCCGACGAGGAAATGGAACTGAAACGGCTCCGTAAACTCAAACTCTATAAAAAGGATATGATCGCCTACCTTACGACGATGATGAAGGCCACTCCGGAGTGACAGGGGTCCGCGCAGGCCGTTCTTTTCGGTGAACGATATGTCGCTGATTTTTTGACATGAGTGTTGAGTAGTGTTAGTATAGCCGCGTCGTTAGTGTACGGAACACGGGTACGGAGGATATAATGCCACGACTGCTTGCCTTTTTGCTTTTGATCGCGTTTGTCGGGTCGGGTGGTCCGCTCTATGCGGCGAAGAAGAAATTCGCCCCCGAGGGAGGCGTGGAGGAGCAGCAGAAGAAGGAACAGGCCGCTCCCGCCGAGGCGAAGAAGGAAAAGGCGCCCAAGAAGGGCGATAAGAAAAAGGAAAAGGCGACGCAGAAACCGGCGGCCGCTGAACCGGTGCTCGCGCCGATAGCCAAGCCCGCCCCGAAAGCGGAGGAAAAGCCGGCCGCCCCGGCGCCCGCCCCGAAGGCGGAGGAAAAACCGGTCGCCCCGGCGCCCGCACCGAAGGCGGAGGAAAAGCCCGCCGCCCCGCCGCCCGCCCCGAAGGCGGAGGAAAAACCGGCCGCCCCGCCGCCCGCCCCGAAGGCGGAGGAAAAGCCGGCCGCCCCGGCGCCCGTCGTTAAGGGAGAACCGGTGGTCATGAACGGATCGGTCGCCGATGCCGATACCAGATCACCGCTGGTCGGTGCGAAGGTGACCACCAATGCGTTCCCCTATCCGGCGATCACCGCGAAGGACGGCTCTTTCAAATATCCCATGAAACTGAAACCCGGCACCTATAAACTCGAGGTGGTCGCGCCGGGCTATAAGCCTTTTCTCCTCGACATAGAGGTCGTCGCCGGCATGAAGGAACTGCCGGTGAAGATATGGCTTGCGCTGGAGACCTCCTCTCTCCGTTCGATGGCCGAACATACCGACGGCAAGCCCTTCGAACCGGCCGGTATGCGCGGCGCCCAGAAGGCGCTTGCGGCGCAGGAGACGGCCGAGAAACCGGTCGCGCAGAAACAGATATATGTCGTGACCGGACTGCTCAAGAACGGAAAGAGCGGCGATCCGGTCCCCGGTTCGCTGTTGCTTAAGGAACAGAAGCTGCAGGTGCCGGTCGACGCCGACGGCAAGTTCGTACTGTCGCTGCAGTCCGGCGATTATACCGTGCTCATACCGATAGTCGGTTTCGTGCCCGAAGAAAAGAAGTTGTCGGTCACCGGCAACGGCGACATCACGTGGGAACTGACGCCGGTGGACTCATCGCTCCGCATGTACGGCTATCACGAAAAAATGGTGAACAGCGACGCCGTTCGCCTCGGCGATCTGCCGGGAGCGGCGATCACGGCTCCCGCCCACCGGTACGACAGCGGCTTTGCCCTCGCCGGAGCCTCCTCCGCCGAGAACGGCTACTACATCGAAGGCTTCCAGTCGCCCTTCGCGCTTCATGCGCTCAGTCGCGACACGGTGATACACCCCGCGCTCATCGAAAAGGCGGAACTCTCCTACGGCGGCTTCTCGCCCGCCCTGTTCGACGCGACCGGCGGCGCCGTGTCGCTGACCCTGCGCGATCCGCGTGCCGACCGGCTCGGCGGCCTGTTCGATCTCTCCCTTTTCGGCGTGTCGGTGCTGGCCGAAGGGCCCATCACCCCGAACGATTTCTTCGCCGCCGCGGTGAGCAAAGGGCTGACCGATCTGTTCCCCCGTTTCTTCTACCCTTCCGGGGAGTCGCTGGTCTACAACGACAACTACGACATGACGATACTCTACCTGCATAAGTTCCCCGGCAATCACCGGCTCCGCGTCTATGCCTTCGGCGGCATGGACAGCATCGGTCTGCGCGCCGGGAACCTGCGCAACGGGGTGCCCGAACACGCCAACCTGCTCGCCTCTTCGCAGTTCTTCACCCGCGTCACGGCCGACTACACCTATTCGTGGAAGGAACTGGACGCCGCGATAGACAACCGGCTGGCCCTCTCCTATCAGAACAGCAACGCGCAATACGCGATGTATACCGGGAGCGACTTCGGCCTGACGACCCATCTCATCGAGGGTCTCGACGAGTTCAACTGGCGTTTTGACGCGCATAACAAACTGACCGTCGGCGGCGATATGCGGCTCGGTTTCTTCGACGTCGCCACCGACTACATCTCCCTGCCTCTGGAGGGAGAGCCGTTCGCGGTGCGTGTCGATCAGAAACTCGGCTCTCACGGCTACCAGCCCTATCTTCATCCGACCCTCTACGCGATGCACGAACTGTCGTACGCCGGGTTCACCGCGAAGCCCGGTTTTGTGTTCTACATCGACGCTCACAGTAAAAAACATCTGGAACTATCGGTCGATCCGCGGCTCATGCTGGAATATCGTTTCGATGACTCGATGGCGCTCCGGCTGTCGGGCGGTCTGTATTCACGACGGCCCGATTACGAGATCGCGAGTGGCTGGTGGGGTTCCGAGGAACTGCTCGCGGAACATGCCGTTCATGCGGTGCTCGGCTTTGAAAAGACCTTCCTGAACGCCTATACCATCGAGGTGAAGGGCTTCTACAAATACCTCTACAATCTCATCCGCCGTTCGGGGACCGATCCGCTTGAATTCAACAATCTCGGCGAAGGCTATGCGGCGGGCGGCGTCCTGAACTTTAAGGCCGACATCACCGACACCTTCAGCGGCATGGTCGGCTACGCATTCAGCCTCAGCCAGCGCAAGGACAGCGCGGCGCTGGAATATCGTTCTGGCGATGCCGATATCCCGCATACCTTCATACTGACCGGCCGCTGGACCCCGGCGAAGGAGTGGGCTCTTTACGGTCGCTTCTCTCTTCGTTCCGGTTCGCCCTATTCCCGTTTTTCGGGCGCCGAGTTCATCGATGACGGCATCGAATCGCGCTACGAACCCCTTCCCGTGCGAGACGCCAACGGCCGCGTCATCCTTAACGATGCGCGCTACGGGCTGGTGCATGAACTCGATCTGCGCGGCGAATACACCTTCTTCCTAGACGAAATGATACTGACGCTTTTCGCCGAGATGCGCGGCATCAGCGCGCTGTTCGACAAGAACGCCGTCGGCACGCTCTACAGCACCGATTTCACGGAACAGGCCGATCTGTCGACCACGCCGATGGTCGCCACGGTCGGAGTGAGAGGAGAATTTTAGTGAGGTGCGCCATGAAGAACATAGTTGTCACGATCTTTTTCTTCCTGTTTGCGATGCTCGCCGGGTGTGCCGGCGATACGGTCGCTCCCGACTGGCGCATAGAGGGTCCGCGCGTCCTGGCGATAACGGCCGATAAACCGGTCTTCTCTCCGGGCGACACGGTCGACTTCTCCCTGCTGCTTGCCGGCGTGGACATGGCCGACCGCAGCGAGGCGACGGTGGAATGGAGCCTCGGCAATCTTCTGAAGAGCCTTCCGGCGGACCGTGCCGCCCGCTTCACGATGCCCGACACGGCCGATGTGGACATTTACTTCGGCGCCGATACCGATTACCGGTACACCACCGCCGGCCGCGCGACCGTCATGGTCCATGCCGTTGTCCGGCTGGCCGACGGCACCCTGCTACCGGCACAAAAGAGCTTTCTGCTGGCCAAGAGTTCGGTGGCGACGGCCCTGAATTATCAGGCTC
This sequence comes from uncultured bacterium, assembly GCA_937871295.1. Lineage (GTDB taxonomy): Bacteria > UBP6 > UBA1177 > UBA1177 > JAKLFG01 > CALMRE01. The sequence continues at coordinate 12,539 of CALMRE010000154.1, read as the reverse complement.
CCGCCATCAACCGCATACTGGTAGAGATACCGGGACACAGCGGCCTGTCGGTCGAGGCGGGCGATCCGGTGTTCCTTCCGGAGGGCACGACCGCCGAAACGATAGGTATACAGGCGGAACTGAACGAGAACCCCGCGATCAAAGCGTACGGCTACCGCTGGTTCGTGGAAAGTTCGCTGGCCGATACCGCTCCGGTCATACATGATGGCGCAATATCGTCGAAGGTCGAGGTGGAGCTTCCCCCGCTCGGCCTCCTGACGGTCCATCTGATCGTCGATGACCGCTCGGAAGAGGCTGCGGATGCGGCGTATGCCGGCGGACTCGATTTCGTCTCCTTTACGATCGCCCGTGGCGCCGATTCTCCGGATGAAGACACCCTCTCGCCCGATGAGAACGCCGTCGACGAGCTGCCCGACGGATCGGATGCGCTCCTGACCGACTGATCTTCTTTTTCTTCGGTGCCAAACTGATCTGACATTTTGTCCGCCTGCCATATTGCTTGCTTTTTTTCGTCTATAACATACTGATATCTCGATTTTTATCTTGTGGCACGAGGGTTGCTTAAATGCGCCCCGTTTTTATGGATTTCGGAGTCGCGCGTGAGAAATCGAACGGTGCTTGGCCTGTTGTTGTTCGTGTCGTTGACCTTCCTGTTCTTCTCGCTTTATGCCTTGCTTTTCGCCTTTGTGGTGGAAGACGAGCAAGCGACAGCGGTATCCCGGCAGAACCAGCAAAAAACGGCCGTCGAGGAATCGCGTTCCGAGGAATTGTTGTACTTCGGTTCCCGGAGCCAGAGCGAAGCGATGCCCAATATCTTCGATATGACGATGCGGCAGGTCACGCTGAGCGAACAGGAGAATTCCGAATCGATGTCGAAGCCGCGGGAATTCACCATAGAGGAGATCAACGCACTGCTTGATACCCCGGAGCGTTGCATGGCGCTTCCCGGAGCGACCCTGCTCGGCACGGCGGTGGCCATTCCCGAGACCGAGTCGATCGCGACCATCGCCTCGTCGTCGACAAAGGGCCCCAAAGAACCGCGCGGCGGAACGGGCGGCGATATGGTGATGATCATGCGTATCGACGACGAACTCGACGATGGTCCGGTGCTGGCGGCGATCCGGCGCAATCTGGTGGCCTTCAAGACCGTCTCCGGCATCCGCTGTCTGGGAGAGAATGTCGGCAAGGAATCGGCGGTCAATGATGTGAATAAACAGCCGGATCAGACCGGCGGCTCGAACGACATGAATGTCCAGCAGACCGGTCCCAATTCCTACCGCATCAGTCGCGCGGATCTCAACAAGGCTACCGCCAACCTCAATTCGCTTGCCACCGAGGCGCGCATCGTCCCCGACCGGCAGGAAGGCGGCTTCAAGATATTCTCCATCAAGCCGGGGGGCCTCTATCAGAAGATCGGCGTTCAGAACGGCGACATCATCAAAAGCATCAACGGCATAGAACTTTCCAGCCCCGACAAGGCGCTCGAGGCCTACTCGCGGCTCCGCAATGCGAATAAGTTGAGCCTCGATATCGTGCGCCGCGGCAAGCGGGAGACCATGGATTATAGTGTGGAGTAAATAGGAGTCATCATGCGGAACGCAGTATTGTGTATCCTCCTCGTCGCCGGCTTGTTCATGACGGCGGCCGCTCAACAGCCCAACGATGTGCAGTTCCCCGTCAAATTCAACCCGACCCTGCAGTCGCCGGTCAAGGATATCGCCAAGAGTGTCCGGAAGTCGGAAAAGCGCAAGAAAGACACCAAAAAGAGCGAAAGCGAGGAAGATGCCGAAAAGAAGAAGAAAGAGGAAAAGGAGCGTATCAAGCAGAGCGAGCGTCCCGTCGGCGCGCCTCCTCCTCCCGGCGGTGCTTCCTCTGAAGGAACGTCCGGATCGGCGGGCGGCGTGAACGTATCCCCCTCCGCTCCCAGTGACGATCCGACGCGGTCGGCCGGAGCGGGCAGTACACTCAAGATCGAGGCGAAACACGCGAAACCGATCAGCAAGAACGCTAAAGTGTTCCTCGATTACAATGATGCCGACCTGTTGGTGGTGATCAAGTATTTCAGTGAAACGACCGGACGGAACTTCATATTGCAGGAGCGGCTCGCGAAGGCGAAAATAACCATCATGTCGCCGGTGCCGGTGAGCGTCGACGAGGCGTGGCGTACCTTCCTGACCCTTCTTGCCGTCAACAATATCTCGGTCGTGCAGGAGGGCAGATTCCTCATCATCATGAACGAGAAGGACACCCTCTCACAGGGGATATCGGTGGTCAAGGAGGACAAGCTGCCGGATATCTTCAAGATGGTCGCGACCATTCTCAAGTTCAAATATGTCCCCGCGCAGGAGATGGACAAGGTGGTCAAGATCTTCCGTGACAAGGGCGGCGAGTCGCTCATCTTTGACGACAAGACCATGATCCTTGTCGACTATGCGGCGAACATCAGGAAGATACGGGAACTCACGCAGGATCTCGACCAGCCGACCGACTCCGATACGGCGCGACTCCATTTCGTGCGGCTGGTCCATATCGTGCCGAGCGATGCGAAAAAACTCATAGACGACATATTCAAGGATTTCACCAAGGCCTCCGGAAAACAACAGAAGAAGGCGGGCGACAACACGCCGGCGCTCGGCGGCGTTGCCGGCGACGGTAAGACGCAGCAGCCGGCGCCCGTGGAAGGGCAGCCGCCGGCGGAGGAGGGGACGCCGGACGCCATCACTTCAATGTATGTGCAGATCGTGGCCGACGACCGGAATGAACAGCTGATCATTCTTTCGAATAAGGCGACTTACGAATTGATCCTGCAGGTGGTCAAGAGGATAGACCACGATATCGAGGGGGAGGGCGAGATACATGTGCTTAAACTCCAGAACGCCAAGGCGAAGGATCTGGTCACTACGCTCAACAGCCTGACAAAAGGCGGCAAACAACAGAACAAAGGACAGCCGAAAGGGAACGAGGTCTTCGAGGGAGAGGTGAATATCTCAGCGAACGAGGCGACCAATTCGTTGGTGATCGTGTCTTCCTTGCGAGATTTCCGCAATCTGAAAAAAGTGGTTGAACAACTCGATGTCCGTCGCAAACAGGTCTTTGTCGAGGCGGTCATCATGGAGGTGAAGGTCTCCGAGGATCTGGAATACGGCAATTCCTATGCTTCGGCCGGTTTCGAGGCGACCATCGGCGGCGAGAAGATACCGATATTCTTTGCCAAAGCGTTCTCCACGCCGACGCCGGGTCTGGTCGCCGGTCTTCTGGGTCCGACCATCGCCGGCACCGATCAGATACCGGGTCTCAGCCCGGTTGCCGGTATTCCTTCGCTTGGTATCCTGCTTAACGCGATGAAGAACGATTCGAATGTCAATGTCATGTCGGCGCCGCACATCCTGACCACCGATAATGAAGAGGCCGAGATCACGGTCGGCGATACGATACCGTTCCCGTCGGGCAACATCATCTCGGGAACGGCGGGCAGTCAGATAACCTACAAGCGCGAGGATGTCGCGCTTAAACTCAAAATAAAACCCCAGATCAACGAAAGCGGCTATATGACCCTGCAGATCGATCAGGAGGTGACGGAACTCGGCGCCAACACGCAGTACGGGTATACGACCTCGAAGCGCGCCGCCAAGACCATCATCAACGCCGAGGATCAGCAGACGGTGGTGATCGGCGGCCTGATGAAGGATATCGTCACCGAAAGCGAGAACAAGGTGCCGATACTGGGCGATATCCCGTTGCTCGGGGCGCTGTTCAAGTACACCAAGAATAAGAAGGAGAAGGTCAACCTGCTCATTATCCTTACCCCGCATATCGTGGAGGGGAAAGAGGATTTCGAGCGTATCTACAAACGGAAGATGCGGGAGCGCGAGGAATTCGCAAAGAAGTTCTACGGCTCGATCTCCGAACATGAACGTTCGATAACGCTGGAAAAGAAGCGCGGCGCCCTGCTTTCCATGGCCCGGTTGCTCGATAAGGACCGGCGCAGCGAACAGGAGGAGAAAGAGCGTATCGACCGGATGAGCCGTCGGCGGGCCATCATGATAGGGCCCGACGGGATGCAGAAGGATATCGAGATGGGCCGTCAGCCCGACGGCGTATCGGGAGAGGAATTGCCGGCCGAAGGCGCCCCGGCGCCTGATGCCGCCGGTCCGACCTCGGTCCCTGCGGGCGAATCGGAGGTCCGCATGGATGCCGCCGAAGATACGCTGATAGGGCCTTCGGAGAGCGTACCGTCGATAGAGGAACAGTGATGCGCAAGTTGATCGGAGAGATACTTATCGAGCGCGGTCTTGCCGCCTCAACGCGTATAGAGGAAGCGTTCCATAAACAGGGGGCGGGCGATCGGCGCAAGATCGGGGAGATACTCGTTGCGGACGGCCATTTGACCGTCGACCGGCTGGGGCTGGCCCTTGCCCGTCAGGCAGGCGTCGAACTCGGCGATCAGGACCCGCTTTCGCGGCAGGATCCGTCGCTTTTGACCCCTTTCCCGATCTATCTGGCCCGCAGATACCGCGCCATACCGCTTTTCATCGAAGGGGACAACCTGCTCGTCGCTGCGGTCGATCCCGATGACTATTTTCTGCAGAATCAATTGTATCTGCTCTACGGAAAGAACATCGTTCCGCTTTCGGCCGACGAGAAGAAGGTGACCGAACTCATCAACAATGCCTACAGCAGGCTCGATACCGCCGAAGGTTCCCTGAATGAAGAGGAGTTCCGTGACATGGGTTCCGATGAGGATACGGCGTTGCCCGACCTTATCGACTCGAACGACGAGGCTCCGATCATCCGGTTCGTCAACAACATGGTCGCCAAGGCGGTCAAGGAACGGGCGAGCGACATTCACTTCGAATCGTTCGAGGACGAGATGATCGTGCGTTTCCGGCGCGACGGCAAACTTTATGTCATCCAGAAGGTGCCCAAGGCGGCGCAGGCGGGGCTGATCACCCGCGTCAAGATCATGGCGCGGCTCAATATCGCCGAAAAACGTCTGCCGCAGGACGGCAACATCAAGATCCGCGTCGCCGGAAACGATATCGATTTCCGCGTGTCGACCCTGCCGTCGGTCCACGGCGAATCGGTCGTCCTGCGTATCCTCGACAAGACGACGCTGCAACTGTCGCTCGACAACTGCGGTTTCAACCAGCGCGACCTCAAGACGATGCGCCAGATGATACATAAGAAGCACGGTATCTTTCTGGTCACCGGCCCGACCGGTTCGGGCAAGACGACCACCCTCTATTCGGCGCTGACCGAGATCAACTCGCCCGATGTCAAGATCATCACCGAGGAGGATCCGGTCGAATATCAGCTCACGGGGATCAATCAGATCCATATCAACGCGAAAATAGGGCTTTCCTTCGCGGCCGGTCTGCGCCATATCCTGCGTCAGGACCCCGACATCATCATGGTCGGCGAGATCCGCGACAAGGAGACGGCCGACATCGCGATACAGGCGTCGCTCACCGGCCATCTGGTGTTCTCGACCCTGCATACCAACGACGCGCCGAGCGCCTTCACGCGGCTGGTCGATATGGGGGTCGAACCGTTCCTCATCTCTTCCACCATCATCGGCGTGCTCGCTCAGCGGCTCATCCGCCGTCTCTGCGTGCACTGCCGCGAACCGTATTATCCCGATCCCTCGGTCCTGCGCGAGTTGGGGCTCGATCCGGAGGAGTATCGCGGCCATGCCTTCTACCGGTCGGTCGGTTGCGAAAAGTGCGCGCAGACGGGCTTTCAGGGACGGCAGGGGATATTCGAACTGCTTATCATCGACGACGATATCCGGCGCGCGGTGGTCAACCGGCAGGATGCCTCGGCCATCAAGAAGGTGGCGGCGGCGGCCGGTATGCTCACGCTCCGCGAGGATGGCGCCATGAAGGCGGTCAAGGGGGTCACCTCTCCCGACGAGATACTGCTCAGAACGCAGGTGGACACATAAATGCCGCTCTACGCCTACAAGGTCATGGACCGCGCGGGACGCGAGAAAAAAGGGACGATGGAAAGTTCCTCGCGCAATGCGATCAAGGCGAAGTTCCAGTCCGAAGGCTGGTTCGTGGTCGAGATACAGGAAAAGGTCACGCGCGAAGGGCTCTCGTTCCTCCGCACGATCTTCAGCATGAAGCGCAAGAAGGTGTCGCTCGACGAGGTCGCCTCCATGACGCGGTTGCTCGCCACGCTTCAGAAGGCGCGCATCCCGCTGGTCGAATCGATCAGCGCGGTCGCCCAGCAGCAGGATAATCCCCGGCTCGGCGAGGTGCTGGTGCTGGTCAAGACCAAGATGCAGGAAGGGTACAGTTTCTCCCGCGCGGCGCGCGATTTCCCCGATGTCTTCAGCCCGCTGTACTGCAACATGATCGCTGCCGGCGAGGAATCGGGGGCGACCGAAGCGGTGCTCCTGCGGCTTGCCGATTTCCTCGAGTCGCAGATGGACCTGCGCAACAAGGTCCGCTCCGCGATGACCTACCCGGTCATCCTTTTCATCGTCGCGATACTGGTCGTCGGAATGCTCTTCACGGTGGTCGTGCCGAAACTTTCCAAGATGTTCGAGGATGTCAATATGATCCTGCCGTTCCAGACACGCGTGCTCATCTGGCTGAGTGCGCTGGTAAGCGATTGGTGGTGGCTGATGCTGCTCGTCGCGGGGGCCGCCTTCTGGGGCTTCAACCGCTGGAAGAATACCCCGGCGGGCGAGATCAAATGGAACCGTATCCTCATCACGATGCCCATCTTCGGCCGCCTCAACAGAATGGTGGCGATATCGCGTTTCGCCAAGACGCTTGCGACCTTGCTCACCTCGGGCGTTCCGATACTCGCGGCGCTCGATATCGTCCGCAGGGTCATCGGGAACCGCGTCATCGAGCAGGCGGTGGCGGTGGCGCGCGAGAACATCAAGGAGGGCGAATCGATAGCGGTGCCGCTCAAACGCTCCGGCGAATTTCCCCCGATAGTGATCCAGATGATCGCCATCGGCGAGAAGTCGGGGGAACTGGAGGAGATGCTCGAGACGCTGGCCGGTTCATACGAAAAAGAGGTCGGCTACTCGCTGGCGCGGCTCACCGCGATGATAAACCCCATCATGATCGTGTTCCTTGCGGTCATCATCGGGTTCATCGTTTTCGCGGTCGTCATGCCGATACTGAAGATAAACGAAGCGGTCGGTTGATAACAACAGTCGGAGGAGGAACATCATGGTACGTGAGATCATCAGAGGCTTGTTCAGGTCGCGCGCCGTGTCGAAGGGCTTTTCGCTGCTCGAGATCATGGTCACCATTACGATCATGGCGATGATCATGGGGGCCGTTTCGGTCGGCGTCATGAGTTATCTCGACCGCGCCAAGACCAAGCAGGCGGGCATGGACATCAAGACCATCGCCAACGCGCTCGATCTTTACAAAAGCGAGTTCGGCAAGTATCCCGACGGGATCGATTCGCTCGTCAAGGAAAAGATACTCAAGGAGAAAAAGGTTCCCAAGGATCCGTGGGGCAATGAATATGTTTACATCAACCCCGGGTCGAACAATTCCGACGGGTTCGATCTCTACTCCTTCGGCAAGGATGGACGCGAAGGTGGCGGTGATGACATCACCAATTGGGGCGAAGAGGAATAATTTGTGAGCAGTGAGCAGTGAGCAGTGAGCAGTGAGCAGTGAGAATTAAAGGAGTCGCTATGTTCGGCGTGCGGCGCGGCTTCACGATGATCGAGATGATGGTGGTGCTGGCTTTCATGGTCATCATCGCCAGCGTCTCCATCCCGGCGGTCGCCAATATCTCGCGCTCCGAGGCGGCCTCCGAATTGGGGATATTCAATTCCTTCATGAAGAAGACCTTCATCAATTCGGTCCGCCGCAATGAATACCTGCGCATCGCGATAGACCTGCGCAGCGGCGATTACTGGTCCGAAAAGACTGAAACGCCGTTCTTTCTGATGACCGGCAAGGAACAGGAGGTTTACGACCGCCAGAATGCGGGCCTGCTCGAGGATTACGATGAGGCCGAGGCTGCGGATAGTACCCTCAAGGCGGGAAGCGGCGCTTCGGGACAGAATTTCTTTCAGTTGCTCTCGATGCAGGCGACCGATGAGGCGGCGGCGGATGATCTCTACAACTGGGAGAACTTCGTCCCCGAACGGCGCAATATCCGGGAGCTTCTGAAGCCCGAATTCACGGCGGTCTCCGAAAAACGATCTCTGCCGGAAGCGCTCTGCTGGCGGCAGTTCTTTTCCTACCACACGCCCGATATACTGACCCACCAAGCCGACGAGGAGGAACAGAAGGAGCGGATGGCCTACATCTATTTCTTCCCGCAGGGCCGGATATCGCCGTTCTTCCTTTCCATCGGCGAACCGGAGGAGGAGGAGAGTTTTCTGCACATCGCGGCCGACATGTATCTCGGCGTAAAGGTGGAAAAGGGCGATTTCGGCGAGGAGGTCAAGGGGCTATACGCCGAAATGGAAGAGGATAAGGATGCGGAGGGCAAGTGACGTGCGCGGAATGATGGCCGACATCTCTGCGGCGGGCGGTTTCTCGCTGTTGGAAGTGACGGTGGCCATCGCGATATTGGCGGGGCTTCTCCTGTCGGTGTCGCGCATTGTTTCGCACAGTTACTACTACACCGAGCGGGTCGCCGACATCTATCTCGGGACCGAACTCGCCCGTCTCAAACTGCATGACATCGAGGTCGATATAAAAAAGGACGGTCTGCCGACGGCCGACAAGGAGGAGGAGGGCGATTTCGACGAAAAAGCCTACGAAGGCTTCAAATGGAGATACAGCATCAAGCGGGTCCATATACCGATCCCCGATATATCGGGCGGAACGGCGACCGGCGAGGTGGAGCAGAGCGCGCAGGACCAGGGGGCCGATCTGCTGATGGGGGCCAAGTCGATGATAGAGGATTTCATCAAGGAAAAGATACGGAAACTGACCCTTGAGGTGTGGTGGGGCGAGGGGAAGAGGGAATCGGAGCGGGTCACGTTCGTCGTATTCATCCCGGCCGACACGACGGTGCAGGAATTTCAGCAGGGTGGTTCGCAGCAAGGCGGTCAACCGGGCCAACAGGGCTCGAAGAGGCCGCCGATGTTCAATAATCCGTCGATGGGCAACACGCCGGGCGGCACCCCCGCCCCGCTGTGGAACAATCCGACGGGGCGCGGCACGATGCGGGTGCCGGTGACGGGGGGCAGATGACATGACCCGCAAGGCGTTCACCCTCATCGAAGTGCTCGTGGCGACCGCGATACTGGCGCTCATCGTCTCGTCGGTCTATTTCTCTTTCGCCAACCTCATCGAGGGGCGGACGCGGATACGGGACCGCGGCGAAGATCTGCGGCGCGTCTACTTCGCGCTCGATCTGATGCGGCGCGATATCCAGAACGCCTACCTGACGCGCAACCGCGGCATGCCCGAAGAGACGCACATCACGGTGTTCACCGGCATCGAGGACTCCCCGGTGTCGCATCTGACCTTCGCGACCCTCAACCATGTCAAGATGCGGGCGGGCGGCAAGGAGTGCGATCAGGCCGAGGTGGAATACTACGGTGATACGGTGGACGGCGAACCGACGCTGATGCGGCGCGAGAGTTCGTGGGTCGACGGCTTCCCCGAGAAGGGGGGCAATATCTTTCCGGTGTTCTCCGGTTTCCGTTCCATCACCTTCGAGTTCTGGGACGAGACCGACCGCGAATGGCGCCCGACATGGGATTCCGAAGGGACCGACAACGCCGATGTGCTTCCTCCCAAGGTGAAGATAACGATACTGGTGCGCGAGGCGGATGGCGACCGGAAGGAATTCCGCGTCGAGTCGGTAGTGAATATAAAAATGCAGAAACCGTTCACCTTTTGAGAATGCGATGAAGGCGATGGCGCGCGACATTATCCGACAGTTCCGGCGGCCGCGGGGGATAGCGCTCCTGTTGGTGGTCGTGATGATCGCCGTGATGCTGCCCATCGTCACCGACATGAACTACGAGGCGCGCACCGAATTCGAACTCGCGATGAATTACAAGAAAAAAGCCGAGGCGCAGGCGCTTGCCCAGTCGGGGCTGGCGTTCGCCGCGATAGTGTTCGATCTCCAGAAGCAGGTCGAGACCCTGCTCAAGTCGAGCGCGCTCAAGTCGCTCGGCATCCAGAGTTTCGAGATATGGGACATCATCCCGTTCGATACGAGCCTTCTGCGCAGTTTCACCTCAGCCGGTCCCTTTGCCGAGATCGGCGAACTGGTGGGTGACGGCTCCGGCGATGCGGCCGGCGCAGAGGGATCGACCGCCGTGACCACGCCGGTCGACGAGGGTGACCCGCTGTTCGATTTCTCGGGCGACTTCAAACTGGAGTTCGAGAACGAGGATACGAAGATAAACATCAATCTGCTCGACAGCGGCGCCAAAGAGGGGGTCGCGCGGATGCTCTGGGGTGTGATCGAGCCGCAACTGTATGATTTCCTGTTCCTTGAGAACACGGCGCGCCCCGAATTCGTCACGCGGGAGGAACTCATCGCCAACATCGCCGATTGGACCGACGGCGACGATGAACGCTATCTCATCGGCGGCGACGAACGCACGCTGTACGATGAATTCCTGCCGAAATATGTCGTGAAGAACGCCCGTTTCGATACCATCAACGAATTGCGGATGGTGTACGGCGTCAACGATGTGGTGTTCCGCCTGCTGGCGCCGAACATCACGATCTATTCGAGCGGCCGTATCAATGTCAACAAGGCGCAGCCCATCATCCTCGAGGCGCTCATCCGCAGTTACGCGAAGGACAAGAACATGGGGATGTTCTACAGCGAGGACCTGATGCGCGAATTCATGGGCAAGATCCTCTCGCGGCGCGCCCGCGACGGCTTCTACAAGGCCGGTGATTTCATCACGGCGGTCCGCGAGGAGGGGGTGGAACTGGAACCGGCGATAAGTTCGCTGTTGAGCGCGGAAGGGAGTTTCTACCGTATCCGGGTGCGCGGCGAACGCGATGGGGTCGAGGCGCTTATCGAGATGGTGGTCGACAGGAATTTCAATATCTATTTTTACCGCGAGGGCTGAAAGAGAGGGAACGCATGCGATACGCAGCTTGCAGGATACAACGGGACCGGTTGCTCGTGCTCGGCTACGAGAAGGAGTACAATCGTCTCGTGTCGCGCCGCTTCACGGTGCTTTCGTTCGACGAGGCGGCCGCCGGAATGGCGCCTTACGAATATATCGATCTGGTCGTTCCGGCAAGCGATGTGCTGCGCTTCGCGGGTAATTATCCGCCGGTGAAACGGCATGATCTCGATCGGATAGTCCTGCAGGACATCGAGTCGGCGACCCCCTTCAAAGAAGGAGATATCGTATTCGACGTGACCCCGGCGCGTGCCGACGGGATGTCGCCGGTCTTCATCGCCCCGAAGGAGAAACTGCGCGCTCTGTTCGACCGGCCGGGGGTAACGCTCCGTGACCGCGTGCGGAGTCTTATACCCGAAACGGCGCTATTGCCGGAAGAAGAGGAGGAGACACAGGCGCTTTTCATCGATGACGACAACACCGTCTTTGTCGATGCGCGCGGGCAGGTGGTCCGTACGATCGGCCTCTCACGGCTCGCCCAGATGATGCGCGGCTCGCTCGGACAGGACAAGACAGAGGAAGAGGCGTTGCAGGTACTCGCTTCGGCGCGCGATCTGACCGATACCCCGGCGCTGTCGGAGGACGAACTGCTCCTGCGCAAGGCGGCCGAGAGGTTCTATCACGAACTGGCGGCCGAATTCGGGCGTTTCCTCAAGCGCGGCCCGCGCACGATGATCCATTTCGCCGACCGCCTGCCGGGCAACGCCGAAGCGCTGGCCCCGCTGGTCTTTCCCGGCGCCGTTCCGGTGACCGCCGAAGAGATGCTCGACCGCATCAACGCGATGGCCGAGGGGCGCGAAGGGGCCGATCTGGCGCACGGCGAGTTCGCCTACCGCGGCGGTTTCACTTTCCTGAAACGCCGGCTTCTGACGGCCGCCGCGTTGTTCATCGCCGGCTTCGTCCTGCTGTTCGCCGCCTTCGAGATGCGTCTCCTGCAGATAAACGATGCGGGGGTGGCGCTCGACGAGGAGGCGCGGAAGGTGACCAAGGAGGTGCTGGGAAAGGAATATCCCTCCCTGCGGCAGGCGCTGTCGGTGATGCAGAAGACCATCGGCGGCGGCGGCGGTGGCGGGAAAGAGGGAAAAAACGACAAGAAACTCTATCCCTTTTCGGCGGTCTTCGTGATGGAGCAGGTCTTCCCGGCGGCCGTTTCAGGCGACAGCAGTGTCGAGGTCCGCGACTTCTCCTTTAAGGACGGCAAAGTGAAACTTTCGGGCGAGGCCGATTCGCTCGAGCATATCAACACCATGCTGGAGAACCTCGAGAAACTTGACTATGTGACGGAGCTCAACAAGGGACAGATAACGAGCCGCGGCGGCAAGAATTCCTTCAGCGTAGGGTTCTCCTTCCAGAAAAAGACGCCGAAGGAAGCCTCGAAAAAAGAGCAGAAAAAGGGTGTGGACAAGACCGCTGTCGAACCGGCCGACGAACCGGCCGC
>CALMRE010000153.1 GCA_937871295.1 uncultured bacterium | reverse complement strand
CCCTCTCCTTCGTTTGAAGCAAAGTTTTTTATGTACTCTTTCAACGCGCTCATCACTTCCCCCTCGTAAAAAAGTTGATCCGTTCCTGCTTCGCCTTCGATACCTTCACCGGCTTCGGCTCGTAGTAGTGCGCGGCCACCCAATGCTCGAGCCATTCGAAGTAGTCCATCGTCGGCTTGCCGTTCGCCGTCAATGCCGTCCTGCCGCCCGTCCCAAAAGAGTCAAACTCGAATTTGTCGCGCAGTTTTTCGATCTGGACCCGCGTCGCCATGTTTACCTCCCCATCCTGTAGTCTTTTGCCTTGCTATCGAAATTCAGAACTATTGATCCATTCCCAAACAGCCGTGACGCAACCGAGTCGCCGTATCTGTCTGCCACCTGTTGCGCGTCAAGGTTCATTGTGATAATCGTCGGCAGGACATTGTTATACCGCTTCGATATAAGCGTAAACACTAATTCGCGGCTCCACTCCGTTTGACGCTCCTGCCCGAGATCGTCTATCACTAGGAACGGGATATCGCCCATGTCGGAAATCCGCTCTTTCGCGTCGCGATCGTCATCATAAACAGCCTTCGCCAGTTCGACGATATCGACCACCGGCCAGAAATCAACCGGATACCGTTTTCCCTTGATGAGTATTTCCCATGTGAGCGCGGCGACAAGGTGCGTCTTTCCAACGCCGGGACCGCCACGCACTATTAAGTTCCTTCCTTCATCATGCATCTGTTCCTTTTCATCTGCGTACTTCTTGACTACTGCAAGCGCACTATTACTTGCGGTGAAGTTGTCAAAGCAACAGCCTGCCAGCGCCTTCGGCATACAGCCGCGTACCCGCTTCTCAATACCCCACATCACATCATGCAGTATTTCAATCCGTGTCTGCCGCTTCGCTTCTATGCGGTCGGTTTCTTCGCGCTTCGCCTTTTCTTCTTCGGACAAAGACCGGCCAAAGTAATCGTGCATTATTGATTTTTGATATTCGGCGCTCTCTTTCTGCATCCGCGCCAACATCTGTGGGTAAGATTCGCTCATACCGTCACCCCGATATTTTCATACTTCCCCGGCTTTCCGGCCGATCTGCAACCGTCCTTATTGTCTTTCGGCTGATTTCCCTCCCATGTACGAACCGCTGCCTTCCAGTTCTTCATCGGGTTCTTGCCGACGCGCCACCCGTTGCTTTCGTAGTAAGCGTGGAACCGTTCGGGATCGACCTTGTTTTTTCGCTCTTCGCAATAGGCGCGCACATCGGCGACGGAAGGCGCCGTAAATTTGATATTTGTATTTCTCTTCTCTTCTTTCTTTTCTATTCTCTCCTCTTCTAATCTTGAGAGTGAGCCAGAATTTGCCAGCGGTTGCTTGGCACTTGCTTGGCCCTTGCCAAACTCCTCTTGATTTCTTTGCGCTTTTGCAACACCACCAAGACGGCCGTTTTCTGCAAGTCTGATCCTCAAGTTGTCCTTTTCGGTTCTCTGTTGCTCGAGAGTTTCGTTGATGTAGCGACCGTTGACAAGTGTAAAGCACCTGTTTAGCACTTGCCAAGCACTTGCCATTACATCAACGGGGCAACCGCAAATATCGGCCATGTCCTCTATATCGCCAGAAACCGAGCCTTTCTCCCATTGCTCGTCGAGGAGATCGCGGTAAAGTCCGCGCTCAATATATGTCATGCGCTGAACCTTGCGGCTCAACCGAAACCGTTGCCAATGCCATTGATACCACGGGAGAGGGCAGAGTGTCATTTTATTCCCCCTTTTCTTCCGTCGCCTTCCCCTGCTTCATCCATGCAAGCACTT
>CALMRE010000152.1 GCA_937871295.1 uncultured bacterium | reverse complement strand
GGCGCCCGCGCTGAAAGTGGTCTCAAACTACGCCGTCGGCTACAACAACATCGACACCGGCTTCGCCAAGCAGAAAGGGATAGCGGTCACCAATACGCCCGATGTCCTCACCGAGGCGACGGCCGATATCGCTTTTCTGCTCATCCTTTCGGTCTCGCGGCGCGGCTGGGAATCGGAACAGTTCATGCGCGCCGGGAAATTCGCCGGCTGGCTGCCCGACCTTTTCCTGGGGGTCGGCCTGCAGGGAAAGACGCTCGGCATACTCGGCTACGGGCGCATCGGTTCGGCCGTTGCCCGGCGTGGCATCGCCTTCGGGATGCGGATCGCCTATCATGCCCGGAATCCGCTGCCGCACGAACGGGAAAAGGCCGAGGGGGTGACCTTCCTGCCGCTCGACCGGCTCGTCACCCAAAGCGATGTGCTCTCGCTCCATATGCCCTACACCCCGTCGTCGCGTCATCTCATCGATGCGCGGGCGATCGCAACGATGAAACCGACCGCCATTCTGATAAATACCGCGCGCGGTCCGCTGGTCGACGAGGCGGCGCTTACGGCGGCGCTGCGTGAGCGGCGGATATTCGGCGCCGGATTCGATGTCTACGAACACGAACCCAAGGTCGATCCGGCACTGCTCGGCTTGCCCAATGTCTCGGTTCTGCCCCACATAGGAAGCGCCACGATAGAGACGCGCACCGCGATGGCGGCACTCGCGATCGATGACTGCGTCGCGGTGCTGACCGGCGCGGAGCCGCGCCACCGGGTCGTGTGAGCGACGCGCGACGCACCATAGCGGCGGCCCGCCGTCTCCTGCTCGTCAACCCGCCCGTCGAAGATCTTACCGCCTATAGCCTGTGGAGCGTGCCGCTCGGTCTGATGCGGGTGGCCGCCGGACTGCGCGGATCGGGGAAAGAGGTCCTGTTTCTCGATCTGCTCGACGATCCGGCGATGACCCTGCCGCCACCCTCAACACGGCCCGCATGCCGCGTCGACGGTCGCCACGGCTTCTGGAAGACCCCGATGTCCAAGCCGCCCGAACTTGCGATGGTGCCGCGCCGCTACAACCGATTCGGCGCGACCGACGACCATATCCGCGCGGTGACCGCCGGACTGCCGACGCCCGACGCCATTCTCGTCGCCACCGGGATGACCTACTGGTACCGGAGTGTCATCCATACCGCCGGGGTACTGCGCGAACTCTTCCCCGCGGCACCCATCATTGTCGGCGGGACTGCCGCGCGGCTCATCCCGGAACAATTTTCGGCGGCGGGGCTCATGGTAGAAACGGGCGAACTCTATCCCGGCGCCGATCTCAATAATGTTTCAGATATCGCCGAACGCTATGAGGTCTACCCGCTCGAACTGGTGAGCGGTTGTCCCTTCCGCTGCCACTACTGCGCGTCGTCGTTCTTCCACGAAAAGGTCCGCGTGAACGATATCGCGGCGCAGGCCGAAGCGCTGAAAAAATGGAGCGCAGAGACTTCGAAAAGAGATGCGGTCTTTTTTGATGACGCACTTTTGCTCGATAAGGGACGCTATCTGAAAGAACTGCTTGCTCACCTTGAGCCGGGACGATTCCGTTTCCATGTACCCAACGGACTCCATCTGCGGGAGCTTGACGGTCCACTCGCAGCGCTTCTGCGGTTGTATCAATTCGCGTCGATTCGCTTCGGTTTTGAGACGATCTCCGACCGTTTCGACACAAAGAAAGAGAGGACGATGCTGGCCGAGAAAGTGACGCTTCTGCGCGCCGTCGGATACCGCGCCGCCGATATCGGCATATATCTTCTCTGCGGGATGCCGGGTCAGACGGTCGCCGAGGTCGAGGATTCCATCGCGGCGGTCATCGCTTCGGGCGGACGGCCCTATCTGAGCGAGTTCAGTCCGGTGCCGGGAACACCGCTTTTCGAGGGGCACCGTGCCGAAAGCCGGCTCGACTTCGCCCGCGAACCGCTCTACCAGAATAATTCGCTGTCCAGCTACCGCTCACCGATATTCACGCCGCCGGTGATGAAACGGCTCAAGGACCGGCTCGCGGCCCTTTACCGCGGACAGGACGGGCGGTGAAGTTGCTTTTTTAACGTTGGCGCGATAAGAAGAGATAGTCCGAACCTACGGGAGGTGATAGCATGGAAGTGAAGAAGGCGCCCATCGACATCAAGAAATTCACGGTCCTTTCGGTCCATCTCGACGCCGTACCGGTGCCGAAGGACCATCAGGGAAAGAAACTCCCCGAACCGCCCATCGACATCGATTTCTCGGTCCTCAACGCGGTCGAGAACGAACGGCTGACCAAGGTGGTCCTGAAAGTGGGGGCGAACCTCAAACGCGAACTGCCCGGCTATTCGTTCCAGATCGTCTGCGAGGGGCTTTTCGAATATACCGAGAAGATGCCTCCCGAAGAGCGCGAAAAGGCGCTGTTCCTCGCCCTGCCGATACTCTTCCATTCGGGACGCGGTTTTCTGCTCAACCTGACCGCCGCCGGCGTCTACGGCCCGTTCAACCTGCCGATGCCCGACATCAACGAACTCTTCGCCCGCAAAAAAGCGGTGGCCGCCGCCGGTTCGGCGAAGAAGGGAACCGCCTAAAAATAATCGCTTCCGCAAAAATACCGCTTGCAAACGGCATCCCCCGGAGTTATACTGTGATTGTCGATTGATCACTCCTCCGCTCTTTGCCACTCGTTGGTATGCATCTCCGCCCTCCGCCCTCACGTCCATCAGGATCGTGTCGGTTCTTTCCAACATTGAATGCTTCATCGGCGGCGCGCAAGCGTCGGTGATCGGGGCGTTGCGGTGTCGGAAAGGGGCGGGTTCTTACCAATGTTCGAGAGGAGGAGGCCATGCGCCAACATCGAACGAACCACGCGGCAGCCACCCTGATGAAGATGCTCGTCGTCATCATCGTTGCCGCCGCCTCTTTCCTGCTGGAAGCGGGGGAGATCAGGACCGTGGTGCTCAATGGGGCGGTGCGCCTGTACGCCGCCGGCGAGTATCCGCAGGCGATCGCCGAAACGAGCGAGGTCGAGGAGTTGCTTGGCGGAACGCCGATGGGGGCGGAGGCGACGCTGCTGCGCGCCCAGATCGTCGCGTTCCTCAACACCATGGAGAAACTGCAGGAGGCGGTCGAGATCGCCGACGCCGACGGCATCCTGCGGTTCGTCGAGAAGGCCGATCTGCTCGACAAGGTCATCGCGCCGCGCGGTAGCGGCTGGAAACAGCAGGGGAAAAAGATCCGCGCGTGGGGCTATTACCTGACGGCGGCGCGCTACGAGCGGCGCGAACGCTACGGCGAGGCCGACGGCTGGTACCAAAAATGCGCCACGGAGGATCCGGAACGGAGCGAATGCGCCGCTTGGATCGTCGGCAAGCAGAAACTGCTGCAGAAACTCTACCTCAAAGCCCAGCTCTATCAGGACTACCATCCGCAACGGGCGATGGAACTTTACCGCGACATCTGCCGGATGACCGAACTGACCGACGAGTTCAACCGGAAGGCACAGCGCGGGCTGGCCCTCACGGAAGAACGCGAATGACGGTCCTTTCGGCGCGAGCAGAGCTGGCAACAAGATAACGGATAGTCTTTACTTCGGATTTATCCCTGCTATAATGCCGATGTTCAATGTGCGGGGGATCGGCGATGAGTGATCGATTAAAACAGGTCGTGCTTGCGGCGATCGCAGGTATAGGCGTCACGGCGGCACGCGTTGTGCTGTTCGGGTCACAGGCGCGTGGCGATGCGCGGGTCGACAGCGACATGGACATACTCATCGTTACCCGCGAACCGTTGAGCAACGAAATTCGGATGCGCCTGACCAAGGCGGTCCGCAGTGCGCTGGCGAAACTTCTTATACCGGCAGATGTGCTGGTCATGTCTCACGCCGAGGTCGAGGCGCGCCGCACCGTTCCGGGTTCCATCATCCGCAATGCCGTGCGTGAAGGGGTCGCGGTATGATCTCTCCCGATGCCAAGAATTGGATCGCAAAGGCCGAAGAGGATCTGCGGCTTATCGCCCATGAATTAGTTCTGCCGGACGAAGAGATCGTCACTTCGGGTGTCTGTTTTCACGCACAACAGGCGGCAGAGAAATATTTAAAAGCGTTTCTCTCGGCGCGGGGCGTCGATTTTGGCAAAGGGCATGTGCTGGAGTTGTTGCAGGAGCAATGCGCTCAGGTGGATGCCGAGTTCAGGACGCTCGATGTCGGGAATCTTACCGATTACGCGGTGCAGTTGCGCTACCCCGATTATTACTATACTCCCGGCGTCGAAGAGGCGCGGCAGGCGAATGTACTGGCCGTCGCCATCAAGAATTTCGTCTTAGAAAAATTAGCTTAACCGGATGCAGTTATACCTTGCGCCCATGGCGGAGATCAGCACCGCCGCCTTTAGACAGATATGCTATTTGACCGGTGCCGATGTCTGTTATACCGAGATGATATCGGCAAAAGGGGTCATGTTCGGCAATAAGAAGACCCTCAAGATGGCGCAGGTACTGCCGGAGGAGCCGAAGACCTTCGTCCAGATGTTCGGATCGGAACCCGACGATATCGCCGGGGCGATACAGCGCGTCGAGGCGGTGAATCCCGCCGCCTATGGGTTTGACATCAACATGGGCTGTCCGATGAAGAAAGTGCTCAAGGGGCGCAACGGCGCCTTCCTGATGACCGATCCCGAAAAGGTGCGGCGCATCGTCATCGCGGCCCGCGCGGCGACGAAAAAACCGCTTTCGGTGAAGATACGCAAAGGGTACATCGCCGAGAACGGGCTTGAGATCGGGGCCATCATCGAGGAGGCGGGGGCCGATCTGCTGGTCATCCATCCGCGCCTCAAGACGCAGATGTTCCTGCCGAATACCTGCGATCCCGATTTCTCCATCCGGCTCGCCGCCGAACGGAATATTCCGGTCATCCACTCGGGGGACATCACCGAACCGGCCCACCTCGAACGGTTCGCCGGGACGAAGGTGGCCGGATTCATGATCGGACGCGGCACCTACGGCCGTCCGTGGATATTCGAGGAACTGCGGAGCGGCGCGCCGACCGCCGATGAGCGGAAACGTGAACTGATGACATTGCATTTCCGCGCCATTCGGTTATACTCCGTGAGCATTTCGCTCCGTGTGATGATGAACGAACTGAAGAGAAACGCCGTCTGGTATTCTCGGGGCGGGGCCGGTTCGACCGAGTTCCGCAACCACATTTACCAGACAAAATGGGAGGAGCAGGGGCTCTTGGAGACGATCAACCGCTTTTTCGGGATAGATATCTGATGATAGCCGGGATCAGCGACAGCGCCGAGGCGATGCGCCGTTTCGTTACCAAGGTCCATCCGGGCAAACCGATCCTCATCGGCGGAGAACCGGGGGTGGGGAAGAATCATCTGGCCCGCAAGATCGTCAACACCTACTACAAGAACGACGGCATCCGGTCGGCCTTTTCGCGCATCGTCAAGGCGGAGTTCGGCCTGCCCGATCCGCTGACCGATGAACTGGTGCTGGTCGAGGAGCGGTCGCAGTTCGACGAACTGGCGGTCCGCATCCCGCAGAATCTGTGGATAGCGCCGCTGCGCGAACGGCTGGAGGACATCCCGCCGCTTTTGGAGCATTTCATCACCCGCAGCGACGATTACGATTTCTGGTGTTCACAGGAGAATCTTTCGCAATTGCTGGCCTATTGGTGGCCCTACAATATCGAGGAACTGCGGCGTGTGGTGACCACCAAGGAGGGGCAGAAACAGCTGCCCTACGCGCGTATCCGCGAGATACTGACCCAATTCCCGGCCAACAAACTGGTGTCGATGAAAATGGACGGTTTCTGGGACGAACTGGGCAGGAATATGCGTCCCGGCAAATTCTTCCAACTGTTCCTCGATTCGGTCGAACGGGAATTCATCAAGACGGCGCTCCGGCGCTGTGAATGGTCGATCAGCGAGACGGCCGAACTGCTCGATATCCATCGCAACACCCTCAATCAGAAGATACGCAAGTACCGCATCGCGAAAAAGGGATGAGGATGCTTTCCGTCTATCCCATCATCGATCTGGCGGGCGACCGGCAGGCCGATGCCGCGTTCGCGGACCGCGTATTGAGGCTGTTGCGCCCCGAATTCCTCCAACTGCGGATGAAGGAGGGGAGCGATGCGGCGATGACGGCCAATGCGCTCCTCCTTCGCGACCGGATACGTCGTTCCGGGCTTGGCACGCGGCTGGTCGTCAACGACCGGCCCGCTGTCGCCGCCCGCTGCGGCGCGCCGCTGGTCCATCTGGGCGATTCCGACGACGACCCGGCCGCGGTGAAACGCCGCTATCCCGATCTGTGCGTCGGCTGGTCGACCCATACGCTGGAAGATATCGAAAAGGCCAACGCGCTCGATCTTGCCTATATCGGTTTCGGCCCGGTCTTTGAGACCGCGACCAAAAGGACGGGACGGCCGACGGTGCTGGCTCTGGCCGCCGAGGCGCTGCGTATTTCACGCCATCCGGTGGTCTTCATCGGCGGCATCACCCCGGCCAATATCGCTTTTTTGCCCGCTTCCGACCGCGCGCAGGCGGCGGTCATCGGGGCCTTGGATGCTTTTATGGAGGGAACGGCCCATGAGTGACGCGGGACGCCGCTTCACGGTCCTTATCGTCGACGATTCGGCGGTGTCGCTGGCCCATCTGCAGAAAATACTTCTGAAGACCGGCTACACGGTCCTTGCGGCATCGAGCGGCGAAGAGGCTCTCGCGACGGTTCAGCGCGAGCTCCCCGATCTGGTGCTGCTCGACATCACAATGCCCGGCATGGACGGCTTCGAGGTGACCCGGCGACTCAAGAACGCACCGCGGACCGGCCACATCCCGGTCATCTTCCTGACCGGCAACGACGACGATGCGTCGAAGATGACCGCCTTCGACATCGGCGCGGTCGACTACATCGTCAAGCCTTTCAATCCGCAGGAGGTCAAGGCGCGGGTCGCCGTACATCTCAAGATCGGCGTGGCTCTTCAGGAGGCGATAGCGGCGCAGGCCGACAAGATCCGTCAGATACATGACGCCCAGCAGGCGATACTCATCAAACCGTCGGAGATGCCCGGCGCCCGTTTTTCGGTCCATTTCCGGTCGGTGCTCGAGGCGGGCGGCGATTTCTACGATGTGTCGGAGCAGGCGGAAGGAATGTACACCTTCCTCGTGGCCGATGTGGCGGGACACGACATAGCGACCAGTTACATCCATCCGGCGCTCAAGGCGCTGTTCCGTCAGAACTGTCTGCCGATCTACACCCTCGAAGAAACGGTCGTGATGATGAACC
>CALMRE010000151.1 GCA_937871295.1 uncultured bacterium | reverse complement strand
GAAGGCGGCCGATCTGGAGGTTATCAAGGACAAACTGCTCATATCGCTCCTCGGCGGCGCGGGGCACGCCAGTTACATCCGGAACCTGCCCGAGGAGGACTTCATCCTCTGCGCCCACAGCCTGACGCTCTCCGATCTCAGTTCGCTCGCGAAGAACAAGCATATCCGTGGCATTGCGCTCGAGGTGCCGGGCGGCGTCAGCCATCTGACCATCGTCCTGCGCTCCATCGGTCTGCCGGCGGTGCTCGGTATAGACGGGTTGCTGACCGAGGTGGCCGGCTGCGAGGAGATCGTCGTGGACGGTCTTTCCGGGGAGGCGGTCGTCTGTCCCACCATGACGCAGAAGATAGCGTACATTCAGAAGAAAAAGGTCTACGATGAATACTTTGAACGGTTCCTGACCGATGTGTCGGAACCGGCCATATCGCAGGACGGCGCCGAGATGCACATCGGCGCGAACATCGAGGGCGAGGAGGAGGTGGAGCTCGCGAAGCGCTACGGCGCCGACTTCATCGGGCTGTTCCGCACCGAACTGATGTTCCTTGAGAAGGGGGATATCCCGACCGAAGAGGATCATCACGCCATTTACTATGAGATGCTGCACCGCGCCCACCCGATGGAGGTGACCATCCGGGTCTTCGATTTCGGCGGCGACAAGGAGGGCGGTATCCATGCCACCGGCGCGATGGGCCTGCGCGGCATCCGGTTCTGCTTCCTCTATCCCGATGTGTTCCTGCCGCAGGTGCGGGGTCTCATCCGCGCCGCGTCGATGGGGAACCTGAGCATCCTCCTCCCCTTCGTATCGGCGGTCGACGAGATACGCGAATTCAAGGCGATCCTCAAGGAGCAGGCGAAGGATCTCAAACTGGAAAAGAATCTCAAACACATCAAAGTGGGGGCGATGATAGAACTGCCGGCGGCCCTCTTCATCGCCGAGATGCTCGCCCGCGAGGTCGATTTCTTCAGCATCGGCACCAACGATCTGGTGCAGTACCTCATGGCGGTCGAACGGCAGGACAAGGCGCTGTCGCAGTATTTCTCCCACTTCCATCCGGCGGTCCTGCGGGCGCTGTACAACCTTTCGCACATCGCGAAGAAATACAAGATCGGCCTGTCGGTCTGCGGCGAGATGGGGGGCGATCCCTATTTCACGCTCCTGTTCATGGGGATGGGGATCAACTCGCTGTCGATGTCGCCCATCGCGATACCGATCGTCAAAAAGATCGTCCGGTCGGGCTATCTGGAAGAGGGCAAGGCGCTTCTCAACCGGATGCTCATGACCACCAGCGAAATGGAACTGCGCGAGATACTCGAACGCGAAATGGAAGAACGGTATCCCAATATTTTCCGCAAGGCGTGGATAGACAACATCAGAAAAAATGGAGGCTAACGATGACACTCACGAAACTCGACACCCTGCTTGAGATGGCTCGCGGCAAGAAGACCTCGCGTCTGGTCGTTGCGGCGGCCGAGGACGAACCGGTACTTGAGGCGGTCCGCGATGCGATGAAGGAGAAGATCATCGTTCCCATCCTCGTGGGCGATGCGGCGAAGATCAAAGAGGTCGCGGCGAAGGTCAAGATGCCGCTGGACGGAATCGAGATCGTCGACGAGAAGAGCCCGGCGAAGTCGAGCCGGATCGCCGTTCAACTCATCCGCGAAGGGAAGGGCGACATCATGATGAAGGGACTGGTCGGGACGGCCGATCTCCTGCGCGCGGTGCTTGACAAAGAGAACGGCCTGCGCAAAGGCGACACCATCAGCCATGTGGCGCTGTCGGAAGTGAAGGGCTATCATAAGCTCCTCGCGGTCACCGACGCGGCGCTCACCCCGGCGCCGACCTTCGACCAGAAGGTCGCGATGATCAACAACGCCGCTGAGGTCTACCACAAACTCGGCATCAAGGAGCCCAAGGTCGCGGTCCTCTGCGCCGCCGAGACGGTCAGCGAGAAGATCGAAGCGTCGGTCCACGCGGCGATGCTGGCGACGATGAATCGGCGCGGCCAGATAAAGGGCTGCATCGTCGACGGTCCGCTCGCTCTGGACAACGCCGTCTCGAAAGAGGCGTGCGAGCACAAGAAGATAAAGAGCGATGTGGGCGGCGACGCCGACATCCTGCTGTGTCCCGATATCGAGGCGGCGAACATTCTCTATAAATCGCTCAACTTCCTCGCCGGCGCGACCACCGCGGCGGTCCTCATGGGCGCGAAGGTCCCGATAGTGCTCACCTCGCGCGCCGACACCGACCGCAGCAAACTTTTCTCGATAGCCCTTGCGGCCAGTATGGAACTTTAACCGAAAGGAAGGAGAAACAGGATGCGCATCCTAGCGATCAACCCCGGCTCGACCTCGACCAAGATCGCGGTCTTCGAGGAGAACAAGGATATCTTCACCAAGAATATCAAGCACACCGTCGAAGAACTGGCCCCGTACAAGAAGATCATCGACCAGTACGATTTCCGGCGCGATGTCATCGTGAAAGAGCTTGAGGCGGCGAAGATCGCCCTGTCGAGCATCACGGCGGTGGTCGGCCGCGGCGGACTGGTCAAGCCGATACCGGGCGGCGTGTACCGCGTCAATGATGCCCTCATCGCCGACCTTAAGGCGGAGCGGATGGGGGAGCATGCATCGAACCTCGGCGGGCTCATCGCCCGCGAGATAGCCCGCAAGATCGGCGACACGGTCGACGCCTTCATCGTCGATCCGGTGGTGGTCGACGAGATGGAGGATATCGCCCGCATCAGCGGCATCCCCGAACTGCCGCGCGTCAGCATCTTCCACGCCCTCAACCAGAAGGCGGTCGCCCGGCGCTACGCCCGCGAACAGGGAAAGAAGTACGAAGAACTCAACCTCATCGTCGTCCACATGGGGGGCGGCATATCGGTCGGCTGTCACCGGAAGGGGCGCGTGATCGATGTCAACAACGCGCTCGACGGCGACGGCCCCTTCTCGCCCGAACGGAGCGGCGGAGTACCGGTCGGTCAGATGGTGAAGCTGTGTTTCTCGGGCAAGTACACCATCGACGACATCAAGAAGAAGATAAAAGGCAAGGGCGGTCTGGTGGCTTACCTCGGCACCAACGACGCCTACGAGGTCGAACAGCGCGTTCAGAAGGGGGACAAGGAGGCGGAGCACATCTACCGGGCGATGGCTTATCAGATCGCGAAAGATGTCGGCGCGCTGTCGACGGTGCTGTGCGGTAAGGTCGACGCGATCATCCTGACCGGCGGGGTCGCCTACGATAAGGATTTCGTCGGCTGGCTCAAAGAGCGCATCGGGTTCATTTCTCCCGTGGTCGTCTATCCGGGCGAAGGTGAGATGACGGCGCTCGCCGAGGCGGGCTATTACGCGATGAAAGGCGAACTGCCGATACGGGACTATGCGTAAGATCGAACTCATGAACCGCCTATTTGAAATGAAGGGGGGGCCGGTGCCCCTCCTTCTTCTTTTTTTCCTCTCCGCCTGCGGCAGTATGCCGCCTGTTGCCGATGAGCCGGCCGTGATCGCGGCGATGCCCGCCCTGTCCGCGGCGGCGGAAACGGCGGAGGGGATCATCCTGCGCGGCAGCGACCCGCGGATGCTGTCGTTCCGCGCCTTTTTGACCCGCAGCGGCATCCCGGCGTCGTTCGGTATCGACCGGATGGGCAACCTCGTCCTGTCGATAGCGCGCGACGCCACCGACCGCTATCTCATCGTTCCCTATGCATGGGAACACATCGATTACGCCGAACGGGCGGCGCTCACCCCCGAAGATGCGGCCCTTGCCAAGGCGACCGCCGGGGTTCCCGCCGAACTCGAACTGCGCATCCCCGGCTGGGAGAAAGCCTACGCCCGCACTGTGGTCGGGACCGAGCCGCGGATACTATTCAAGTCATCCACGCTCAACCTTCCCTTCGGCGAAGAGACGCTGGTCGCCTTTTTCTACAGTCTGCGCGATTCGACCCTGCGGCCCGGCAGTCTGGCGGCGCTCTACCATCCCGCCTTTTCGGGGATACCGGTGACGGTCCGGGTCGACCTTTTTTCGGCCGAGATCGTTTTCAGCGAGTCGGCGGCGCTCTCACCGGAGGAATTCTTCCTCTGGATGTACACGCTCCGCGCCCCCTCCGAACAGTACGACGATGCTTTTTACGCCAACCTGCTCGCCCTCAAGATAGCGAAGAAACTTTACACCGGTATCCCCTCGTTCCTCGGCGGCGCGACGCTGTTCACCCGTAGCGACGAGATCCCGTACGACGATATCCGGCGCCATCTGCTGATCGCCGGCGGTGTCGAGTTCTCGGGACTCGCGGTGCCCTACTGCTATGTCTGGCGCGGCGACCGGTTCAGCGAAACGACCGTGCTTCTGCCGCGCGAACAGAGCCAGCCGGTGAAAGCACTCTACGGCGCCTCCGACGGGGCGATCCGTTCCCTATTCTCCATCGTTCTGCGCGCCGCCGATGCCGAGGCGAAGCGGCAGATGATCGAGCAGAAACTGGCGACGCGGAACATCGCACCGATAAGCCGGTTTTATGAACGGACCGGGGATCAGGACGGGTGGGCGGCGGTCAATTTCACCGTCGATCCGACGCGCGAAGCGGAAATGATGAAGTTCTTCGACGGGGAACTTGCGGCGATAGATACAACAATCTCGATAGGGGTGTACCGTGTCGGAACACAAGAACGCTAAAAAGGGTGAAACGGCCGCTCCGGGCGGTCCGAACCTGTACGCGATGGAGGTGGTCGGCGCGCTGTGCGCTCTCTTCGCCGCCTTTTTGTGGCTGTCGCTCGGCGCCTTTTCGGCCGATGCCGCCACGGCGGGCTTTCTGACCGGTTCGGCGGGCCACGCCGTCGCGGCGCTCATCGCCCGCGTTTTCGGCTACGCCTCCTTCATCCTGCCGCTTATCGTCGCCTTCGCCGCCTTTCTTCCCTTCGCCTACCGCGCGATGTGGCGCTATCTGCTGCTCCATATCACTCTTTTCCTGATACTCATGCCCTTCTTCTCCTTCATCGGCGCCGACCCGCTCGGCTGGGGGGCGACGGGCGGCTGGATCGGCGGCAAACTGATGAACAGCCTCCTCATCCCGTATCTCGGCAGCATCATCAGTATACTTCTGCTCATTGTCGTGATGGCGATCTATGTGATATCGACCTTCCATGTGCTCCTGTTCATACCGCTCTTCAAGGGGATGCGCTCGCTCTACGAGGTGCTCCGCGCCCATCTCCCGGGCCTTGTCGCCCGGCTGTTCCCCGAGAAAAAGGAGCCGTCGGACGAGACGCCCGTCGAAGAACCGCTCCCTGAAGAAGAGCCCGAACCGCCCCTCGAAGAGCCGGAACCCGAGCCGTTGCCCGAACCGAAACCGGCGAAAAAAGGGGACCGCAAGATAGATGTCCGCACCGTCACCGACCAGAAACCGAAAAAGGAGCCGACCAAGGCGCTCAAAAAACTGCCCGACTATGAACTGCCGCCGCTCGATCTGCTCATCGAGGAGGAGCGGACGGTCGAGGCGAAGGACCGCGAGGCGCGCATCGAGAAAATAGCGAAGGTCATCGAACAGAAACTCGCCCAGCACAAGGTCAAGGTGAGCGTCCACGGCGCCGTCATCGGGCCGGTGGTCACGATGTACGAACTTGAACTCGGCGAAGGGGTCCGGGTGAGCAATGTCGCCGTGATGGAGACCGATCTCGGCCTTATCGTCGGCGGCAAGCGGGTCCGCGTCGTCCCGCGCATCCCCGGCAAGCCCTTCATCGGCGTCGAGGTACCCAACGACGAACGGCAGATGATCCGCCTGCGCGCCGTGCTCGCTTCCGACCAGTTCGCGAAACACAAGGAAAAAGGGCTTCCGATAGCGCTGGGCAAGACGGTCGACGGCGTCCCGAGCGTGGCCGACCTGTCGAAGATGCCCCATCTCTTGGTCGCCGGGACGACCGGTTCGGGCAAATCGGTCGGCGTCAACACCATCATCGTCTCGTACCTCTACACGATGAGTCCCGCCGAGGTGCGTTTCATCATGATAGACCCCAAGATGAACGAATTCAACATCTACGAAGGGATACCGCACCTGCTGATGCCGGTGGTGACCGATCCGAAGAAGGCGTCGCTTACCCTCAAGTGGGCGGTCGAGGAGATGGAGAACCGCTACCGGACGCTGGCCGACAACCTCGTGAAGGACATCGACAGTTACAACAAGAAGGTCGACGAGGTCAACAAGAATCTCAAGGCGCCGGAGGGCGGCGGCCTCAAGAAGATGCCCTACATCGTGGTGGTGATAGACGAATTCGCCGATCTGATGACGGTCGCCGGGAAGGATGTGGAGATCGCGGTCCTGCGGCTCGCCCAGAAGGCGCGCGCCGCCGGCATCCACCTGATCGTCGCCACCCAGCGACCGACCCGCGATGTCATCACCGGCACCATCAAGTCGAACCTCCCGACCCGTATCGCCTTCCGCGTCGCATCGGGACTCGATTCACGAACGATACTCGACACCGGCGGCGCCGAACAGCTACTTGGCAATGGCGATATGCTCTTCATCCCGCCGGGCAGTTCCGAACCGGTCCGCGTCCACGGCGCCTTCGTTTCCTCCGACGAGATCAAGAAGGTGGTTGCCTTCATCAAGGAACGGTGCCCCGAGGGGATCTACGACGATGTCATCCAGATAACGACGCGTCCCTCCGATTTCATCGAGTCGGCCGACGCGCTGGTCGACGGCGAGGAGAAGGATCCGCTCTGGAACGAGGTCGTCGAATACCTCAAAAAAACGCGGAGCTGTTCCGCGTCGATGCTGCAGCGCAAGTTCAAGATAGGGTATAACCGCGCGTCGCGCCTCGTCGACCAGCTGGAGGCCGAAGGGCTTGTCGGCCCCGGCGACGGCGCCAAGCCGCGCGATGTGCTCGTGCCGGAAGACTAGGAACGACCGATACGATAAACTCAACCGAGAACGGAGAATGCTCATGTATGTGGTGACCGGTGCTTCGGGACATGTAGGGAACACGCTTATCCGGATGCTCATCGAACAGGGAAAAGGAGATCAGGTCGTCGCGATGATACACTGCAACAGGGAACCGGAGTCGCTCAAGGGGCTCGCGGTCAAAAAGGTCTGCGGCGACATCTGCGATTATCAGACGCTCGTGCCGCTGTTCAAAGGGGCCGATGTGGTGTTCCACTGCGCGGCGCTCATCAGCATCGTGCCGGGTATGTACAAACGGCTGAACGAAGTGAACTATGACGGGACCATCAATGTCATGCGCGCCTGCCGCGAGGCGGGGGTGCGGCGGCTGGTCCATGTCGCCTCGATCGAGGCGATCGGCGATGTTTGCAAGGACCGCCCGGTGAATGAGGAGGACGGCTTCAACCCCGAACACGCGATGATAGAGTACGGCGTCACCAAGGCCAATGCGGCGCTCAAGGTGGTCGAAGAGGCGGCCAAGGGACTCGACGTGGTCATCGTCTCGCCGGTGGGCGTGGTCGGCCCGTACGACTTCAAGCCGTCGCAGATGGGGAAGATGGTGCAGGATTACGCGGCGAAGAAACTCCCCGCCTATCCCGACGGCGGTTTCGATTTCGTCGATGTGCGCGATGTGGCGGGGGCGATACTCGCGGCGGCTGAGAAAGGGCGCACGGGACATAACTATCTGGTGACCGGCGGCCACCTGTCGATACCGGAGATGATGGCGATGCTCGAAGAGGTGAGCGGTATCCGTCAGCCGCTTTTCAAGTTGCCCCACTGGCTCCTTACCATCGCGGCGCTCGGCAGTGAGGGGTGGTTCCACCTGTTCGGCGGCAATCCCGTCCTGACGCGCGGATCGCTGCGCATCCTCAAGAGCCGTATGAAAGTGTGCGGTGAAAAAACGCGGCGCGAACTCGGGATCGAGCCCACGCCGCTCAGGAAGACCTTTGCCGATCAGATAGAGTTCTTCCGGTCACACGGAATGATCCCGCCGGCGTGAGCGGAGACCGGACAAACCATTTGCTCTTGCTACGGGTTGCCCCGAAAAAGGTTCACCGAAACTATTGAATCGCGCGCGCGTTTGGTATATAGTACCCCGATTTTGGAGAGAAACGCTCAGATGAAAAAAACAGCACAGAACGCCGCCGGCGGCCGCCGCGGCATGGTTTTCGTGATATCGGCCCCGTCGGGGACCGGCAAAACGACCCTCATCAACGCCGTCCGCTCCCGTTTCCCCTTCCTCGAACAATCGGTCTCCTGCACCACCCGCCGCCCCCGCACCGGCGAAAAGAACGGTCGCGACTACTTCTTCCTGACCGACGAAGAGTTCCAGAGCCGCATCGACGGCGACTACTTCTTCGAATGGGCCGAGGTCTACGGCCATCGCTACGGAACGCCCAAGGAGGGCATCGTCCGACGGGTAGCCGCCGGCAACTATGTCATCTGTTCGCTCGACGTACAGGGGGCGCTCGCGGTCAAGGACCTGCTTCCCGACGACGCGGTGCTCATCTTCGTCCTGCCCCCCTCCATCATGGCGCTCAAGCAACGGCTGACCGGCCGGGCGCTTGACGACAACGCCGCCATTGAACGGCGTCTCGATGAGGCGCGCACCGAGATACGGCGCTATGTCCACTACGACTATGTGGTGGTCAACGATGAACTCGAACACGCCGCGGCGCTGCTGGGCTCCATACTTTCGGCCGAGATACACTGCTCGAAACGCTGGAATGCCGAAATAATCGAGAATATGATCTCCTGATGGACGCAAAACGTTTTCAGGACATCGTCAAACGCAAACCCCATATGGACATCCTGCGGATCATCCGCCCCAACGACATCATCAAGGCGCACCTCGAGGCGCATCCGCAGTTCACCGATGAAGAAAAGGCGGCGGCGCGCGAACAGTTGAACATCGCGATAGTGCTCGCGACATCGGCCCACGACGGTATCGTCCGCAAGAGCGGCGAACCCTACATCACCCATCCCTACGCCATCGCCTATGTGCTGGCCAAGATGAAGATGAGTCTCGAATGCGTCGTTGCGGGACTCCTGCACGACACCGTCGAGGACACCACTACGACGCTCGCCGAGATAGAACAACTCTTCGGCGACAAGGTGTCGAACCTCGTCGACGGCGTCACCAAACTGTCGGGGCTCACGCTCGGCAGGGAGGAGAAGCAGGCCCACGCCTTCCAGAAACTCATCACCTACGCGGCGCGCAACGGCATCTGGGTCATCTTCATCAAACTCGCGGACCGCCTGCACAATATGATGACCATCGAATCGATGTCGCAGGAACAGCAGGAGCGGATCGCGGGAGAAACCCTGCGGCTCTATACGCCGCTCGCCCACCGACTCGGCGTCTACTGGATGAAAGAGGAGCTCGAGGCGCTCAGTTTCTACTACCTCCACCGCGACCGTTGGGAGGAGGTGGACCGCTACATCACCGAACGGTTCCGGAACGATCCGGCGGCGGTGCTCGATACCCTGCAGAAAAAGGTGCGCGGCGCGATAGAGAGCAACTGCCCGACGGTCGCGGGCCGGATAGACCGCATCTATGGCCGCATCAAGTCCTACCCGAGCATCTACAACAAGACCATCAAACAGAGTAAGTCGATCGGTTCCCTGCACGATATCATCGGTATCCGCGTCATCCTCGACTCCCCGAGCCGCGACGATTGCTATCTGGTCATGGCGGCGATACATTCCTGCGCCGATTTCACCGTCATGAACGACCGCTTCAAGGACTATATCGCGCGGCCCAAACCCAACGACTACCAGTCGATCCACACGGTGGTGCGCTATCACGAATACTCGATGGAGGTGCAGATAAGGACCCGCGAAATGCATCGCATCGCCGAGGAGGGGAACGCCTCGCACTGGGCCTACAAACACGAGATATCCAACAAGGACAAGGCGATGCAGTGGCTTCAGCAGGTGCTCGGGGAACTGCCCGACCTGTCCAATCCGCTCGACTTCGTCCACGATATCGAATCGGCCATACCGCTCGAGAAGATATCGGTCTTCACCCCGAAGGGAGAATTAAAAACGCTGCCCGAGGGGGCGACGGTGCTCGACTTCGCCTACTCCATTCACGGCGAGCTGGGCGATACCTGCGTCGGCGGGACGGTCAACGGCCGCAAGGTCCCTATCTACTACCGTCTCGGCAACAAGGACGAAGTGGCGATAGAGACCTCGAAAAAACAGTTCCCGCGCCATGACTGGCTCACCTTCGTGGTGACCCACAAGGCGAAGACCTACATCCGCCGCCACCTGACCCAGCAGGAGCGCGAACAGCTTGTCGAGGCGGGGCGCGACACGGTAAAGCAACTCTTCGAAAAGGCCGGCCGCGCGCAGGATTTCAACCGTCTTGAAACGCTCGACGGTTTTTCCGAGATCGCCGACAAATATTCCTTACCCAAGGAACAGCGCCTGCAGGTGCTGTTCTACAAACTGGCGACCGGCGAATTCAAACTGCGGGTGGTGTTGAAGAATCTCTTCTCCGACGAAGAGGTGGAGAAACTCATCAAAGAACTGCCGCGCAAGGTCGGCATGCTCTTTCCGGAGCGGCGCGTCAAGCGCGACACCATCGAGGTGCTGCCCGGCTCGAAGTCGGTCTACATCCGCGGGGTGGGCGAGGTGAAGGACTACGGCGCCGCCAAATGCTGCGGCCCCGAAGAGGGCGATCCGATCGTCGCCTACATATCGCCGACGCGCGGCTACATTATTCATAAGAGCGGCTGTCCGACGCTCCATCGCATCAATAGCGAACGGGTCGAGAAGGGGGTCTACTGGTTCAACTTCGCCCTCTATAAGGTCGAGCTCATCATCGAGATAAAGAATACTCCGGGCGCGCTCCTCGATGTGCTGCAGGAGGTATCGAGCGCCGAACTCAACATCGAGAGCCTGCATCTCGATCCGCGCGACGCCACCGAAAAGACCGGACATGTCTATCTTTCCTTCAAGGGGACCGACATCCGGCAGATCGAACGGGTCAGTCAGGAGATGAAGAACAAGAAGTCGATACTGTCCTACGACATAAGCAGTGTTTCACGCATCTAGGAGGCGAGGATGAAGGGAGTTTACACGGCTATAGTGACGCCGTTCACCGATCGCGGCGCGGTTGACTATGCGGCACTGGCGCGGCTCATCGCGTTCCAGAAAAAGGGGGGCGTGGCCGGTATCGTCGTGGGCGGTACCACCGGCGAGGCGGCGACGCTCTCGTTCGACGAGAAGAAAGAACTTTACGCCTTCGTGAAGAAAGAGGCGGCGGGACTCGAACTCATCGCCGGGACCGGCACCAACAACACCGCCGAGTCGGTGAAGTTGACCGGGATGGCGCTGGAACTCGGCTATACGCAGGTGCTGGTCGTCACTCCGTACTACAATAAGCCGACCTGCCGCGGTCTCATGGCGCACTACGGCGCGATAGCCGCGACCGGCGCGCAGATCGTGCTCTATAACGTGCCGGGCCGGACCGGGCTCAACCTGCCGGCGGCGTGGCTCAAGGAACTCGCCGCCATCCCGCAGATAACGGCGGTCAAGGAGGCGAGCGGCAACATGGCGCAACTGGCCGACTATCTGGAACAGGTCGGGTCGGGGCGCTTCGCGATGCTTTCGGGCGACGACTTCACCATAACGCCCTTCGTCGCGCTCGGCGGCGTCGGGGTGATATCGGTGCTGTCGAACGTCGCGCCCGCCGAAACGGTGCAACTGACCGCAGCGGCGCTCGCGGGCGACAGTAAAAAGGCGGCCGAATTGCAGGTGCGGCTCAACGCGCTCAACCGCGTCCTGTTCGTCGAATCGAATCCCATCCCGGCCAAGACGGCGCTCCATCTGATGGGCTACTGCGAAGAGATACTGCGCCTGCCGCTTGCCACGATGGAGCCGCAGAACCGCGCGAAACTTATCGAAGTGCTGAAAGGCTACCGGCTGATCTGATCACTATTTCGGGACGAGTTGTTCCCCGAAGAAATCGAGCGTCATCACCGTATAATCGGGAAAATTGTCGTCGTTGTCGTAGGCGGTGATGGTCACCACGCCTACCAGTTCGCCTTTGGTGTTGCCCATCGCATCGAGCCATCGGACATAGTTCTCTCCGCCGTCGATGTTCACGGCGTAGGGAACATTGGCGGTGCGCGGCAGGGAGAGTTGCACGATGATGTTCTCCTGTCCCGGCGCGGGGGCCGAGAAGTTCCCGTAGGTCACCCGCAGGACTATGTCGGCGATCCCGTTCACCTTCTCGACGGTGGATGCTTCGGAATAGGAAAGCGTCTCGCCGATCTCGAGCGCCATGAAGATATGGGCCGTCACCTGCGGCGAGCCGTCGGCGCGATAACTGTAGGAAAGATAGGAGCGCGGGATGGCATCCTCGCAGGCGCCGCTGAAGGCGACGTTCATCCCGACCGCGTGGGCGTTGCATTCGTCGATGTAGGTGTTGCCGTCACAGCCGCAGATCTCCATGCCGAAGGCCATCGGGCAGGCTTCGGGGCGCGGTTCGCACAGGCCGGTATAGTTGCCGCAGACCCCTTCGGCCTTCCGGCAGAATTCCGTTTCGGCGCAGGTGTCGTTGGTCATGCAGACATCCTCGCCCTCGCAGGCCCCCTCGCGGTCGACATTGACGCCGACGGCGTAGGCGAGACAGGGATGGAGGTAAGTCGTTCCGTCGCAACCGCAGACCAGCGCGCTTTCGCCGCTGATATCGCAGTCGACCGGCTTGAGGTCGCAGGCGCCCTGCGTCTCTCCGGCGCAGGCGCCGAACGGTTTGGCGCAGAATTCGGTCTCGGTGCACTGTTTGTCGGCGGTGCAGGGTATCAGGGATCCGCAGGGCCCGTCGTGGCGGATGTTGGAGCCCGCCGCGAAGGCGGCGCAGGCGTTGGGGAAGGTCGCTCCGTCGCAGCCGCAGACCGGATCATAGTTCTCGTCGCAATTTTCCGGCATGAAGGCGCAGACGCCGGGCCCTTCGCAGAAACCGTTGCCGCGTTCGCAGTACATCCCGTCGGAACAGTCCCCGTGTTCGACGCAGACCGCCTCGATGGTGTCGTCGTCGGGCCGCGCCGTGTCGATATCCTCCGTGCCGTCGGGGACGGCGGTGTCGCCGGTCGGCTCATCGACATCGGTGACGGTCGTATTGTCCGCCGTCGTGTCGCTGTCGCCGGCCGCGGTGTCGTCGTCGACCGGTTTCGAGAAGGTGGAGTTCTCGCAGGCGGCGAGCGTCAGCAGAAGGGCGGAAAAAAATGCAAGTAACGGCGCTGTTCTCATGAAGGATCTCCCCTAGATGGTCCGTCTGGCGGTATAGTATCACTAAAAAGGATAAATTATCAACAAGAATTTACGCCGTCGCGGCATCGGGTTGTTCCCGTTCGCTCTTTTCTTGCAAATCGTCGCGGTTCCTGCGATAGTCGCGGCGATCGACGGAGGAGCGATGCGACTGAAACGGTATCTCCGGCACAACGCCGTATGGGTCTTCACCGCCAACTTCTGCGAAGGGTTCCCCTATACCGTCATCCGCGTCATTTCCAACTTCTATCTCGCGACGATGCAGGTGGGGGTCGAACTGATCGGACTCACCTCCTTTTTCGGCCTGCCGTGGACCTTCAAATTCCTCTGGAGCCCGTTTGTCGACCGCTACTTTTCCAAGAGGCGGTGGATGCTGGCGATGCAGGCGCTGCTGATGCTGATCGCCGCCGCGCTCGCCCTCTGTTCTCCCTTTCCCGGGCTGATCCCGGTGATGTTCGGCCTGTTCTTCCTCGGCTCGATCTTCGCCGCCACCAACGATATCGCCACCGACGGGTACTACATGGAGACGCTCGCCGCCGCGGAACAGGCGCGCTGGGTGGGACTCCGGGTGCTCGCCTACCGCATCGCGATGATGACCGGCACCGGCATCGTGGCGACGGTGGGCGCTTTGTGGAGTTGGCCCGCCGCCTTTCTGCTGGCCGCGGTCATATCGGCGCTGTTCTTCTGCTACCATCTTTTTTTCCTGCCGGTACCGCCGCCCCGCGACGAGGTCGCGGCGGCGCGCGTCTCCTATCTGGAGGCCTTCACCACCTACCTGCAGCGGGAGCATATCGTCGCCATTCTTTTCTTCATCATCTTTCTGCGGACCGGCGAGTACATGCTCCACACGATGGTCGGCCCCTTCTTCGTGTCGATCGGGATCAAGAATCACTACGGCTGGATATCGTCGTTCGTCGGACTTCCCGCGACCATCGCCGGAGCCTTGTTCGGCGGCTGGATCATTGCGCGGCTCGGTCTGCGGCGCGCCATATGGCCGCTGGTGCTGTTCCAGAACGCCACCAACCTGCTCTATTCGGCGCTGGCGCTCTGGCTGGACGGCGGCGCCAGACCGGAACTGGTCCGCGTGGCGACCGCCGCGACGGTCAACGGCATCGAGAATCTCTCGTCGGGCATGGGCAACGCGCTGCTCATCGTCTTTCTCATGCAGTTGTGTCACGAACGCTATAAATCGGCCCACTACGCCATCGGTTCGGGGCTGATGGGGCTGTCGGGGGTGTTCGCGGGGGCCGTTTCGGGCTTCATCGTCAAGGATCACGGCTATCCGGTGATGTTCCTTGTCAGTTTCCTCGCCGCGGTACCCGCCTTCGTTTTCATCCCGTGGCTCGGTCTTTCAACGGAAAAAAGCAGAACATAGGAGATCGCCCATGACCGGAGAACCGAGACAAGCCGCCGAACAGGAACTCGACCTCGAACAGTTCGGCGCGAAGAAGAAAGTGAGAAAAGGACTTTTCATCGCTTTTGTGGTGACCGATCTGGTCATTACGCTTATCGCGGGGTGGATGCTTGTCGCCGGGTTCTCGTTCAAGGGGGAGATGGCGAAGTACGACACCGCCACCATCATTGCGCTCAAGGACACGAACGATCCCTCGAAACAGTGCCGCTGTCTCGAGATGCGCGAAGGGCTCGGCTACCTCACGATGCGGATCGGGATGTCGATCGTATTCGACGGTCCCCGGCAGGAGTGCGGTCACGATGCGATGATCACCTTCGCCAACGCGACCGAACAGTACACGTTGACCCTCAGCACCCGTTGCGGCTATATAAAATACCCGCCGACCGCCGAATTCCCCTCCGGCGAATCTCGTAACTACTCGGAAATATTGGTTGGCTCATATCTCGACGCAGTCCGCGACAACGGCGTAGACTGCGACTGCATCAACTGATATTTCTGGTTGCTTTTCCCGTCCTCCCGTATATAATCCTTGGGTACCTGTTCAAAAATATGTCGAACTGTAAGGATAAGGGGTTGATCATGAAGCGTTTTATCTGTGTCGTCGCAGTGCTGTCGCTCACCTTTGCGATAGCCTGTTCTTCGAAGAAAAATACGGCGCCCGATGCCGACACGCCGGGCGACGGCGACGCGATAGGCGCCGACGACATCATTCCCGACGGCCTGCCCGAGAAAGATCCCCTGTCCGAAGCCGACGAGGTCATCGTCGACGAGATAGTGACCGATGATGGCGAACCGGCGGGCGACGACGAGGCGATGGTCGGTGACGATCATATCGGCCCCGCCGATGAGGACGAACCGCTTCCCACCGACACGCCGGTCGACGAACCCGACGATGTTCAGCCTGATGAGGCGACCGACACGAACCAGCCCGATGAGGGGGTGGACGATCAGACCGACCTTGACCAGTCCGACCCGTCCGACGGATCCGACCTGTCCGACCTTTCGGGACCCGACGACGATATCGTCGATGTCCTCCCCGATATCGACACCAACTGCGACGACGGGGTCGACTGCACCGAGGACCTGTTCGCCGACGGGAAGTGTCTACACACGGCGATGCATGATCTGTGCGGCAAGGCGGAACTCTGTCACAAGACCGACGGCTGTCTGCCGGCCGACGGCTGGGCCTGCATCGACTGTGCGAACGGGCAGTCGGACTGCGCCCATGCCGACGATCTCTGCGTGAAACTCGGTTCCAACACGCCGGTTTGTCTTCTCTCCTGCGCGACCGCCGACGATTGTCTTACCGGCTACACCTGCGCCGAGGTGTTCGACGAGAACTATCTGCTCATCGGCTCGGCCTGTACCCCCGACAATCTCACCTGCTGTATGAACTTCGACGGCGACAACGCCGGTCTGGGCGCCCACTGCGCGCTGGCCGACTGCGACGAAACGACCTCCGCGATCTATCCCGGCGCACAGGAGTTCTGCAACGGCAAGGATGACGACTGTGACGGCACCGCCGACAACACTCTCGGCGAGGCGCCGCTCTGCGACAATCAGCAGGGGGTCTGCCTCGGCGCGCGTAAGGTCTGCGGCGGTACCGCAGGCTGGCTCACCTGCGGACCGGCGGTCTATACACCCCACAGCGCCGACTACGAACAGGTCGAAACGCGGTGCGACGGCATCGACAACGACTGCAACGGCCAGAAGGACGAACCGTTCAAGGATACCCTGCAGAAGGTCTGCTTCGCCGGCGTAGGGGTCTGCGTCACCGCGGGGCTCACCGTCTGCAATGCGGCGGAGGACGGGGTCGATTGCAACGCGCCGTTCATGCTGGCCCCCGAATCGCCCAATGAACTTACCTGCGACGATCTGGATAACAACTGCGACGGCGAGATAGACGAACCGTGGGAGCGGGAATACGGCTGTACCGCCGACTGCAAGAACGATGTCTGCTTCGACGGCGTCGGTGTCTGTCAGGTGACCGGCGTCTATGTCTGCGATGAGAACGGGACCGCCTGCAACGCCCACGCCGACCTGCCCGATCCGGCCGATGTGTCGGGCGGCGAGGAGATCAAGTGCGACGAAGCCGACAACGACTGCGACGGGCTTTCCGACGAACCGTGGACCCGCGTGGGCGGTGTCTGCCCCGCGGGCGACGACCGCTGTAAAAGCGATGTATGCTATGACGGCGAGGGCATCTGTCGCCGCGCCGGGATACTGGTGTGCGACGCCTTCAACACCGGGCTGGAATGCTCGGCGAATAAGGGGACGCCCGAAGATGAGCTCTGCGACGATCTGGACAACAACTGTGACGGAGAGGTCGACGAACTCTTCCCGAACAAGGACCAGTTGTGCTTCGCCGGCTTCGGCGTCTGCGCCCGCGTCGGGCTTTTCGTCTGCAACGGCTCCAAGGACGATGTCGAGTGTAATGTGACCGCCGGCGCGCCCGGGACCGAGACCTGCGACGGGGTCGACGAGGACTGCAACGATGAGATAGACGATCCGTGGGTTCGTCATGACGATGTCTGCGACAATCCGGAAGGGTGCAAAAACGATGTCTGCTACGTCGGCGTAGGTGTCTGCCAGAACATCGGTATCAAGGTCTGTAACGCGGCGCACGACAATGTCGAATGCAATGTCGAAGCAGGGGAGCCGGGCGCGGAGGAACTGTGCAACGGCTACGATGACAACTGCGTCAATGGTGTCGACGAAGGTTTCGAGGATAAAGGGACCGTCTGCACCGTCGGGACCGGGGCCTGTCTGCGGACCGGCGTCAAGGTCTGCACGGCCGACGGCAGCGGCACCGAGTGCGACGCCGCCGTGGTCTTGGGTACGGAAGAAAAGTGTGACGGCATCGACAACGACTGCATGGGCGACATCGACGAGGATTTCACCGATAAGAACACTCCCTGCACCGTCGGGGTCGGCGCCTGCCTGCGAACCGGAGTGAATGTCTGTAAAACCGACGGCAGCGGCACCGAATGCAACGCCGAGATCGTCACCGGCACCCCCGAGAAGTGCAACGGCATCGACGATGACTGCGTGGACGGCATAGACAACGGTTTCCCGCTCAAAAACACCCCGTGCGATTTCGGTGTCGGCGCCTGCTATCGCACCGGCGTCAATGTCTGCGCGTCCGACGGCAACGGCGTCGAGTGCAACGCCGAGATCGTCGACGGTTCGGGTAACACCGAACTGTGCAACGGCGTGGACGACAACTGTGATACCGCTGTGGACGAGACCTTCACCGAGCTGGGAGCCTCCTGCGAGGTCGGGACCGGTATCTGCAAGCGCATCGGCGTCAAGGTCTGCGCATTCAACGGCCTTTCGACCGTCTGCAATGTGACGCAAGGGACCCCGCTCGAGGAGGAACTCTGTAACGGGCTCGACGACGACTGCATGGGCGATATCGACGAAGATTTCCCCACCAAGGGGACCGTCTGCTACGCCGGCGAGGGGATCTGTCAGAGCGCCGGCATTCTCGTCTGCAACGGCGATGGCGACGGGGTTGTATGCAACGCGGTGCCGGGGACGCCGACCGTCGAGGTGTGCGACGGACTCGACAATAACTGCGTGAACGGGGTCGATGAGCCGTGGCCGCTCAAGAACACCGTCTGTTCGAATGGTCAGCAGGGTGTCTGCGAGCGGACCGGCATCTATGTCTGCACGGGCGACAAGAGCGGCATTGCATGCGACGCGCCGATCATCGACTATTCCGGCTTCACCGAACTGTGCAACGGACTGGACGACGACTGCGACGGCGTCATCGATGACGGCTTCCCGCTCAAGAATACGCCGTGCACCGCCGGTTACGGCGCCTGTCAGCAGGCGGGCACTTACATCTGTAACGGCACCACGACCGTCTGCTCGGTGACCGGCGGCACGCCGACCGCCGAGATCTGCGACGGCATCGACAACGACTGCAACAACAAGATAGACGACGCGTGGGAACGGTCGGCCGGTTGCACCGTCAACTGCAAGAATGACTCTTGTACCGTCGGCGCCGGCGCCTGTCAGCGGAGCGGCGCGTTTGTTTGCAATAGCGAACATAATGGCGTGGTGTGCAATGCGGCGGTGGTATCCGGGACTCCCGAGCAGTGCAACGGCATTGACGACGACTGTATGGGTGATGTGGACGAGGCGGCGGAGTTGACGCCGCCGAACTGCCTTGATCAGGACGGAGTCTGCGCCGGCACCAAAAAAGCGTGCGGCGGCGTTTCGGGCTGGCTCGATTGCGGACAGACGCAGTACGCGGCCAACACCAACGGCACCTACGAACCGTCGGGCGAGACGCTCTGCGACGGCAAAGATAACGACTGCGACGGTTCGGTCGATGAAGCGCTGTCGAGTTACGGCCCCGCCTGTGATAACCCGGTCGGCCCGACCTCGCCGCTCATCGGCGTCTGCGTCGGCGCGCGGAAGAGTTGCTCGTCCGGCGCGTGGCAGACCTGCGGCGCGGCGCAGTTCGGCGACAGTTATCAGGCGGCCGAGACCACCTGCGACTATCTCGACAACGATTGCGACGGCACGGTCGACGAAGGTTTCATCAGCGGCGGCAAATATTATCTCGATACCGCCTGCGGCAACTGCCAGACCAACTGCACGACGATCTACGCCAATCCGAACGCGCACGGTCACTGCAACTACAGCGGTACCCCCGTCTGCTACATGGAATGCAACGACGCGCTCCATTGGGATCTCAACGGCGTGCCCGACGACGGGTGCGAATTCACGCTCAATACCAATGTCATCTATGTTTCGACCTCTGACGCCCACGCGGCCGATGATGCGACCTGCGGCCTCGGGCCTTACGGCACCGGCGCCGGGAACTATCCGTGCAAGAGCATCAATCAGGGGCGCGCCCGGGCCGTCTCGACCGGCCGGGCCAATGTGTATGTCGCCGACGGCACCTACGAAGAGACGGTGATCATGGCAAGCGGCAAAAGTATGCTCGGCGGGTACCGTCCCGACAATTGGGGTCGGGCATCGGACCTTCGTACCACGATGACCATCGTGCGCGGCAACGATACGATGCATGAGCCGCACAAGATGACCTTCTATGCGAGCGGTATCATCGCCACTACGGTGCTTGAAGGGTTCGTCATCTACGGCCAGAGCGCGACCGGCACGGCGGGCAATTCCTACGCGATCTATGTGACCGGCAGCGATGCTGATTTCACCATACGCAACAACATCATCTATGGCGCCTCGGGCGGTCCCGGAGCGAGCGCCGCGCAGGCGACAGCTGGCGCGACGGGTGGCAACGGTGGCAGTCGGGCAGACAACCCGACGGCATACGATGCGGTGGAAACGACCGACGGCGACGGAAGTTACAGCGAATGTAACTTTGAACGCTCGAACGCCAATGCTGTCTATCAGAACGGTGGTATCAGTTCCTGCAGTGCGGCGGGCGGTCACGGCGGTGGCAATGTCTGTGCACCGAGTTACGATACTCAAGCCAGCGGCCAGCCGGGGAACAATGGTTCCGGTTCCGGTGCCGGTGCCGGTGGCGCGGAAGGGTATGACGGTCGTATCAACAGCGTAAGCTATGGTGTCGGATATGACTGTACCGTGCCGAGCAATCACATGGACGGTTATAATGGTACTAACGGTGGTAATGGCGGCAACGGTGGCGGTGGTACCGGGTGTTCCGGGGCGACCGGATCGGTGTCCAGCGGCCATTGGCGTGGCAGCGACGGCGCCGTGGGGACGGCCGGTACGGCCGGTGCGGGCGGCGGCGGTGGCGGTGCGGGCGGCGGCGGTAACCGTTCAGCGGGACCCTATGACGATGTTCTCGGCGGTCGCGGCGGCGGCGGCGGCGCTGGCGGTTGCGGTGGTAGCGGCGCCAGCGGCGGCACGGCGGGCGGTGGCAGTTTCGCCATCTTCGTGACGGCGAGCGTTACGACCGCTCCAATCATCCAAAACAATATCATCACGCTGGGTGGCGGTGGCACCGGCGGTGCCGGCGGCACCGGCGGATCGGGCGGTCAGGGAGGCACCGGCGGCACCGGCGGTTACGCGGGGATACCGGTTCCGCTCAACTGCGGTAACGCGGGCGGCACCGGCGGCAACGGCGGTAACGGCGGTGCGGGCGGCGGCGGCGGCGGCGGCTGTGGCGGCACGGCGGTCGGCATCGGATACAGCGGTGTAGTGCCGACGATAAGCGGCAGTACCTACTCCGGTGGTACGGGTGGTACCGGTGGCGCGGGCGGCTCCTCGATGGGGAGCGCCGGCACAGCAGGCGCGACCGGCATTGTTTCGAACACCAGAGCGTATTAAGGAGGCGGCCATGAAAAAACATATCGTCATCATCACCGCGCTCCTTGCCCTGCTCCTCGTCGCCTCCTGCGACAGCAAAAATAAACCGGCGACCGACAACGGCGACGGCAACGACATCGACGCCATCGGCGCCGACGATATCATTCCCGACGGCCTCCCCGAAAAGGACGGCCTTCCGGAGGTCGAGGCGAAACCCGACGACGATGTTGTCGCGTTCGACGAGGACGGGACGGGTGATGAGATCGTCACCGACGAGGACACCGTTGACGATCTGTCGGATCAGACCGATCAGACCGATCAGTCGGATGAATCCCCGGATGAAACGCTAGATGAAACGGTGGATGTGGCGCTCGACGAGACGGTCGATGAAGATATGACTGACGATCAGTCGGATCAGACCGATCTGCCGGATCCTGTTGACGAGGACACCGTTGATGATCAGTCTGATCAGACCGATCAGTCTGATGAGTCCCCGGATGAAACGGCGGACGAAACGGTCGATGTGGTCGACCTCGACATTATTCCGGTCGACATAGATATCATCGTTACCTGCGAGGATGACGGCGTCGCCTGCACTACCGAACTCATTGTCGGCGGTCAGTGCCGCCACATCGCCCAACACGATGAATGCGGCCTCGGCGAGTTGTGCGACCAGACCGAAGGGTGCCGTCCGGCGTCCGGATGGGCCTGCATCACCTGCCCCGACGGGGTGGGTGACTGCGCCCATACTACCGACATCTGCGGCAGGATACGGCTCACCGCCGATCCGTTCTGCCTGACCCCCTGCACCTACCAGTCGGAATGCCTCGACGGTTTCACCTGCACCGAGATCTTCGACGAACTGGATCAGTCGCTCGGCTTCGGGTGTGTTCCCGACAACTCGGTCTGCTGTATGAATTTCGACGGTGATTCGTCGGGCATCGGCGCCGACTGTTCGGCGCAGGACTGCGACGAATCGGACGCGTCGGTCTATCCCGGCGCGCTGGAGATATGCAATGGCCGGGACGACAACTGTGTCGATGGCGTGGATGAAGGGGTGCTCGGTCCCTACTGCGAGGAGCAGGACGGCGCCTGCTTCGGTGCGCGTCATTCCTGCGATGGCGCGAACGGCTGGGCCGTCTGCACCGATACCGAATACGCCGGCAACAGCGCCGACTGGCAGTCGGTCGAAACTTGGTGCGACAGCATCGACAACGACTGCAACGGCCAGATAGACGAGCCGTTCGCGGCGGAACTCTACAAGGTTTGCTCCGCCGGCATCGGCGTTTGCCTGTCCAACGGC
The DNA here is from genome assembly GCA_937871295.1 of uncultured bacterium. Lineage (GTDB taxonomy): Bacteria > UBP6 > UBA1177 > UBA1177 > JAKLFG01 > CALMRE01. Next base: position 35,653 of record CALMRE010000151.1, on the reverse strand, counting down.
GTGACCCTCTGCGCCGACGACAAACTGAGCGTCGAGTGCGGCGCGGAACCCAAACCGGCGCCCGAAGCGCCCGAGGAACTCACCTGCGACAATAAGGACAACAACTGCGACGGGCAGGTCGACGAGCCGTGGAACCGCAATGTCGGCTGTACCGCCGACTGCAAAGGGGACCTCTGCTATGTCGGTGAAGGGGTCTGCCGCGCGACCGGTGTGCGCGTCTGTTTGGGCGGCGGTACGACCTGTTCGGCGACCGCCGGTATTCCCGATCCGTCCGATCTCACCGGGGGCATCGAGAACAAATGCGACGATATCGACAACGACTGCGACGGCGAGGCCGATCAGCCGTGGAACCGTCACGACGGCATCTGCGATAACCCCAACGGCTGTAAGAACGAGGTCTGCTACGCCGGGGTCGGCGCATGCCGCACTGCGGGGATACTCGTCTGCAACGCGACGCAGGAGGATGTCGAATGTAATGCGGTCGAAGGGACGCCGGCCGAGACCGAGTTCTGTAACAACCTCGATGACGACTGCGACGGCGAGGTCGACGAAGGCTTTGCCGCGAAGAACCAGCCCTGTTCGCTGGGCGTGGGCGAATGTCTCCGCAACGGTGTTACGATATGCGCACCCGACCAATTAAGCGTCGTCTGTGGAGCCGTTCCCGGAGATCCCATCGCCGAACGGTGCGATGGGCTCGACAACAACTGCGCAGATGGAGTTGACGAGCCGTGGCCGCTCAAGAACACCCCCTGTTCGAACGGCTTGGCGGGCGCCTGCGAGCGGACCGGCATCTATGTCTGCACGGGCGACAAGAGCGGTATCGAATGCAATGCGCCGATCATCGCCGGCACTCCCGAACAGTGCGACGGTATCGACAATAACTGCGCGGGCGGCGTCGATGAAACCTGGCCGCTCAAGAACACCGCCTGTTCCAATGGGTTGGAAGGGGCCTGTGAACGGCCCGGCATCTACGTCTGCACGGGCGACAAGAGCGGTATCGAATGCAATGCGCCGATAGTGACCGGCACCGCCGAAGTGTGCGACGGTATCGACAACAACTGCGCGGGCGGCGTCGATGAAACCTGGCCGCTCAAGAACACCGCCTGCTCCAACGGGCAGGTCGGCGCCTGTGAGCGGACCGGCATCTATGTCTGCACGGGCGACAAGAGCGGTATCGAATGCAATGCGCCGATCATCGCCGGCACTCCCGAACAGTGCGACGGTATCGACAATAACTGCGCGGGCGGCGTCGATGAAACCTGGCCGCTCAAGAACACCGCCTGTTCCAATGGGTTGGAAGGGGCCTGTGAACGGCCCGGCATCTACGTCTGCACGGGCGACAAGAGCGGTATCGAATGCAATGCGCCGACGATCAATACCGCCGGACTCACCGAATCCTGTAACGGGATCGATGACGACTGTGACGGCGAAGTGGACGAACCGTGGATCCGTCAAGAAGGAATATGCGACAATCCGAACGGCTGTAAGAACGAGGTCTGCTCGGTGGGCGAGGGTGTCTGTCTGGCGACCGGCATCGTCGTGTGCAACGGCGACGGGTCCGATGTCATGTGCAACGCGGTGGAGGGCGATCCGGGTACCGAGAACCTCTGCGACGGTCTGGACAACGACTGCAACGGTTCGGTGGACGAGACGTGGCTACTCAAGAACACCGCCTGTTCGAACGGGCAGGTCGGCGCCTGTGAACGGACCGGCATGTATGTCTGCACGGGCGACAAAAGCGGCATCGAATGCAATGCGCCGATCATCGATAATGCCGGCTTTGTCGAGACCTGCAACGCTATCGACGACGACTGCAACGGGACGATAGATGATCCGTGGACCCGCCACGAAGGGACCTGCGACAACCCGGAAGGGTGCAAGAGTGATGTGTGCTACGATGGTGTCGGCGCCTGTCGTCAGGCGGGCATACTCGTGTGCAACGGCGATGAAGATGAGGTCGAATGCAACGCGGTGGCCGGGATACCGTCACTTGACGATCCGTGCAACGGGCTGGACGACAACTGCAACGGTGAGGTCGACGAGGCCTACGCTGCGGACAAGGGCAAGGCATGTTCGGTGGGGACCGGCGAATGTCTGCGCAACGGCATCACGGTCTGCAACGGCGATGGCGACGGAGTCGTCTGCAACGCGACCGAAGGTTCCCCGGCCGCCGAACTCTGTGACGGGCTCGACAATAACTGCGTAGGCGGCGTGGACGAACCGTGGCCCGCCAAGAACACCGTCTGCTCGAATGGCTTGGCCGGCGCCTGCGAACGGCCCGGCATCTATGTCTGCAACGGCGCGAAGGATGGTCTGGAGTGCAATGCGCCGATAGTGAGCGGTACGCCGGAACAATGCGACGGCATCGACAACGATTGCGTGAACGGGATCGACGATCTGTGGCCGCTCAAAGGGACCGCCTGTACGAATGGATTGGCGGGCGCCTGTGCGCGAAGCGGCGTCTATGTCTGCAACGGCGATAAGAGCGGCATCGAATGCAATGCGCCGTCCGCAAGCGGCACTTCTGAGGTATGCGACGGCATCGACAACGATTGCACCGGAGGAGTGGATAACGGCCTGACCGGCGCGCTTTGCGCCAACCAGACCGGCGTCTGCGCCGGTACGCGGCAGTCGTGCGGCGGCACGGCCGGTTGGCTCGTCTGCGGACCGACCCAGTACGCGGCCAATGTGAACGGAACCTACGAGCAGAATGAAACGCTCTGCGACGGCAAGGATAACGACTGTGACGGTTCGTCCGACGAGAATGTCGCCTCCTATGCCCCGCTTTGTCCGTTGCAGGCGGGCGTCTGCAAGGATGCGCGGCAGATCTGCGGCGGCGCCTCGGGCTGGCTCGCCTGCACGGCGGGCAGTTACGGCGGGAATTATGCGGCGGACGAGAATTCGTGCGATTATCTCGACAACGACTGCGACGGCACCGTGGACGAAGGCTATCTCAACGGCGGCAAATACACGCTGAATACCGCCTGCGGCGATTGTTCCACCAACTGCGCGGTCATTTACAACAAACCCAACGGCTACGGCACCTGCAATTCGACCGGCGCGCCGGTCTGCCAACTTACCTGCAACTCCGGGTACTTCGATCTGAACGGCATCCCCGACGACGGCTGTGAGTTCGCGCTCGAAGCGAGCGTCATCTATGTCTCGACGGCCGATGCGCAGGCGCTCGACGATGCCACCTGCGGCCTTGGTCCGATCGGCACCGGCGCAGGGAATCATCCCTGCAAAACGATCACGCATGGTCTTACTCGTGCCGGCGAGACCGGCCGGGGAAATCTCCATGTGGCCGACGGGCTCTACAACGAAACGGTGATTCTGGTCAACGGCGTTTCGCTCTACGGCGGCTACAAGGCCGATACGTGGGAACGACATCTCACTTCGACGCTTACGGTGTGGCGCGGCAATACGACCGCGTATGAGCCGCATAAGGCGACCGTCATCGCTCTCAACATCACGAGCACCACGGTGCTTGAAGGTTTCGTCATCTACGGACAGGCGGCGACAGGCACCGGCGGCAACTCCTACGCGATGTATGTGAGCGGCTGTGACGCCGATCTCACCATCCGCTACAACACCATCTACGGCGCGACGGGCGGTCCCGGTGCCGACGGCAGTGCTGGTTCGGCCGGTGCGGCGGGCGGCAATGGTGTCGGGCGTGCCTCGAATCCGGCAGGGTACGATTCTATATATTCATCTTATGACTGTGGTGGTTGGAGTTGTTGCGACAGTTCCGATAATCGCCAGTATGCCAACGGTGGCACGAATGGTTCCTGCAGTAACGCCAACGGCGGCGCAGGCGGCGGTAATACCTGTTCACCGGTCAACAATACACCGACCAGTGGCGCTCCCGGTGGTAATGGTCAGGGTACAGGTGGCGGTGCAGGCGGTTTGGAAGGATATGACATGACCTTCACCGATGATGGATCCACTTATTACTGCAACGAATTCTCACTGTCCCAGTCGAAGAACGGATTTAACGGCGTCGACGGAGCGACCGGTACCGAGGGTTCTGGCGGTGGCGGTGCTCTCAATGCGACCGGCGGTATCGCGGCCGGCCATTGGGTCGGCGGCGGCGGTGTTGCCGGTGGTACCGGTACGGTGGGCGGCGGTGGCGGCGGCGGCGGCGCGGGCGGCGGGAGCAATTCGCTTACCGATTACGATGATATGCTGGGTGCCCACGGCGGCGGCGGCGGCGCGGGCGGTTGCGGTGCGACCGGCGCGACAGCCGGTACTTACGGCGGCGGTTCGTTCGGTATCTTCCTGATAAACACGACGGCCCCGACCCTCCAGAACAACATCATTGTCATCGGCACCGGCGGTACCGGTGGCAAAGGAGGCAATGGTGGTATCGGCGGCGTCGGTGGTAATGGCGGTGATGGCGGTATTGTAGGCACTACGATTCCTCGTTGGTGTTCCGGAAATGCCGGCAAAGGGGGTAAGGGTGGTCGCGGCGGTCATGGCGGCGGCGGCGGCGGCGGTGCGGGCGGTGTCGCCCTCGGCGTGGCGTTGAACAATGTTACCGCCGCTCCCGATTATACGACCAACAACTCATTCAATGGCGGCGCGGGCGGTGCGGGCGGCACCGGCGGCGCATCGCTGGGCAATCCCGGTTCGACCGGTGTGACCGGATACAAGGCCAGCGTGTACGACTTCGGCGGCGCCTACTGCGGCAACGGTGTGATAGACGGCGGCGAGGCGTGCGACCTCGGTACCGGGAATGGCAAATGCTCGACCTGCGACACCAACTGCACCGTCAGGGCGGCGAACGTCTGCAACGACAACTATACCTGCGGCAACGAGACCTGCGACAACGGGGGCGACACCTCCGGCTGTGTGGCCTGCGTGCGTCAGGTGCCGGCGACGGCGACCGGCAGCGATAATGCCCTCTTCGTCAGTTGGACCGGCGTGCCGACCTCGATAAAACGGGGGACCACTTTCACTTTCTCCATCACCATGCAGAACACCGGCTCGCTTACTTGGGACGCGGTCGGCGGCGACCCGCACAACCTCGGCTCACAGAGTCCGCAGGATACCGGCACCTGGGGCACCGGCCGTATCGGCCTCGGGGCCAGCACTGTCGCGCCGGGTGCATCATTCACCTTCACCTTCACGGCGACCGCCCCCGCGACCCCCGGCACCTATCCGTTCCAGTGGCGGATGGTGCACGATGCGGTGCAGTGGTTCGGTGGTTATACTCCGATCCAATCAATCACGGTGACCTATTGATGATTGTTTTTTACGCATACCGGAGGATCCGATGAGAAAGATGCTCATCCTGTGCGGCGCGCTTTTGGCGCTGTTCATCTTTGCCTGCGATTCGCAGAAACCGGCGAAAAAGGATGTCGATCTCCCCGCGGGCGACGACGACATTCTCTTCGACGATGAGGACGAATTGCCGCTCGACGCCGACGATCCGGCCGAGACCGCGCCCGATACCGAGGGGGTCGAGCCCGACGATGACGGAGAGCCGGAGGGTGAGGGGACGCCGCACGACGACGGTATCGAACCGTCGGATGACGGAATAGATCTGACCGACGATGGTGCGGTCGAACCCGACGGCGATGGGGAGGTCGATGATGATGACCAGCCCGATCAACCCGACTCGTCGGATTCCTCCGATTCGTCCGAAGGGACCGATGTGTCCGATTCGGCCGATATCATAGAAGTCGACGACTATGTGCCGCCCGACACCGATTCGCCGGTGGGCTGCGACGATCAGGTGATGTGCACCGAGGATGTCCTGAACGGCGGCCAGTGCAGTCATCTGCCGCGTCATGACCGTTGTCCGGCGGGCGAACTGTGCAGCGCCGAGGCGGGCTGCGTGAAGCCCGACGACTGGATATGCCGCACCTGCCAGAACGGCGTTTCGGACTGTAAGTATGCGACCGATATCTGCACGCCGATACTGGGCGAGAAATTCTGCCTGCTTCCCTGCGCCACCAGCGCCGAATGCCCCGGCGGGTTCACCTGCAACGAACTCTACGATGCGGGCGGCGCCTATCTGGGCACCGGCTGTTCCCCCAACAATTTCGTCTGCTGTATGAACCTCGACGGCGATGTGGCGGGTGTCGGCGCGAAATGCGCGATAAAGGACTGCGACGAAGGTTCGGCGCTCATTTATCCCGGTGCGACCGAGAGTTGCAACGGTAAGGATGACAACTGCAACGGAACGATGGACGACAACCTCGGCGCGCCGCCGCTCTGTTCCAAACAGGACGGTATCTGTCAGGGGGCTCAGCGTTCCTGCGGCGGGACGGCGGGTTGGTTGGATTGCGATGCCGCCGCCTATACTGCGTGGAATAACAAATATCAGGGCACCGAGACGCTGTGCGACGGCGTCGACAACGACTGCAACGGGCAGGTGGACGAGCCGTTCGCGGCTGAACTGCAGAAGGTCTGCATGGTCGGCATCGGCGAATGCCGCAGTGTCGGCTTCACCGTCTGCAAGTCGAGCAAGGACGGGGTCGAGTGCAACGCGGTCGAGGGATTGGTCGGCAACGAGATGTGTAACGACAAGGATGACGACTGCAATACCGTCATCGACGACGGGTTCGACGGCAAGGGGACGCTCTGCTTCGCGGGGCAGGGTGCCTGTCTGCGGGCCGGGGTCTATTCCTGTTCGTCGGACGGCTGGGAACTGGTCTGTGATGCGGTGCAGGGAACTCCGACCGCCGAGGTGTGCAACGGTATCGACGACGACTGTATCAACGGTGTCGACGATGGCGTTGCGGCGACCGCTCCGGCTTGTTCAAAAACGCTCGGCGTCTGCGGCGGCACGACCAAACAGTGCGGCGGCGCGCAGGGGTGGATCGACTGCGGGCAGACCGACTACATCGTCCATTCGGGCGGTCTCTATCAGGATGAGCCTGAGACGCTGTGCGACGGTTATGACAACGATTGCGACAATGAAGTGGACGAAGCCCTCACTAACTATGCCCCCGCCTGCGATAACCCGGTGGGCGCGGCCAGTCCGCTTATCGGCGTCTGTGTCGGTGCGCGAAAAGCGTGTAGCGGCGGTTGGCAGACCTGCGGTGCGGTGCAGTTCGGCGCCAGTTATCAGGCGACCGAGAATTTGTGCGACTATCTCGACAACGACTGCGACGGTACGGTGGATGAAGGGTATCTGAACGGCGGCACCGGCAAGTACGACCAGAATACCGCCTGCGGTAACTGCCAGACCAATTGCACCACCATCTACGCGAAAACAAACGCCTACGGTTGGTGCGACGCATCCGGTACGCCCGAATGCAAGATGGCCTGCAGTAATACCAGCATCCATTTCGATCTGAACGGCGTTCCGGCCGACGGCTGTGAATTCGTGCTCGATACCGCGGCGATCTACGTCAGCGAAAGCGACGAAACGGCGTTCGATACGGCGGGGTGCGGGTTCGGTCCCACGACGACCGGCGGCGGCCGCTACCCCTGCAAGTCGATAACCTACGCTCTTCAGCGGGCGGTCGATACCGGGAGGACCAAACTGCTCGTGGCCGACGGGACCTATGAAGAGAAGATAACGCTGGTGAACGGTAAGAGTCTGCTGGGCGCTTACCGTCCCGATACCTGGTCGCGTCACCTGTCGACCACGATGACCATCGTGCGCGGCAACGATACGGTGCATGAACCGCATAAGATGACCATCTATGCGAGCGGCATCACGGCCGCGACGGTGCTTGAAGGGTTCGTCATCTATGGACAGAGCGCCACGGCTAGCGGCGGCAACTCCTACGCCGTCTATGTGACCGGATCAAACAACCAGTTCACGATACGCAACAATGTTCTTTACGGTGCGGCGGGAGGTCCCGGCGCAAGCGCGGGACAGGCGAATGCAGGTTTGGCGGGCAACAACGGCGGTACTCGCACAGATGACCCGTTAAGTTATGATTCGCGTCACGCGACTGATGGCGACGGAGCCTACGGAGAGTGTATCACTTCGTTCAATCTCGAACTGAACAATGGTGCAGTTAGTAACTGTGGTGCGTCAGGTGGCAAAGGAGGAGGAACGGCTTGTGCGCCGAGTTTCAATACGCGAACAAGTGCTCGGAATGGCAGCGTTGGTGCCGGTATCGGCGCGGGTGCCGGCGGAGAGGGAGGATACGATACGCGGATTAACACCTCATCCTGTTCTGTGCCCGATTCTCACTGGGATGGATATCCGGGAGCAAATGGCGGGTTGGGAACGAACGGAGGTGCCGGGGCCGGTTGTTCCAGTACATCCGGAACGGTTTTGTCCGGTCATTGGCGTGGAGGTGATGGCAACATGGGTGGCGTTGGGGTTGCCGGTGGCGGTGGCGGCGGCGGCGGCGGCGGCGGCGGCGGTGACTACAGCACCGGTTCTTTCGACGAGGTGCTTGGTGGTCACGGCGGCGGCGGTGGGGCAGGCGGCTGTGGTGGTACCGGTGGCGGAGTAGGCTTGGCGGGCGGAGGTAGTTTTGCGATATTCGTGACGGCAAGTGGCTCGGCGGTCGTGCTGCAGAATAACTCAATAGTGCTTGGTAACGGTGGTCGGGGAGGTAACGGTGGCGGTGGCGGATCAGGAGGACAAGGAGGTGTCGGAGGTGTCGGAGGAAACGCTGGACTAGCGATGCCTCTCCTCTGTGGCAATCAAGGAGGTACCGGGGGGAACGGTGGGAACGGTGGTCACGGTGGCGGTGGCGGCGGCGGCTGTGGCGGCACTGCGGTCGGTATCGGCTACAGCGGCACCGCTCCTTCGATAAGCGGGAGTAACTACTCCGGTGGAAGCGGTGGCGCGGGCGGCGCGGGCGGATCCTCAATGGGCAACGCCGGATCGGCCGGTTCGATCGGTTGGGTTGAGAACACCCGAGCATATTAGGGAGGCGGCCATGAGAATAACCACGATACTCTTCGCGATCCTTTTCGCTCTGCTGCTCATCGTCGCCTGCGACGGCCAGAAAAAACCGGTCGTTGACGATGACGGTTTCGGCGGTAACGATGAACTGGCCGATACGACCGAAGGAGAGGCGGGGCTCCCCGAAAAGGATGCGCTTCCCGAGACCGAAACGATCCCTGAGGGGACCGATACGGCGGACATCGATGTCCTGCCGGTCGATGACGAAATGATCGAGCCCGACGATGCGGCGGAGGTCGAGGACGATCTGCCGGTCGACGACGGTACGGTGGAACCCGACGACGCGCTGGCCGCCGAAGACGATCTGCCGGCCGATGACGACGAAGTGGACAATATGTCCTATGAGTCCGACCTGACCTATGAATCCGATGAATTTATCAGCGACGACACGATCACGCCGTCCGATGAGGATATGGTGGCGCCCGATACGCTGACCGGCGACGATGCGGTGGTGGTCGATGAGGATACCTTCGTCCCCGACGAACCGACGGTCGATATCGATACGGCGCTTCCCGACGACGATCTCATCATCGTGTGCGAGGATACCTACGATTGCACCGAGGAGACGATCATCGAAGGTCAGTGTCATCACCTTCCGCGCCACGAACTGTGCGGTCTGGCGCAACTGTGTAGTCCCGTCGAGGGGTGCATCGATCCCGACGGCTGGATATGCGCTTCGTGCGAGAGCGGCCCGCAGGAATGCAAGTACGGATCTGATATCTGCGCTCCCCTTCTCGGGTCGCCGGTCTGTCTCACCGCCTGTGTGACCGACGCCGAATGCGCTCCCGGCTTCTCCTGCGCCGATGTCTACGACGAGGAGGACAATTACCTCGGCCGTGGCTGCAAACCAAACAACCAGATCTGTTGCATCAACTTCGACGGCGACCCGGGCGGTATCGGCGCCGAATGCCAACTGTACGACTGCGACGAATCGAACCCCGACGTATATCCGGGCGCCGAAGAGGTGTGCAATGGCATCGATGACGACTGTTCCGGCACCGAGGATGAGAATATCCAGTCGAAGGCCCCTTACTGCGAAAAACAGCAGGGTGTCTGCTTCGGCTCGAAAAAGACCTGCGGCGGCGTGTGGGGCTGGTACCCCTGCGACGATTTCTATTACCACTCCTTCGACAGCCGCTACGAGGCGGCGGAAGCGACCTGCGATCTGATAGACAACGACTGCAACGGCCAGATAGACGAACCGTTCGCGGCGGTCCTCTATAAAACCTGTACGGAGGGGCTCGGCGAATGTCGCGAGTCGGGATTCACGGTCTGCAACACGGCGGGCGACGGGGTCGAGTGCAATGCGGTGACCGGGACGCCGGTGGTGCCGGAGAAATGTGATAATCTTGACGACGACTGCGACGGAGTGGTGGACAACGGGTTCCCCGACAAGAATACCGCCTGTGTGGTCGGCGAGGGCATCTGTCAGCGGACCGGCGTATACATCTGCAAGACCGACGGCAGCGGGACCCAGTGCACCGCCAACCCCGGCACACCCGCGCCCAGCGAACTCTGCAACGGGCTTGATGACAACTGTATCAACGGCATCGACGAAGGGTTGATCGGCGCGCTCTGTTCGAATCAGACCGGCGTATGCGCCGGGACGCGCAAGTCGTGCGGCGGCCTTTCGGGATGGATCGTAAACTGCGGGCCGACCGAATACGCGAACCAGTTGAACGGCGCCTACGAACAGAACGAGACGGTCTGCGACGGCAAAGACAACGACTGCGACGGCTCGGTGGACGAGAATGTCGCCTCCTACGCGCCGCTCTGCCCTCTGCAGAACGGCAGCTGCAAGGACGCGCGGCAGACCTGCGGCGGTGTTTCGGGTTGGCAGGACTGCACGGCGGGTAGTTACGGCGCCGAATACGAGGCGACCGAGAACTCCTGCGATTATCTCGACAACGACTGCGACGGCACGGTGGATGAAGGCTACAAGAACGCGGGGACCGGCAAATACGACCAGAACACCGCGTGCGGCGACTGTTCGACCAACTGCGCCGTCATCTACAACAAGCCCAACGGCTACGGCACCTGCGACGCGACCGGCGCGCCGGTCTGTAAACTCACCTGCAACAACGGGTACTATGACTTGAACGGCATCCCCAACGACGGGTGCGAGTTCCTGCTCGAATCGACCGTCATCTATGTTTCGACGACCGACGGTAACGATCTGGATCCCAATTGCGGACTCGGGCCGGTGCAGACCGGGCACGTCCCGTGCAAAACGATAACCAAAGGCCGCGACCGGGCGCAGGCGCTGACCCGGAGCCGGGTCCATGTGGCCGACGGTCTCTACAACGAGACGGTAAGTCTGATCAACGGCATATCGCTCTACGGCGGCTACAAGGCCGATACGTGGGAACGGCACCTTGCCTCGACGCTCACGGTATGGCGCGGCAACGACGGGGCGACCCACAAGCGGACCGTCGTCGCGTCGGGTATCACGAGCGCCACGGCGGTCGAGGGCTTCGTCATCTACGGGCAGGCGGCGACGGCGAGCGGCGCGAACTCCTACGCGGTCTACATCACCGCCAGCGATATCGATCTCGCGATACGCAACAACATCATCTACGGCGGCGCAGCCGGTCCCGGCACCGATGGGACCATAGGGGTGACCGGAGCCACCGGCAATCCCGGCGGCAACAGGACTGCCGGCAACTATGACGCGGTCCATGCGACCGATAACGACAGCAGTTACAGCGAATGCATCGCCTCCTACAACCGTCAGCACAATAATGGAGGCACCAACCCTTCCTGTACCACCGCCAACGGTGGCCGCGGTGGCGGCAATGCCTGCTCTCCGTTATATGACACCAAGACGAGCGCTAGTGACGGCCAGAACGGCAGTGGTACCGGCGGCGGAATGGCAGGCACCGCCGGATACGATTGCAACCTTTATTACTCCTCTGGCTATATGTGTACCGTGCCCTCCGTGTCCCGGCACGGTACCAACGGCACCGACGGCGCGAATGGCGCCGCCGGTTCTGGGGGTGGCGGTGCGACCGATGCCACGGGCGGTATCGCCGCTGATCACTGGATCGGGATCACCGGTAGCGTTGGCAACAGCGGTTCCCACGGCGCGGGTGGCGGTGGCGGCGGCGCGGGCGCTGGCAGTAACTCTTCGACCGACATGGACGATGTGCTTGGGGGGCATGGCGGCGGCGGTGGCGCAGGGGGCTGTGGCGGAACAAGTGGAATTGGGGGTACTGCTGGTGGTGGAGCGTTCGCCGTATTCATAGTCAATAGTGAAGCGCCCACGATACGCGACAATGTTATCTACGGCGGTGCTGGCGGTGCGGGCGGCAGAGGAGGCAATGGTGGCGTTGGCGGTGCGGGCGGTAACGGTGGCGATGGTGGGCAAGTAGGCACGACTGTTCCCACCTATTGCTCTGGGAACGGTGGCAAGGGAGGGAAAGGAGGGCAAGGTGGTGCGGGTGGCGGCGGCGGCGGCGGCGCGGGCGGTGTCGCCTACGGCATCGGCCTGTTCGGTGTGACAACGATCCCCACCAATTATGCCGGGCAGAACACGATAAGCGGCGGCGCGGGCGGCGCGGGCGGTTCGGGCGGCGCCTCGCTGAGTAATCCCGGAACGGCCGGTGTGAATGGTTCGTCCGATGCCGTCGGCGACATCACCGTGCCGACCGGTTATTTCGATGTGGCCAATCAGACGACCGTTCGCGGTTGGGCCTGCGATCAGGATATACCGGCGGCCGATATCGCCATCCATGTCCATGTCTATATCGGAGCCACCTTCATCACCAACATCATTTACGGACCGACCGATCAGTCGTCGGAACAGGCGATACAGGATATCTGCGGGCCCGGGTCGACGCTCCACCGCTGGCTCTTCAACCCGACCAACAGCGCCCAGTTGAAGACCGATCTGGCGGCCAAGGGTTACGCCAGCCCGCAGACCATCACGCTCTATGCCTTCGGTCTCAACACCATCGGCACCGAGCATGGTCTGCTGAACGGATCGCCCAAGTCTTTCAGTTATTCGTGGTGATAGAGGAAGAGAGGTGACGGTCCGGTGAGATCATTGGGAAAGACAGCGACGCTAGTTTTTTACGCGATCGTGATAGCCGCCTGCTCATCGGAAAATAAGGGGCCTGAATGTCGTGTTCCTTCCGATTGTCCCAAGGATGGCCTCTATTTCTGCTTGGAGGGCGCGTGTGTCCCTCTGTTCGATAACGATGCTCCCGCGGATGACGGCGATGATGCGTTGGAGCTGCCCGATGGATCGGATGAGTCCGGCGAGTCGGCGGTATCCGACGATACGATCGATGAAGGAGAGGTCGTCCCCGAGTATACGATCTCAGATATTGCCGCGGTACTGGAAAGAGAGCCGATTTTACCGGATCTGATCAGCGGCGTTGATGCGACTCCGACGGACGAAGATGTCGCGCCCGATGAGCCTGTCGTTGCCGATGACGCCGTCGTTGCCGATGATGATATCGCGACCGATGATGGCGCTATCATCCCGGGCGATGCTGCCGTGGTCGAGGCAGACATGTCGGGACCGGAGGATGCTCTTTTCCCCGATGACACGGTCCTTTTTACCGATGATGGTCCCGGCGATGACGCAGACGCGCTACTGACCGAAACGGAATGGCCCGACGAGGACGAGGAACTTCCCGATGACGACGGGCCCTGCACCGACGGTATCAGATGTACGCTCGATATAGCCGTCGACGGTGGCGGGTGCCTGCATCTTCCGCGGCATTATCTCTGCGACGCCGGAGAACTCTGTTCGCCCGTTGACGGATGCCGCCCCGCCGCCGACTGGTTCTGTAACGCCTGTCCGCAGGGGCAAAAGGATTGCACGTATCCCGACGATATCTGCGCGCCGCTTCTGGGCACCATGGTCTGCCTGATCCCCTGTTATCTGGACGGCCAGTGTCCGGGCGGATTCGCCTGCAAGGATATCTACGACAACAACGATACCTTCATCGGGCGGGGTTGTCTTCCCGATAATTATGTCTGCTGTATCAATTACGACGGGGACAATGCCGGTATCGGTGCGATGTGCGGTCTGCAGGACTGCGACGAAGGCAACCCCTTCATTTATCCCGGCGCGACCGAAATATGCAACGACCGGGACGATAATTGCGACGGAAACGTGGACGAAGGCAATCCCAACGGCGGGCTTGCCTGCATGAGCGAACTGCCGGGCATCTGCCGTCAGGGCATATCGACCTGTGTCGGGGGCGCTATAGACTGCGTCCCGATAGAGAGTCCCGAAGAGGAATTATGCAACAGCATTGACGATGACTGCGACGGCGGCATAGACGAAGATTTCAAGAATCCGCTGACCGGTCGCTACGAGGGAGATACCGCCTGCGGCAACTGTCTTACCGATTGTACGGTCATTTACGACCGGCCGCAGGCGTACGGCATCTGCGATGCGAGCGGCGAACCGACCTGCCTCATGCGGTGTGAACGCATTGCCGCCGGTGACGCGGGAGATGCCTTCGATCTCAATCTGGTGCCGCAGGATGGTTGCGAACTCATTCTCGATGCCGATGCGATATATGTATCGGTGCAGGATGGCGACGATCTCGATCCGGCTTGCGGTCTGGCGCCGCTGGGTACGCTCGAGGGGGCGATCCCCTGCGCTTCGATCTCCCGCGGGCTGGAAAGGGCGCAGGGAACGGGGCGATCGAAGGTGCTCGTTGCCGACGGACTGTACGAAGAAACGGTCCGCCTGCACGGCGGCGTCGAACTTGCGGGCGGCTATCGCGCCGATACCTGGGAGCGGCATCTCGATTCGACCATGACGATACTGCGCGGCGCCGACACCGATCCGACCCATGCGCCGCACCGTATGGCGGTGGTTGCCGCCGGCATCACGGAGGAGACCCGTGTCGAAGGCTTCATCATATACGGCCAGAACAATCCCGACCCCGGCGGGAATAGTTATGGCATCCATTTTTCCGGTTCGCAGGGAATGCTGGCCATATACCGCGTAACGCTCTACGCCGGCAACGGCGGACCGGGCGCCGATGCGACGGCCGGGGTTAGCGGCGCCAACGGTCTGGCGGGAAGCGGGCGTCCCGCCGACGGCGTCGGGTACGACACCTTTTCCGGCAACGGTCGCCCCTGCACGGACCTCGACCGCATCTACCAGAACGGCGGTAAACTGACCTGCGGCGGGACGACGGTTGACGGCGGTGACGGCGGCGGCACACGGTGCGCGCCGGTCGGGTACAGTGAATATTCCGCGATCGATGGTTCTGCGGGGCAGGGCGTGTCGGGCGGCCCGGGCGGCGATGCAGGGAACGACGGCGCTATCGAGACGGCGGGGATATGCACTCTGCCGGGCGCTCCGATGAGCGGCGGTGACGGATCGAACGGCGGCAATGGCTTTAACGGTGTGGCGGGAAGTGGTTGTTCCGATATCGCCGGCGGCGTTACCGGTCTGCACTGGAAGGGGCCTGTGGCCGATAATGGTCAGAACGGTACTCATGGCGGCGGCGGCGGCGGCGGCGGAGCAGGCGGCGGCGGCGATTCGAATATCGAAGAGACCAACGACCGTATCGGCGGCGTCGGCGGCGGCGGCGGTTCCGGCGCCTGCGGCGGTGGACAGGGTCACGGCGGCGCGGCGGGCGGCGGCAGTTTCGGCATATTCGTTGTGGACAGTTTGGCTCCGGCCATCGGGCAAACGACCATCATCATGGGGCTGGGAGGTGACGGTGGTAACGGCGGCGCGGGCGGTGCGGGCGGTGTCGGCGGCTCCGGCGGCCCCGGTGGTCTCTGCCTCGATAACTGCTGGTGTTATCAGCGCGGCGGCAAAGGGGGCGAGGGAGGCGATGGCGGTCATGGCGGCGGCGGCGGCGGCGGATGCGGCGGCGTCTCTTTCGGCATTTATCTTTATCAGGCCGGCGGTATGACCGATTATCAGGATGTTTCCCTAGGCAACGGTTTTTCGGGCGGTTCGGCCGGACAGGGCGGAAAAGGCGGTCTTTCGCTCGGCGTCAGCGGCTCGGATGGTCAATCCGGTCATCAGGCACCCGTTCTTTATGCGCCGTAAGTACAATGTCCTGCGAGTTTCAAGGGGCATCCCCCGCAGAGCGGAATGCTCTTCTTGCAGTAATGCTTTCCCAGCATGACGATCTGGGCGTGAAGATCCTTGAAGGCGTCGAGCGTTCCGTCAAGTTCGCCCGTTATCGCCCGTTCGAAGAGGGCGCGGATCGTCTCGTAGTCGTCGGCGATGGCGAGCGGTAGGCGGGAGAGCATCCGTTTCGTGTAGGCGTCGACGACGAATATCTTCCGGTCGAAGCCGTAGCACAGTATCGAATCGGCCGTTTCAGGGCCGATGCCCGAAAGGGAGAGCAGTTCGCGCCGGAATTTTCCGGTATCGCGCGTGAGTTTCGATACGCCGTCCCAGCCGAGGTCGTCGGCGAGAAAGGCAAGGAGCCGCGTCAGTCGTTCCGCCTTCTGACGAAAGTAACCGGTGGGTCGGATGAGCGCTTCGAGCCGTTCGCGCGGCAGGATGCGTAACGATGAAAGCGACAATGCGTCTGCCTTCTTCAGGTTCCCGATCGCCTTTTCGACATTGCTCCACGCGCAGTTCTGGGTGAGGAGCGCCCCGACGACGATCTCGAACCGCGTTTCTCCCGGCCACCAGTGCTGAAAGCCGAAATGGCCGCGCAGGGCGGGGTAAAGGCGGGCGATGCGCCGCTCAGCGTTTCTGCTGACGGGCATGGGCAAGCAGGAGGGCTATCGTTTTCGCGTCCACTATCTCGCGCCGTTCGATCATGGCGAGCGCCTCCTCGAGCGTCACGGCGAGCGTCTCTATCTCTTCGTCGGGGTCGGGGAAATGTTGCCGTTCCTTTTCGGGCAACGGCTCGACCGTCGCGAGAAAGTAATGCATGTATTCGTCGGTGTACCCGCAGGAGACCCAGCCCTGAAAGACCTCGCGTGCTTCGATGACGCGGTGACCGATCTCCTCCTCCAGCTCGCGGCGCATCGTCGCTTCGGGCGTTTCGCCGGGGTCTATCTTCCCGGCGGGCGCTTCGATGACCCAGCCGCCCACGGGTGACCGGAACTGCCGTTCAAGAAGGATATCGCCGTTTTTCAGCACCGGCAGGACCGATATGGTCTTGACGAACCGGATGACCGAGTGAAGGACCGGAGTTCCGTTCTTCTTTTCCAGATGGATGTCGGCGACGGTGAATATCCGGGTCTTGAGAAGCGTCTGTTCGCGCACTATCTTCATGAAGCCCTCCGTTATCTGGCGCAGATCGTTCCGAGGGAATCGACCAGCGCTCCCGCGCCGCCGTATATGCCCCGCAGCGGGCGCCCCTCGGGGCAGTTGCGGGAGGTGCCGGGCAGATCGTTCCTCCCCGCCATCGGTATGGCCGCCGCATCGAACACCGCGCTGTTGGTCGGACAGCGGAGCGCCATGCCGCGGATCGTTTTGTCGGTGTAGAGCGTTACTCCGGTCGGCGGGGCGTTACCGGGGCAGGAGAGCGTCACCGGCCCCCCTTTTTTCGCATCGCCGACGTGCCGTTCCCGTTTCTCGCGCTTTTTAGGATCCCGACAGACCGGGGCGACCGAAGAAACTCCTTCTGAGGTGACGGTGAGGTTAAAACCGTTCACCAGACCTCCGTCGGGACAGAGTATCGTATAGGCGCTACCGCCGTGACTGCCGGCGATATCGGTGAAGGAGAGTTTGTCGGGTAGTGTCAGGCGCGCCAGTTCGAGATCGGGCGAAGCGGCCTTCTTTTCGGCGGTGAACAGCGATCCCTCCAGCGGCCGCGCGGTCGCCTTTTTTGCCGAGAGAAGCCAGATATCGTGAAAACCCGATAGGACGGTGTAATCGATGGGGGAAAAACGTCGGGGGAGCGGCAGCAGCCGGTAGGTCGCCATGTCGAGCCCGGCGGTGAGCGCCAGAAAATGCTCTTCGGGCGCCAGCAGGACGATGCGCCGTTTGTTCTTCTCGAGCGGCGGCAGATGGCGGTCGAGGAACTGCGACAGCGTTCGTTGAGAGGGTATCTGAAGAAGACAGTTGCGGATCATAAACATACAGATGACGATAATTCCGAGCGAGAGCAAAACAATGAGTGCCTTATTTCGCATGGGGAACTCTCCGGATGATGCCGGCGGCGTCGCGGAAGCGGCCGTCGAAGACCTTCTCCTTCAGTTCGGCGTCGATCCCCTGACGATCCTGCACCATCATCCAGTAGAAAAATTTCCGTTCATAGCGGTTGCCGTGATAGGGAAGCAGGAGCAGGGTCAGCAGTAAAAAGGCGACCGCGGCCGTAGCGACGGTCTTAACGGGACCCTCTCCTCCGGCGAGACGGGAAACTGCATAGCCGGTGGCCGCGAGAGCGACGAGGGCGAAAACGATAAAGGCGGGGAAGGGCGCGACGCCGAGAGGCGAGAGGATCGAACCGAAGGTCACGAAACCTTCACGCAGCGCCGGGAGATAGTAGTTGGAAAGGGGGTTGTTGAATATCTCTTCGACCAGCGGACGCAGGCCGTTGGCGATGATGAAGATGAAACACGAGAGCAGGCCCAGCGTCATGGCGATCAGCCGCCACGAGCGGTGTCGTTTGACGAGGTGATCGATACCGTAGGCCGCCAGCAGGGCGAGAAAGGGGACCACCGGCACGAGGTAACGGGCGCCGAAGGCCCACCCGCCGTGCCAGTTGGAGAGGGAACTGACCATGTAGAAATAGGCGGCGATCACCGCGCCGACCGCTATCGTTTCACGGCGATCCTCCCGCCAGCGGCGATAAAAGCCGACAAAGGCGAAGAGGAGGAAGGGGGAGAGGGTGAAGAGCCCCATCTTGATGGAGATGAGGCAGTCCCGCAGAGCCCAGCCGTTAGGCCAGGTGATGCCGAACAGTCCGGTGCGGTGCATGTCGCGGAACAGTTCGTACGATTCGTGCGATACGCCGAAGGCGATGGGCTTACCGAACGCCGCAAGGTTGTAGGCCATGAAAAGCGCGGCCGCCGGCAGGGTCCCCGCGATGAACAGGAGTATCGGCCGCCGCTGCCGCAGACCGAGAAAAAGATAGATCGACAGGATGAAGAGCGGCACGGCGGTCTGATATTCGTTCAGAAAGATGAGGGCGCCCAGCAGTCCGGTCAGAAACAACAGAGCGGCCGAACGATCGGCCAGCAGGCGTCGGATGGCGAGAAAGAACGCCAGCAGCAGCGCGGCGGTGGCCGAATGGGAGAAAAAGACGGTAAAGTAGGTCGATACCGGCGTGCCGAAGAAGGTGACCCACGCCATGAACAGCGCCAGTTCGGGCGAGCGTGAAAAAGAGAAGACCGCGCCGTACATCAGCCAGAAGAAGAGTATCGCCAGCGGAACAAGCGTGGTCGCCTTGAGGAACCAGAGAGCGTTCCCTTCGCGTATCGCGCCGCCGGTGAAGTGGCGGTAGGCGGCCATCGCCGGGGCGGCCATGAACGAAAGAAGTACCGGTTTGTCGGAGTAGAAACGGCCGTTCACTTCGGCCATGTCTATCGACCAGCCGAACCGTTTGACCTCGGCGGTCACCTCGACCGAACGACGCTCGGCAAGGGCGTGGGCGAGGAAGAAGCGGGGTCGTTCGTTGGGGCTGACGTAGGCGGGGTCGAGGTCGTCGTATATCTTGAAGAAACCTGTCAGCAGGGCGACGAGCGCCGAGAGGAATATGAAGCGTTTCGCGGTCACGGCTGTAGCGGGGCTGGGGTATCGGTCGACGCGCCGGGCCGGAGCCGGTAGAGGGCCGCGCCGCCGCGGGCGAATATCCGTTCGTAGCGGGTGTCCTGTTCGACCCGTTTGAGCGTCTTGCGGTAGTCCTCGGCGCCGTTGGGCCACTGACTCCCGTTGCGGTCGAGCGCCACATAGTCGACCGTGCCGAAGGGGGCCGCCGGTTCGAAGAGGTATATCTTTTCCCGCATCGAAAGGGGGGGGAGCAGGTAGTTCTGGGCGATGACCGGCGCATCGGCGGGGATGAGCGCCAGCATCTCGCGGTAGGCGTCCCGCTGGGGGGCCGACGGATAATACTGTCGCGTCAGCCGGTACAGATCGGCCGATTGGATGGGCTGGAACGCGATGAACAGCGCAAGTGTCGCGGCGGCGACGGCGACGAGCCGGCGGCGCCACCGGCCGGGGAAACGGGCGGCGGCGTAGATGAGGCAGATGAGCAGGACCGTTTCCTCGGGTGCGCCGTAGAAGTAGCCCGCCCATGAGTTGGGGAAGGTCGAAAGGTAGCGGGTGGCGAGCATCGTCCCGACCAGAAGCAGGAGCCACGGGAAAAGCAGCGGCACGAAGGCGAGCGTCGCGAAGGGGTGGACCATATGGGTCGTCTTCTGCCCCGGCGAAAGAAGAACGGTCAGCAGTTTCGTCGGATTGGTCAGCGCGGTCTTCAGCATATCGCCGAACGAGTTGCCGACGATGCCGAAGCCCTTTTCGCGCAGATGGCGGAAGCCGCCGGCGGCGAAGTGGGGGAACACGAAAAGTATCTCGAGAGCGAACAGCCCCGCCGACAGCAGGAACACCGTCGCGCCGACCCGGAGGGCGCGGTAGTATGCCATCAGGAACAGGCCGAAGGTCGCGCCGAACAGCAGGAAATTCTCCTTGCACAGGGCGAGAAGCAGGAGCGGGATCGCGAGCAGACCCCAGCGGCGACGGTCAGCCAGATAGAACAGCCACGGCAGGAATCCGGCGGCGATGGTTTCGGGGTTGAAGTCGTACATGATGGCCGCCTGCAGGCCGAACAGACTGGGATAGATAAGGGCGCAGAGCAGGGCGAGCGTCGCCGATCCGAGTTTGCGCCGCGCGAAGCGGTAGAGCGGCACCAGCCCCGACGCGGCGGCGAGGGCTTGTGCGAGGAGCAGCGCGCCGGGACTTTTCCACACCCGGACGAAGGGGACGATGAGCAGATCTATGAATTCGGCATGGTCACCGAAGGCGTTGCGCCCCATGACGGTGTTGTCGGGCGATAGACCGCGCGAAAGGAGATAGATGGTCTGGGAGAAAAGCCCGAGGTCTTTCGATCCGGCGGCGAAGGAGAGGTAGCGGTAATAGGAAAAGCCGAAGAACCAGCCGAAGGCGAGCGCCGCAAGAAGCCACGGCAGCCACCGCTGGTGACGGCGCGCAAACCGTTCTGCGCGGGCAAAGAGCCGTAACGGTCGTACGGCGGGGCGCGTGAGATAGAACAGGACCGCGGCATGGAGCGGCAGGGAGAAGAGTGCGCCGTTATGGCCGTAGAGCGCCACCGGCAGCGGTGCGGCGGCGGCAAGAAGCGTCACGGAAAATAGTTTGCCGTGGTCGCGGTGTATCGCGGAGAGACGGAACAGCATCGCGAACAGCGCCGCGAGCAGGAGGGTGAAAAGCATCAGCAGGGGCGGCTCCCCCTTCATTTTCGATGCGGCCTCCAACGACAGGCGGATCGAGCCGCTCAGCACGAAGGCATGATAGATCCAGAGATAGGCCGCGACAAGGGCGCAGAGCGCGGCGGGGAGAAAGGCGGTCAGCCGTTCACGCATCGGTCACCTTCCCGCTCCTATCGCGAAAAATTCCCCTTCGAGCCGTTCGCGGAGATGTTCGAGCCGCGCGAGTATCGTATCGTCGGCTTCGGCGGCGCGCACCAGCGCCTCCCAGTGGGCTCGCATGATATCCTCTTTTCCCGAACAGATGAGCAGGAGATCGCTCTCCGAGGCAAGGAAAAGCGCCGCCTTCTCCTCGGGTGACCAATTGTCGAGCGCGTGCATCTCGATGTCGTCGGTCATCACGATGCCGTCAAATCCCATGTCGCGGCGCAGGATGCGCATCCACTGCCGCGAAAGGCTTGCGGGGAAGAGCGGGTCGGCGTCGGGGACGATGATATGGGCGACCATCACGAACCGCGCCGCGCCGGCGAGCCGCCGGTAGGGGAGCAGGTCGGTCGCCGCAAGGTCGTTCAGCGATCTTTCGATGCGCGGCAGTTCCTTGTGCGAATCTATCGTCGTCGCGCCGTGTCCGGGGAAGTGCTTGATGACGCCGAAGACCCCTTCGTCGCGGAGCGCCGACAGATAGCGCAGTGCGTGGCGCGATACCTCTTCCGGATCGTCGGAGAAGGCGCGGTCGCCGACGATGCTCGCATCCTCGCCGGAGCGGAGATCGACCACGGGCGCCATGTCCATCGTGATGCCGATGCGCTTCAGTTCGCGGCCGAGAGCGCGGACCTTGTCGCTGAATTCATCATCGCTCAGCGCGGCAAGCAGTTTCGCCGACGGCAGGGAATAGTCGCCGGTCGGCAGTCGCCGCACGCGGCCACCTTCTTCGTCGATCGATACGATGCGGAGCGACTCTATCCGCCGGAGCTCGCCGCACAGCGACTCAAGCGACGCGACCGTTTCGACATTGCGGCGGAAGAAGATGACGCCGGCGGGGCAGGTCTCGCGGTAGAAGCGTTCTTCCCGTTCGGTGAATGACGGTCCCGAAAGCGAGAAAACGCATGCGGAGCCCGCGGCCCGTTTTATCCTATCAAGGCGAGACATCGAAGCATCTCCTCCAGTTTGCGGAAGGCGCGGCCGCGATGGCTGAGGGCGTTCTTCTCGTCGGCCGAAAGCTGGGCGAGCGTCCGCGTATCGTCCTGTGCGATGAACATCGGATCGTAGCCGAAGCCGCCGTCGCCCCGTTCCTCGTCGATGAGGGTGCCGTCGACGCGGCCGGTGGCCACCAGCGCATTTCCGGCGGGGCAGATAAGGACCGCCGTGCAGAGAAAGTAGGCGCTCCGGTCGGCGATGCCGGAGAGATCGGTCCTAAGTTTTGCGCGGTTGCGGGCATGATCGCCGTTCACCCCGCCCCAACGGGCCGAATGGATGCCGGGAGCGCCGTCCAGCGCCGGGACGATGAGCCCCGAATCGTCCGAAAGGACCGGCAGGCCGCCGGTGACCGCGCGCGCCGCCTCGGCCTTGATGACGGCGTTCTCAAGGAAGGTCTTGCCGTATTCCTCGGGGTCGAAGTCTTTATCGAAATCGAGAATGGAGAGTATCTCGACGCCGGTGAATATCTCGCGCGCTTCCTGCAGTTTGTGCTTGTTGCCGGTGGCGAAAACGATCTTCACGGTATCTCCGTCGGTTAAAACACCACACCATACCCCAAAAACAGTTGCAAATTCAAGTAAATTAAGCATAACAGAGGGATGTCGGGCAAAGAAATTTTACTCCTTGCTCGAAGATTTCGTCAAACTATTGATGCATAGGGAGACGCAAGCCCATGAAACGATATTTATTCCTGCTTTTGACGCTGGCGTTCTTCGCGCTGCCGCTCGCGGCGGCGGAGATGCTGACGCTTGACGAGGCGCTGCAGAGCGCGGTGACCGCCAATCCGACCTATCTTTCGTCGGTGAAGAGCGCCGAAGCCTCCGAGAATAGACAACTCCTCGTCCGGGCGGGCTTCATGCCGGTCATATCGAGCGAACTCAGCTACAAACGGACCACCCTCAATTCGGCCCCGGTCCCCGGCGCCTCCTCTTTTCAAGATATGTTGGGGATGTTCAACCCATCGGCGCTCAATCCGGCCGCCACGATGCCCAAAGATCGCTCCGAATCGGACTCCTTCAATAACTATTCGCTGTCGCTGCTGGTCTCCCAAAACATCTGGGACTTCAAGACCTACTATAACTATCAGGGGGCCGGCTACACCCGGAGCGCCGCGGAACTCGACGCCGACGCGGCGGTGAACAATCTCTACCTGACGGTGGTGCAGGCCTACTACGCGGTGCTGGCGGCCGACGCGACGCTGGTATCGGTGCGCGGATCGGTCGCGCAGATGGAAAAACGCTATGAGACGGCCACGGCGCAGGTGGACAACGGCCTGCGTACTCCGGTCGACAAATTGCGGGCCGAGGCGGAACTGGCCTCTGCTCGGTTGAATCTGATAAAGGCGACCAATCTGCGGTTGAACGCCCAGAAGGCGCTGGCGACCGCCATCGGACTTGATCCGGCGAAGGAACTGGAGATCGATCCCGCGTCGAGCGTGGGCGATGCGGGCGACGACGATGCGGCGCGCGCGGTGGCGTCAGCCATAGCGCAACGGCCCGATACCCGCGCCCTCAAGGAAAAGATAGCGGCGTCGCGTCTGACCGCAAAGGCGGCGCGCGGCGACTACTATCCGCAGTTCAAGGCCAACGCCGGGGTGAGTTACGGCGGCTACGAGTTCGATGACCTCAAATACAACTGGTACATCGGCGCGGCGGTCAGTTGGAATATCTTCGCCGGACTCGCGACCCAGACGCAGGCAAAGGACGCCGATGCGGCGGTGGCGATACTGGAACTCAACCTGCGGGCGCTCGAACAATCGATCCGCTACGAGGTGGAGACCGCCCTCACCGCCCTGAAAGAGGCCCGCGAAAAAGAGGCGCCGACCCGGACGATGTACGACGCGGCCAAGGCGGCGCTCGATCTTGCCGACCAGCGGTTCGAACAGGGGCTCGGCACCATCACCGATGTCTCCGACGCGCAGGCCTTCTACGAACAGGCATCCTCGGCGCTCATCCAGACGCGCTACGACCTCGAAACGGCCAAAGCGAGGCTGAAAAAGGCGCTGGGTCTGGGCGGCCGTTCCTTCTATCAACACAAAGGAGAATGATATGCGGACCCTCTGCATCGCACTCACGGTGATCGCTCTCACGGCCTGCGGCGGAAAGCCGCCCGAGACGCCGGCGGCGAACAATAAGGGCGGCGGCGCCACCGTCGCGCTGAAGGCGGCGGTGACCGAGAAGATGGAACGGTCGGTCGAGATGACCGGATCGCTCCTGCCGTCGCGTGAGGCGACCGTCGCCATCGAGACCGACGGCCGTATCGCAATGCTCGCGGCGGACCTCGGATCGGTGGTCAAGGCGGGGACGGTGATCGCGCGGATAGCGCCCGAAGAATATGAATTCAAGGTGCGTCAGGCCGATGTGGAGTTCAAGGCGGCCGATGCCGATCTTACCCGCATCACGGCGCTGGCCGATAAAAGCATGGCCACGCGCCAACAGGCCGACGACGCCGCGCGGCGGGTCGATGTGGCCCGCGTGACGCTCGACACCGCGAAGAAAAAACTGGCCGACACCGAACTCAAGGCGCCGTTCGACGCGGTCGTCGCTAAACGGCTGGTCAACGAAGGTGAATATGTCCGGACCGGGAGCGCGATCTTCCATCTGGTACAGGTATCCCCGCTCAAGTTCCGCGGCGAGGTGCCGGAACGGTACGCGCCGCTCCTGAAAAACGGCATCGCCGTCACGGTGGCGCCCGCGTCGGCCCCCGGTACGTCTGCCAAAGGAACGGTGCGCCGCGTGAGTCCGCTCATCAACGCTGAGAACCGCTCCTTCGCGATTGAGGCCGAGGTGCCCAACGGCGATCTCAAGATAAAATCGGGGACCTTCGCCACCTGCCGGATATCGCTACCGGGAAGCGAAGAGGTGGTCGCGGTGCCCGAAAGCGCCCTCATCACCTTCGCCGGGAGCGACAAGGTCTTCATCTTCGCCGACGGCAAGATAAAGGAGCGTGTCGTGACCGTCGCCCTCCGTCGCGGTGGGCGGGTCATCATCTCACAAGGCCTTGCGGCGGGCGAACAGGTGGTGGTCAGCGCCTCCGAAACGCTCTACGACGGCATGACCGCCGCGCCGCGTACGGAGTAACCGCATGAACGCATTCACGGTCTTCATACGGCGGCCCGTCTTCGCCACGATGCTTACGGTGATGCTGGTGGTTCTGGGGATATTCTCCTACCGCGCCATCGGCGTTGATCTCACCCCCAAGGTCGAATTCCCGATGGTCACCGTCACCACCATCATGCGCGGCGCATCGCCCGAAGAGGTCGAGACGCTCATCACCAAACCGATCGAAGAGGCGGTCAACACCGTCTCGGGCATCGACGAGCTCTCCTCCTCCAGCAGCGAAGGAGTGTCGCGCGTCCGGGTCAAGTTCCTTCTCGAAAAACCCATCGACGAGGCGGTGCAGGATGTGCGCGACAAGGTATCGGCGGCGGTCGCCCTGCTGCCGGAGGGGACCGAGATGCCGGTGGTCACGCGTATCGACTTCGACGCCTTTCCGGTCATCACCCTCGCCCTGTCGGGGAACCGCGATCCGAAAGAACTCTCGGAGATCGCGCGGCTTTCGATAAAGGAATCGCTGGAGAATGTGTCGGGGGTCGGCGCGGTGACGCTTTCCGGTTACTGGAAACGGGCGGTCAATATCACGCTGGACGCCGACAAGATGCAGGCGCTCGGCATCCCGGTAGGCGCGGTCAAGGCGGCGCTCGCGGCGCAGAATGTCGAGATACCGGCGGGCCGTATCGACAAGGGGGGGCGCGAGGAGATGCTCCGGACGCTCGGCCGTATCGAATCACTGGATGATCTCCGCCGGATAACGATACTTTCCAAAGGGGGACGGCAGGTACAGCTCGGCGACATCGCCGCGGTCGCCGATTCGGTCGAAGAGCCGCGCAACATCGCCCGTCTGTGGAAAAAGAACGACGAACGGACCTACGCCGCCACCGTTTCGCTCGATGTCATCAAGCAGTCGGGTTCCAACACCATCGCGGTGGTCGACGCGGTCAAAGAGCGGATGGAGAAGATACTGCCGACCCTGCCGAAAGATATCGCGGTCGAGGTCGTTTCCGACCAGTCGATCTTCATCAATAACTCGCTCCACGAACTGAAATTCCACCTGCTCCTCGGCGGTCTGCTCGCATCGCTGGCGGTGCTTTTGTTCCTCGGCAACCTCCGCGCGACCATCATCGCCGCCGTCGCGATACCGGCATCGCTCATCGCCACTTTCACCTTCATGCAGGGGATGGGATTCACCCTCAACAACATGTCGCTACTGGGCCTCACGCTGTCGGTCGGCATCGTCATAGACGACGCCATCGTCGTACTGGAGAACATATACCGGCACATGGAGCAGTACGGGAAGAGCGCCTACGACGCCGCCATCGACGGGCTCAAGGAGATCGGACTGGCGGTCACGGCGACCACAACCTCGCTCATGGTCATCTTCCTGCCCATCGCCTTCATGCAGGGGATGTCGGGCCGTTTCTTCCACGAATTCGGCCTCACGGTCGCCTTCGCCATCGCGGTGTCGCTGTTCATCTCGTTCACCCTCACGCCGATGCTCTCCTCCAACTTTCTGCGGCACAAACTGGGCGACGACCACCTGATGGCCGCGGTGTGGAAGCGGGTCGAGGCGGTCTACGGTACCGCGGTCAATTTCTCGATACATCACCGGTGGGTCATCGTCCTCATCGCCATCGCCATCATCGTTTCGGTGGTGCCCATCAGCAAACAGCTCGGTAAGGACTTCATGCCGATAGACGACCGCGGCGAGATACAGGTCGAGCTCCAGTTGCCCGCCGGTGTGACGCTCGATAGCGCCACCGCCATGACCGAGGCGGTGGAACGCGACATCCGCACGGTGCGCGGCGTCACCCTCACGCTCCTCCAGATCGGCCGCAGCGGCGCCGACGATGTGACCAACGCCAAGGTCTATGTCACCATCGAGCCGCTCGAAAAGCGCGACTATTCGCAGTTCGATGTCCAGCGCGATATCCGTCGCCTGCTCAAGAAATATCCCGAGATCGTTTCGTCGGCCAGCGCCATCGGCGGCGGTTTCGGCGGCAACCGTGCCGCGACCTTCCAGTACGATATGACCGGGCCCGATCTCGATAGGCTCATGGGCTATTCCGACAAGATAGTGGCGCAACTGCGCGACGCGCCGGGATTCGTCGATGTCTCGACATCGCTGGTCGCCCGTAAGCCCGAAGCGCGGGTGATCATCGACCGGCGCAAGGCGGCTGATCTCGGCCTGTCGGTGGCCGACATTGCCGGGACGCTCCGGACGCTCGTCGGCGGCGAGATAATCACCAAATACCGCGAAGGATCTGAACAGTACGATGTCTGGCTCCGGCTCGACAAGAGCTTCCGCGACGACGCCGAGGCGCTCGGCACCCTGACCGTCTCTTCGGCGAAGGGGCTCCCGGTGCCGCTGTCGCAGGTCACCCGCATCGAATACGGCAAAAGCCCGTCGGTCATCGACCGCTTTAACCGTCAGCGGCGCGTCTCGATCTACGCCAACCTCGACGGCATCGATACCGGCGCCGCCACCGCGACGCTCGACACGATGGTCAAGGAACTCGATCTTCCCAACGGATATCAGCCGGTGCTGATCGGCCGTTCGAAGGTGATGGCCGAATCGATGAGCAACATGATGCTCGCCTTCGGATTCGCCTTCATTTTCATGTACATCGTCCTTGCGGCGCAGTTCGAGAGTTTCGTCCATCCTATCACGATCCTGCTCGCCCTGCCGCTCACCCTGCCGTTCGCCCTGCTGTCGCTCCTGCTCACCGGCGAGACACTAAATCTTTA
Source organism: uncultured bacterium (assembly GCA_937871295.1). Lineage (GTDB taxonomy): Bacteria > UBP6 > UBA1177 > UBA1177 > JAKLFG01 > CALMRE01. Next base: position 7,432 of record CALMRE010000151.1, on the reverse strand, counting down.
CAGCCTCCTCGGTATCTTCATGCTCTTCGGCATCGTCAAGAAGAACGGCATTCTGCAGATAGATTATTCCAACACGCTTCAGGCGCGCGGGGAACCGCTCGAACAGGCGATCATCGACGCCAATAAGGCGCGGCTCCGTCCCATCCTGATGACCACCATGACGCTGGTCGCCGGTATGACCCCCATCGCACTGGGGACCGGTCCCGGCGCCGCGGCGCGCGCCTCGATGGCCAAAGGGATCATCGGCGGGCAGTTACTGTCGCTGCGCCTTACGCTGGTGGTAGTGCCAGTGGGGTATCACTTTTTTGAATCGTTAAAGAAGCGGCTGGGATTCAAGACCGGTAGCTAGTCCTCTTTCTTCGCCTTCATCGATTCCCAGATGAAATAGACGATAAGGCAGGCGAACGCCACGAACGCGAGCGCTTCGGAGATGACCGCGCCGTTGGTGACGGCCGACCAGTCTATCAGCATCATCGACTGTTCACTGCCGGTGATGAAGAGTATCACCGCGCCGATCACGCCGAAGAGCGCCGCGCCGGCGATGAAGCCGGAGGCGATCAGGATGCCGCGGTCGTTGCGCGCCTTGGCGAGCTGTTCGTCCGCGTTCTTATTGAAGTAATGGTTCAGCAGGCCGCCGACCACCAACGGGGTGTTGAGCGACAGCGGGATGAACATGCCCAGCGCGAAGGCGAGCGGCGAAATCTTCAGCCAGTTCATGAGGATCGAGATCACCGCCCCGATCGCCAGCAGCATCCACGGAGCGCCGGTCCCCGACATGAGCGGTTCGATGATCGCCGCCATGGCGTTCGCCTGCGGGGCGACCATCGGATTGGCGTGCTCGGGGGTCTGCACGAAGCCGAAGACCTCGCTCAGGACGAAGATGACCAGGCCGACCGTCGCCGACGCGACGAGCGTCCCGAGGAACTTATAGGTCTGCTGTTTGTAGGGCGAGGTGCCGAGCCAGTAGCCCACCTTGAGATCGGTGATGAAGCCGCCCGCCATCGACAGCGCGGTGCAGACGATGCCGCCGATGATGAGCGACGCGACCATCCCCTGCCAGCCGCTGAGGCCGACCCACACGAGTATGACCGAGGAGAGGATGAGGGTCATGAGCGTCATGCCGGAGACCGGGTTGGTGCCGACTATCGCGATGGCGTTGGCCGCGACGGTGGTGAAGAGGAACGATATCACGAAGATCGTGATGAGCGCGACGACCGCCTGCATCATCGTGACCTTCACGCCGAACAGAAGGAACAGGAATACGGCGATGAGCGTGAGCCCGATGACCAGCAGTACGAACGACATCTTGAGGTCGCGGTCGGTGCGAACCACCTGCGCCTGCCCGGATGCCTTGCCGCCGACGCCGACCGCCAGTTTGAAGGCCGACCCGATCACGCCGCCCGACTTGATGATGCCGATGATACCGGCCATCGCGATGGCGCCGATGCCGATGGGACGGACATAGGCCTTGAAGATCGCTTCGGGGGCCATCGCGGCGAAGGGATTATCCGGAGCGCCGGCCGCCACGGCCAGCACGCCGATCTCATTGATGAGCGGGACAAAGACGAACCACGACAGAAGCGATCCCGCCACGATGATCAGCGAGAAGCGCAGGCCGACGAGGAAACCGAAACTGAATATGAGGGCGCTCACATTGAATTTGAAGACCATCTTCGCCTTTTCGGCGAGCATCTCGCCGTAGGGGAGGGCGCGGGAGGTGAATTCCTCGCCCCACAGTTTGAGATAGGTGAAGGCGAAGTCGAACAGGCCGCCGATGAGGCCGCTGACCACGAGGAGCTTCGCCTGCGCGCCGCCCTTCTCGCCGGTCATGAGGATCTCGGTGGTGGCGGTCGCTTCGGGGAAGGGGAGTTTGCCGTGCATGTCGCGCACAAAATACTTACGGAACGGGATGAGGAAGAGGATGCCGAGGAAGCCGCCGAGGAGCGACGAGAAGAATATCTGCCAGAAATCGACCCGTATCTCGGGGTATTTCGCCTGCAGAATGTAGAGGCCGGGGATCGTGAACACGGCGCCCGCGACGATGACGCCGGAGGCGGCGCCGATCGACTGGATGATGACATTCTGGCCGAGCACATTCTTCTTGCGGAGCGCCGCCGAAGCGCCCACGGCGATGATCGAGATGGGGATGGCCGCTTCGAACACCTGACCGATCTTGAGCCCGGAATAGGCGGCAGCAGCCGAGAAGACCGCCGCCATCAGCAGGCCCATGAACAGCGACCAGCGCGTCACTTCGGGGACATTCTCGGTCGCCGGCATCACCGGCTGATAGATCTCGCCTTCCTTGAGTTCGCGGTAGGCATTCTCGGGGAGCCCCTTGACGGGTCCGCCTTCACCGTGTCCTGACATGAGTTCCTCCTATGGGTTGGTTGGTCTGAAAACCAGCATGCGGAAGAATACCGTAGCGGTCCGATTTGTCAATTATTAGGGGAAGCGTGCGGTCAGTCGTAGTGTTTCTTGGGCTCGCGGATCGAAAAGACGAAGAACTCGGCGGGGTGGATGTCGAGCGCGTGAGCGAGGCGGTCTATGGCGTCGAGGGTCGGCGCGCTCTTGCCGTTCTCGACCTCCGAAAGATAACTCCGGTCGATCTTGGCGGCGATGCTGAGGGCGTCCTGCGTCATCCCCCGATGCTTGCGTATAAATTGAAGCCGCTTGGCGAATTCGAGCCGAATATTCATGGAGTTATCGTAGCGTTCAACTGCCCGAAAGTCTGTAGGATATATCCAAAATTATCTTGACTTGATGTCGGAGATACTCCACAATGAAGGGAACTTTGAATATTTCGACAGGGGGTTCGCCATGAAACCGTTGTTGCTTGTTGCCAGTTCAGCTCTCTTGTTTTTCTTTGTCGCGTGCGAAGACAACTCGGGAAGTAAAAATGACGCGGACAATGTCGCCGGGACGTCAGGTGGTCCGTGTTACCCCAACAACACTTGTAATGATGATTTGGAATGTATCGACGGGGTTTGCGTGTCTTTGACGGCAGACAACAATGATCTTGATCAGGTGCCCAATGACACGAACGGCGATTCATCTCAATCCGATGATGCCGTGCCTGACACTCAAGTAACGGATGAAGCGATAACGGACAGTGCGCAAAACGATGATTCGGCTGATGACTCAGTTGCTGATTCGACCGACGACTCGACCGATGAACAAACTGCAGATTCGGATGAGGTCGTTGTCCCGGGCTGTGGTAACGGCGTGATCGATTCCGGCGAAGCGTGCGACGGTGACTCGGTGAATTGCACCGCGATCGATTCCGGCAAATATGCGTCCGGTGTCGCATGGTGTAACAACGGATGCACCGGGTACGACGAGAGCACCTGTGTTTTGCTGGAGGACTACTGGGTCGACCCTGATACCGGTCTGTGGTGGACGCGCGGTCAGATCGATGAAACCGGTGCAGATGTCGGGACATTCAAACCATTAAGTTGTGCGACCTTTATCATGGGTGGGTATGATGATTGGCGCGTCCCGACCATCAACGAACTGCGGACTCTCATATCAGGTTGCACACGGACGGAACCCTATGGAGCCTGCGCGGTCGAGGATACCTGTACCGAATCCGACTGCTACAGCGCCGTCTGCGATGGGTGCGAATCCGGCGCGGGTCCGTGGAACGGGTACTACCTCAAGAACGCGCCGTGGTTGATGAACCCGAAAGTGCTTGAGGAGGAAAAGTTTTACATCGTGTGGACAAGTGCGACGGTCGGCTCCGCAAACTATAACTGGGGCATAAATTTCCTCGATGGCAGGGTGATGAACAAGTACACATACTTCGACTATGGTGGACACTCCAAGTGTGTGAGAGGGGGGAACTGAGGTGACGGGCTGTGTTCGATGAGATTAAATAGTACTAGGGAGATGGCACATGAGTAAAGCCAGCCAGATTTGGAGAGAATACAACAACTGCATGAAGCGATTTAAAAGCACTGTGGGACGAACCAACAATGTCGTTGGTGAATACGCGGAGCATCTCGCAAATAAATATCTTAGAGGCAGAAAATTGCTACCGTCAGCAAAGGGTGCTGATATTGAATCCCCAGACGGAAAATTATACCAAGTCAAAGGCAGGAGAATCGCGGAGGGGGAGGCCGCTCGATTAAGTATAATTAGAGGCGATGACTCCTGTTTTCATTATCTGTTTGTAATTGTTTTCAACATGGATGGTGATGTGAAAAAAGCGATCATTTGCCCCGCTAGCGTTGCGCAAGATAAACGCCATGCCAAAGCAAACACATACCAAAACGGCTATGTGATTACAACAACAGCGTCTTTTTTAAACGATCCTCGTAACCAAGATGTTACCGAAGAGATACGAAAATTAAATAGATAATTTCTAACTATCCTATATATCCTGCTTGACCTCATCCCCTTGTCGCGCTAGTATCGTGGCGTGTTCACCGGAGGTCCCATGCTGCGAGTCTCTGGGGTCACGGCATTTCAATTAAAGTTTAGGCGCGCAAGAACTTACTGGATTGCTTCGGCGAGATACTTCTTTTCTTTTTGAATGCAACCAATCTTTCGGGTGAAAATTGACAAGAGAGCGGCATGATGCCAAACTGTCGCGATGAAACTGGGGCATAACGGGACAAGAGACGAACATGCGCGTTGATGTGAATCCAAAGTTGTTGCGCTGGGCCTGTGAACGCTCCGGGACCAGCATAGAAACCTTGTCCGAACGCATACCCCGCCTGATCGAGTGGTATCGCGGCACCACAAAGCCCACCCTCAAACAACTCGAACACTTTGCGAAAGTCACACACGCCCCGATAGGATACCTCTTCCTCTCCGAACCGCCCGTCGAGCGCATGCCGATCCCCGATTTCCGCACCGTCGTCAATGAACACCTCGACCGCCCCAGTCCTGATCTGCTCGATACGATCTATCTGTGCCAGCAGCGGCAGGAATGGTTTCGCGATTTTGCCCGTTCTTCGGGTGAAAAAGCCCTTCCGTTCGTCGGCTCCGCGCGAGTGGGCGACGATGTCGAGAAAGTTGCGCGCGATATCCGGCATGCTTTGAAGTTCGACATAGAAGAACGCCGGAAGATGGCGACATGGAACGAAGCCTTGCGTTGCTTTATCGATCAGGCCGACTCGTTGGGCATTCTTGTCATGTGCAACGGAGTCGTGGCGAACGACACGCACCGCGCTCTTGAGCCCGCCGAATTCCGGGGCTTTGCAATGTCCGACGATCTGGCGCCGCTTGTCTTCATCAACGGTAAGGATACCAAGGCGGCGCAGATGTTCACGCTTGCCCATGAACTGGCGCATATCTGGATCGGGCAATCGGCCGTTTCCGATGTGCAGGCATCGTGGGTGTCGGAACACAAGAGCGAGCGCTGGTGTAACCGTGTCGCGGCGGAATTGTTGGTGCCGTTGGCCGCTATAAAAGAAGAATACCGGGGGAAGGCCGACCTTATGGAAGAGATGGACCGGTTGGCCCGTCGCTTCAAGGTCAGCACACTGGTCGTATTGCGCCGGATATACGATGCCGGCGGCATATCGCAGGATCAATTCCGGCAGGTATACCAAGCGGAAGTTGAACGGTTGAAGGCGTTGGTCGCGAAGAGCGGCGGCGGCAATTTTTATCTTACGCAGGCGGCTCGGGTCAGCAAGCGTTTTTCCCGCGCACTCGTCGTCAGCACGCTTGAGGGGCAGACCTTATACCGCGATGCTCTGCGCATGCTCGGTTTCTCGAAGATGAATACCTTCCGTGAACTCGGTCACAGTTTGGGAGTCGGGTGATGGCGTACCTGCTCGATGCCAATGTTTTTATGCAGGCCAAGAATCTACATTATGGTTTCGACTTCTGTCCCGCCTTTTGGGATTGGCTTGTCGCGAATAACGCGAAAGAGCGGGTTTTCAGCATAGAGAAGGTCGCCGACGAGATCGATGCCGGGGCCGATGAACTTACCGATTGGGCCGCAGAGCGCGGGGAGGGCTTTTTTCTGAAACCCGATCCCGCTATTTTTCCGGCGCTCGGCACCGTCAGCACATGGGTGACGAATCAAAAGTTCGATCCGGTCGCCGTGAACACCTTCCTTCAAGTCGCGGACTATTACCTCGTCTCGTATGCCTTCGCCCACGGCCACACCGTCGTGACCCATGAAAAAGCCGCGTTTTCTCCCAAAAAGATAAAAATACCTAATGTCTGTATCGGTCTTAATGTTAAATGCATGACGCCGTTCGAGATGTTGCGCCGTGAAAGGGCGCGCTTCGTCCTTGGATGATCCCATGCTTCAGATAACCGCGACGGTCGCGATACCGCTTGCCGAGATAGAGTTCACGGCCATCCGCGCCGAAGGCCCCGGCGGTCAGCATGTGAACCGGACATCCAGCGCCGTGCAGATACGGTTCGACATCGCCGCCTCGTCGCTCCCCGCCGAGATGAAGGAGCGTCTGCGCGCCCGGCATGACCGCCGGATCACGGCGGCCGGCGTCATCGTGATAAAGGTGCAGGATGAGCGGTCGCTCACGCGCAACAAGGATATCGCCTTGGAGCGGCTCGCCGACCTGATCCGGTGCGCCATTGCGGTTCCCAAGAAGCGGAGGCCGACCAAGCCGACGAAGAGTTCGGTGGAGAAACGGATCGCCGGAAAGAAGAAGCGGGGCGAGACCAAGCGGCTGCGCCGCCTTCCCGCCGACTGATCACTTCGACCTGAATTCCCCGATGCCGTTGTATCCCGTTACGATGAATATGTTCTTCTCATTCGAACACGATGAGCGATAGCAGGAAAGAAAAAGAATTGCAACCTTCCGTTCACTTCACGATGTGGAATTCGACGCGGCGGTTGGCCTCGCGGCCCGGTTTGGTATTGTTGTCGGCGATGGGCCGTTCCTGTCCGAAGCCTTCGGCGGTGAGCCGGTCGGCCGCGACCCCCTTCTTGAGGAAGTAGTTCATGACCGAATTGGCGCGATCCTGCGAGAGTTTCTTGTTGTTCGCCGGTTTGCCGAGATTGTCGGTGTGCCCTTCGATGGCCAGTTTTATCTTCGGATTGGCAATGAGCACCGACGCGATCTCGTCGAGCATAGCGAACGACTTTGATGAGATGTCGGCCTTGTTGAGCGCGAAGAGGACCTGATCCTTTATCTCTATCTCCTGTTCGGTCACGACGATCTTCTCGAGCGGTTTGACGGGGGCGGTATCGGGACAGCCGTCCTCGTCCATGAAGCCGTTGACCGTCTCCTCTTCGTTCGGGCACTGGTCCTTTTCATCGAGCACGGTGTCCTTGTCGTTGTCGGGATCGGGACAGCCGTCGGCATCCTCGAACTGATCCTTATCTTCGGCGACTTCGGGGCATTTGTCGGTCGTATCGATGATGCCGTCGCCGTCGCTATCCTTGGGCGGTTCGGGGGCGGGCGGCGGCGGGGGAGCGACCGGTTCCGGTTTCGGTTCGGGCTTCGGTTCC
>CALMRE010000150.1 GCA_937871295.1 uncultured bacterium | reverse complement strand
ATCGCTTTGTCGGAAAGTTCGCGCTTCAGCGTCTTGCGGTAAAAATCCTCGATGATCGCCGAAGAGATGACCAGCAGTTGGCTGTCGGCGGTCGACATCATCGCCGCGATGGCACCCGATATGAGAATGCCGGCCAGCCAGCCGGGCAAGAGTTCGGTCGCGAGCGCCGGCATCGCCTTTTCGGGATCGGCGTAGAAACCCTGTCCGTGAAGGGCGAGCGCCGCCAGACCGATGATGATCGCGCCGGTGAAGGCGGGAACGGCCCACACGAAGGCGATGCGCCGCCCGATCTTTATCTCGCCGGGGGAACGGATCGCCATGAATTTGGTGAGAAGATGGGGTTGCCCCATGTAGCCGAGTCCCCACGATAGGCCGCCGATGACCGCCGCCGCCGCCGCCCAGCCCGTTTTCCCGGCGGTGAAACTGCCGACCGTCCCGGCGTTCGCCACCGCATCGGAAAGGCAGAGCCCCTGCGACTGTATCTCGAACAGAGCGACGACCGGCAGTATGACAAGCGTCGCGACCATGAGGAGTCCTTGAATGAGGTCGGTCCAGACCACCGCGAGGAAGCCGCCCATCATCGTGTAGAGGACGATGATCGCCGCGCCGACGACGATGCCCCAGAAGTGGGGGATGTCGAAAGTGACGTTGAGCACCTTTCCCGCGCCGTTCATCTGCGCCGCGAGGTAGAAGGTGAAGAAAAAGATGATGATGAGCATGGCGAGCGACCGTATCGGCCGGGCGTATTCGCCGAACCGCGCCGCGAGATATTCGGGCAGAGTGATAGCGTGATACCTCTCCGTTTCGACGCGCAGTCTCTCGGCGATGACATACCACGAGAACATGATGCCGGCCACACAGCCCACGGCGGTCCAGACCTCGATGAGGCCGACCGCGAGCGCCGCGCCGGGAAGTCCGAGCAGCAGCCACGCCGATTCGCCGCTGGTCCGTTCCGAGAAGGCGGTGAGCCACGGTCCCAGTTTTCGGCCGCCGATGTAGTAGTCGCTGGTCGACTGGTTGAGCCGCCAGGTGACGATGCCGACCCCCAGCATCATGGTAAGGTACAGGATGAATCCCACGAGCGTCGCCGTCATGTCCATACCCCCGATACGATGGTTCTTACCCGATGAATTTAGGGGAAAAAGAAAAGGCAGTCAAGAAAAGAAAAAGGACTTAAAGGACAGTAGTTAAATTCGTCCTTTTTGTCCTTTCAGTCCTTTTTGTCCCTTTCCCCCAGGCTTTCCCACCAGTCGCGGTACTGGCGAAGGCCGTCGGCCACATAGAACAGTTTGCGGTCGCGCTTCTGGAGCCGCGAGGGGTTCTCGATGACCGAGAAGTTGGCGTTGACCGGCGCGAAGTGGGGCGCCTTGGTGCGCAGTTTCCGCAGAAGTCCGCCGCTCATCGTCGCCACGGGCGGCCACGGGACGGACCGTCCCTCAAAACGGGCCGCGATGAGGAGCGCGGTATAGAGCCCCGAGAAGATCGATTCGCCGTAGCCTTCGATGCCCGAAAGCTGTCCCGCGACATAGGTGTCGGGGTGCTTGAGCAGGTTCAGGCCGTCGGCGAGCAGTTCGGGGGCATTGATGTAGGAATTGCGGTGGACCGAGCCGTAGCGGAGGAATTCGGCGTTCTCCAGCCCCGGAAGCAGGCGGAAGACCTCACGCTGTGCGTGGTGCCGCATCCGGGTCTGACAGCCGACGATATTGAAGGCGCTCCGTTCGACATTCTCGACGCGGAGCTGCATCACGGCGTAGGGGCGGTAGCCGTCGACCGCGAACCCGACCGGGCGGAACGGCCCGAACGAAAGCGTTTCGCGGCCCCGTTCGGCCATCGTCTCTATCGGCATGCAACGGTCGAAGAACTGCGGCTTCTCGTGGTCGGCGTAGGGGAGTTTGTCGGCGGCGATGAGCGCGTCGATGAAGCGGTCGTATTCGGGCTGGGTGAGCGCGCAGTTGAGGAAGTCGGGGAGTCCTTTATTGTAGCGGTCGGCCCAGAAGAGTTTGGTCAGGTCGAGTCCCTCGGCGCTCACGATCGGGGCGATGGCGTCGTAGAAGTAATGGTTGTCGGCCGAAATGCTCGCGAGCAGTGACGGCCCCGTCAGCGGCCCGGTCGCGACGATGTAAAGATCGGCGGGGAACCGCTCACGCAATGCTTCGATGGAATCGACGACGGTATTTCGAATATAGGCGATGCTCTTTTCGGCGGCGATGAGCGCGAGCGTCGCCTCCGAGAAACGGTCACGGTCGATCGCCAGACTTTCGCCCGCCGGCACCTTTACCGTTTCGGCCGCCTGCAAAAGAAGCGATCCGGCGATGCGGCATTCCTCCTTTAAAAGATAGCTCGGCGTCGCGTTCGATTCCGATTTGAGCGAGTTGCTGCAGACCAGTTCGGCGGGACCGTCGAGATGGTAGACCGCCGGTTCGACCTTCTCCGGTTTCGCTTCAACGAGAGTTACCGCGATACCGCGCCGTGCAAGTTGAAGGGCGGCCTCACAGCCGGCCAGACCGGCGCCGAGGATGGTGACCCGCTTCACCTATTCTTTGACCTTTTCGCCGCAGATGCCGCAGGCGATGCCCGATTTCTTCTCGACCATGTAGGCGGCGCCGCACTTGGCGCATTTCTGGTCGGCGATGGGCGGATACCACGACACGAAGTCGCATTTCGGATAGTTGCTGCAGCCGTAGAAGACCTTGCCTTTTTTCGAGCGCCGTTTTTCGACGCGGCCGTCACAGCCTTCCTTGGGGCAGGGTCCGAAGGTCTCGGCCTCCCGGATGATGGTCTTGCACTTCGGATAGTTCGAACAGGCCTTGAAGGGGCCGAAGCGGCCCTGCTTAACGGCGATGGGAGCGCCGCAGTTGGGGCATTTCTCGTCGAGTATCTGCGGCTCTTCGCGGCCCCCTTCGCGGAGATGGATCTTATCGCCTTCCTTGACCATGTCGCCCGAGAAGGTGCAGTCGGGGTATTTCTCGCAGGAGAGGAAGGGGTGGTTGCCCTTCTTGGAGAAGCGGACGATGAGGCGCGCCTTGCACTTGGGGCAGTTCTCTTCGGCGTATATGCGCTTCTTGCCCGATTCCTTGAGCGTCTCGAGGCTTTCGGTGCGGTTCTGTTCGAAGGTGCCGTAGAACTCCTTGAGCACCTTCACCCACTGCGCTTCGCCCGCCTCGATGAGGTCGAGTTTCTCTTCCATGTCGGCGGTGAAGTTCACGTTGATGATCTTGGGAAAGAACTGCTGGAGCGTGTCGCTCACGAGCGTCCCCAGATCGGTCGCGCCGAGCGTTCCCTTGGGCTCCTTGAGCCGTTCGGTGTATTTGCGGGCGATGATGTGGTTGATGATCGCGGCGTAGGTCGAAGGCCGGCCGATACCTTTTTCCTCGAGTTCCTTGACCAGACTGCCTTCCGTGTAGCGCGACGGCGGTTTGGTGAAGTTCTGTTCCTTGGTCAGGTCGGCGAAGGCGACCGTTTCGCCCTGCACGAACGAGGGGAGCAGTTCGTCGCGGCCGTTGCTCGCCCGGTCCCACGCCTTGCGGTAGCCGTCGAACACCATGACCGATCCGCTCTTCTTGAAGGAGATCGCGCCGGCGCCGTCGGTCATCTGGACGGTGGTCTGATCGAATTCGGCCTCTTTCATCTGGGTGGCGATGAACCGTTTCCAGATGAGCGCATAGATGGTCTGTTCCTCTTTCGAGAGATACTTCTTGACCTTTTCGGGGGTCATCGACACGTCGGTTGGACGGATCGCCTCATGGGCATCCTGTATCTTCCCTTTTTTGTTCTCGTAGGTGCGGGTATACCCGGCCAGATAGTTCTCGCCGAATTCCTGCGCGACGAACGAGCGCAGTTTCGCGTTCACTTCAGGCGATATGCGGAACGAATCGGTACGCATGTAGGTGATGAGACCCACCGGGCCTTCGTCGCCGATCTCCTTGCCTTCATAGAGCGACTGCGCTATCCGCATGATGCGGTCGGCGGTGAAATGATAAAGCCGCGACGCCTCCTGCTGCAGGCTGGAGGTGTTGAACGGGGGAAGCGGATTTTCCTTACGACGCTTCTGTTCGACCGATTCGACCTTCCAGCCGCCGGCGGCCCGGATGCGCTTTTCGAGCGCTTCGGCATCGGCGCCGTTGGAGAGTTTCGGCTTCTGGCCGTCGACCTTGTCCAGCCCCGCTTCGACCGTGACGCCGCCCTCCTTGGAGAAACTGGCCTTGACGGTCCAATACTCTTCGGGAATGAATATCTGTATCTCCCGTTCGCGGTCGACGAGGAATTTGAGCGCGACCGACTGTACGCGGCCCGCCGAGAGACCCTTCTTGACCGATTTCCACAGGAACGGCGACAGACGGTAGCCGACGATGCGGTCGAGTATCCGGCGCGCCTGCTGAGCGTTGTAGAGGTCTTCGTTGAGGGCGGTCTTTTCGTCGATGGCCTTGAGGACGCCGCTCTTGGTTATCTCATGGAACAGGACGCGGTGTATCGGCTTGTCGGCCTTCAGGAACGATGCCACATGGTAGGCGATCGCCTCGCCCTCGCGGTCAGGGTCGGAGCCGAGGTAGATCTCTTCGGCGGCGGCGGCCTCTTTCTGGATCATCTTGACGGTCTTTTCCTTTCCCTCGATGGTCTGGTAGGTCGGGGCGAAGTCGTTCTCGATGTCGACCCCGAAGTCGTCCTCGGGCAGGTCGCGGACGTGTCCCATCGAGGCGAGGACCTTGAAGCCCTTGAGATACTTGGTGAGCGTTTTGGCCTTTGCGGGGCTTTCGACGATGATCAGTTTCATGCCGTTTCTCTCCTTAATTGATGCGGTATCGGTTGCCGGGCTCTTCGGCCACGACGCCCTTCAACACCAGCGGTAAGAGCACCGCGGGCAGGGTGGCGGCCGGAAGTCCTGTCGTTTCGGTTATGTCGTCGAAGGAACAGCTCTCGCCGCGGCCGGTGAGCGCGCGGACGACGGCCTGTTCGGTCGGATCGAGTTCTTCAAGGTTGACGGCGGGGGCTTTTTTCGCGGCGACGGTGTGCGCCGGGAGGTCGGCGAGGAAGCCGTCGCGCGCCGCGAGCAGCGATACGAGCCGGTTCCCCTCATATCTTTTCAGGAACTCGTAGTTGCCCCGAAAACTCTCCGTGTCGAGCGGTCCCGCCACGACCTGTACCGGACGGCCCGCTTCGAGGGCGCAGCGGCCGGTGACCAGACTGCCGCTGCGGGTGCCCGCCTCGACGATGACGGTGACGTTCGCCAGAAGCGCGATGGTGGCGTTGCGTATTGGGAAATTGCGCGGCCGCGGGGTCGGTTCGGGGGGGAATTGGGTGATGACCGCGCCGCACTTCGCGATGTCGCGGGCCAGTGCGATATTCTCTTCGGGGTAGATGTTCTCAAGACCGGTGCCGAGTACCGCGATGGTCCGGCCGCCGGCCGCGAGCGCCGCGCGGTGCGCTTCGGTATCGATGCCGCGCGCCATACCGGAGACGACGGTGATGCCGTTCTTCGCGGCCGCCGTGGCGATGTCGCGGGCCAGTTCGATGCCGTAGAGCGACGGTTTGCGGGTCCCGACGATGGCGATGGCGCGGCTGTCGGCCGCATCGAGCATCCCCTCCATCCAGAGCGGCACCCCGATGGCGGGGAGCACCCGCAAAAAGTTGTCGGGGTGTAGCGGGTTGTCGGTGCGCAGGACTATCACAGCGCCTCCAGATAGGCGGCCAGATCGGCGATCTGGTCGTCGGGGGTCGATGCCCCGGCGGTCAGGCCGACGCTCTGTGCCGCGGCAAGGGTCGCACGCTCCTCCGCCGATAGTTCGTCGGGCGATTCTATCCAGAACGAGCGCGGGTTCTCCTTGGATATGATGGCGAAGAGTTTTGCGGTGTTCGAACTGTTCTTGCCGCCGATGACCACCATCGCGTCGACCGACCGGGCCAGTTCCTGCGCCGCGTTCTGCCGCTGGAAGGTGGCGTCGCAGACGGTGTTCTGGTGTTCGAAGCGGCACCGGGTCTCGCGGCAGAGCGCCCCCCTCCGGTCGAGTAGTTCGGTGAAATGGGCCGGACGGACGGTGGTCTGGGCGACCGCAAAGAATTTATCGTGGTCCCGCAGGAAACGGTCGAGCGCCGCGACCGCCGCGTCGGAAAAGTCGGGCGGATGGACAAAGTAGGGGCCGTCGATGCGCGAAACGAAGCCCTTCACTTCGGCGTGATGCATATCGCCGAGCACGACTATCGCCCAACCGGCCTTCGATCGTTCGTCGACCAGCGTATGGATGCGGCGGACGAAGGGGCAGGTGGTGTCGATGATACGCAGGTCGGAGAATCTCTTCAGGTATTGCTCCTCGTCGCGGGTGATGCCATGGGAGCGGATGATGATGACGCTGTGGTCGCGGATCCCTTCCTGTTCGACCAGTTCGACCCCCTTTTGCCGGTAACTTTCGATGAAACGCGGATTGTGGATGAGCGGACCGAACATGAGGACCGGACGCCTCTCCTTTTTGCCGAGCGCCAGCGCTTCATCGAGGAGCGCGAGGGCCCGTTTGACGCCGAAGCAGACGCCGGCGTAGGTGGCGGTCCGTACCGTGGGCACTGTCAGTATCCTTTCTTTTTCGCAAGGTCGATGATGAAGGCTGCGGTCTGTTCGAGGTCCATCTTCGAATTGTCGAGCAGTATCGCATCGTCGGCGGGGCGGAGCGGGCAGGCTTCACGCTGGGTGTCCTGATCGTCGCGGCGCCGTATCTCGTCGAGCAGTTCGTTGTAATCCTTCTCCTGACCGGCCGCCTTGATGTCCGACATCCGCCGGTCGGCGCGGCTTTCGGGCTGGGCGGTCAGGAATATCTTTATCTGCGCCTCGGGCATGATGACCGTCCCGATATCGCGGCCCTCCATCACCACCGCTCCCTTTTCGGCATAGCGGCGCTGCATCGCGAAGAGCGCTTCGCGGACGAAGGGGAGTGCGCTGGCGGTGCTGGCGAGCATGCCGACCTGTTCGGTCCGTATCTGGGCGGTGACATCGCGGCCGCCGAGGAAGACGAGATTCTTCCCATTCTCCATTTTGAAGGTGATCTTCAGGTCGGAAAGTATCCGACGGATGCCCCGTTCGTCGTCGAGCCCGACAGCGTTCATGATCATCTCGAAGGCGACACAGCGATATAAGGCTCCGGTGTCGATGTAGGAGAGGTTGAGCCGTTCGGCGAGCAGCTTGCTGACCGAGCTTTTTCCGGCGCCGGCCGGGCCGTCGATGGCGATGCGCAATTTCGTCATGGTGACCCCCGTCAAAAAAACGGGGCAGTATAACCGGATGCTTTCAGAAAGCAAGAGAAGAGACGCTAGGTAACAGGAACCTTATTTATAATAAGGTTATTTTTTATCTGTAGGAGAACAAACTATTGACAGACGACCCTCGTCCACATACAATCGGCCCGATTGGAACCTAAAGGAGACGCCCGTGGATACCAACGAAAAGAAGACCTGTGAACAAGCCTGTGAAGTGTGGAGCCGCGTGGTCGGCTACTACCGTCCGACCAATAACTGGAACAAAGGCAAACAGCACGAATTCGCCCTGCGCCGTCCTT
>CALMRE010000149.1 GCA_937871295.1 uncultured bacterium | reverse complement strand
CCTTTCTCTGGATCGTACACTCGTCACCAACAACGAGAAGGAATTTGCCCGCGTAGATGGATTGCGGGTAGCCAACTGGACCGTATAGCGGTCAATAAGACCAACATCGATCAACAATACCTGGTGGAAGCGAAGCTGTCACCAAGTGCAAAGTAGCTCTTAATTGCTGAAGTCCATTAGGAGGATTGCGCCCTTAAACAAGGTTTCGATCTAAACAAAGAAAGTGGACCCAGCGCTCTACAAGTTCAGGGAGGGGAACCTCTGCCGAGAATATTTCCCGAGCATGCCGGTCATAGCCTCCGTTACGGGTGGCCAGTTCCCCAGAACGGGTTTGACTACAAACAAAAAAACGGAGATGAACATGGAAGGACTACTTAACACCGAGGAAGCAGCCGAGATGATGGGACTGAAATCGCAAACATTACGGATCTGGCGTTGTAAGGGCGGTGGCCCTTCCTATGTCAGACTTGGTAGCCTGAAGGGCCGGGTCATGTACCGACCCGAAGATATCCAAGCCTTCATTAAAGAACACACCTATACTTCGACCTCAGACGAATCGGTCCGGCGCTCTGCTCAGCGCGGCCGGCCATGACCCCGTAAAAGTTCTGCTCCAACTGGCCACCTCCCCTACCCTGCCGATAACAACGCCTCGGTCGAGGGCTACTCCCCCACTCCGCTTCTGACCCGCAACCCCGCGGCATCGTCTACAGGTAACTATCCGCATCGTGCGTCTATGCCGTCAACTCCTTTCTGCCGGCGGCCCTGCGGGTGAAAATGTCGGTTCCCCCTGAAGGTCTCCCCCAACATTTTCCCAGAAAGACAAGGGCGATCGCTTCGGCTCGCCAGTGTGACGGCGACGGCACGACGCGGCTTTAACGCCACCTGTGATGCCGCTTGGTGTCGGGTCTTTCAAAAGGGAGTAAACGCTCAACGCCGACCGGGTTTGTTGCTACCGTCTCCGAGAGAGGGACGAAACCCGCCTCTACCGGCCCCCCAGCGGGAGCACCGGAAAAAAGCATCAGGGAAAAGAGGACGGCACGGGAGAGTTGCAGAAACCATTACCATAACAACCAATCCACAACAAACGGAGCATCGAATGATGAGATATAAAGGATATACGGCATGGACCACATGCGATCCCATTACGGGAGAATACACGGGGAAGGTATCAGATCTGGTAACTTTTAGAGGAGAGAATAAAAAAGAGGCAAGAAAAGACTTTTACCGTGTCGTAGACGAATACCTCGACCTGTTTGAACAAAAAGAATCCTCCATCAAGTGTTCGCCCGAAGAACCGACCATTCTGGGCGGAGAAAAGGTCATCGTGCAGATCGCACTGGACAAGAAAGTCTGGTTGCAGGGAAAATTCCTTGCCGACTACTACCAATACGAGGCCTTTGCTAAGTTGGTAGAACGCCTTATCTGCGAAACTGCGTTGGAGAAATGTCTTTTTATCCCTCAGTTGAGTTCGGATGAGCCCAATAGAGGACCCAAGATAAAGAACTTCCCCAGACTGCAAGATAACCCGCGGGAGCATTTGAGAAACACGATGGAATACAAAGGCTATCGTGCCCATATCAAATACCAGCATTTCCGCAAGAACTTCTATGGCGAGGTGCAGAACCTCATCCACTTCGAGGGAACTTCGGTCGAGGCCCTAAAGTCGAGGTTTCACACAGCCATTGACCAATACCTCCAGCAGAAGGCCTTGGAAGAGCGTAAGCTCGACGAGATCTCAAACTTTCAACCGAGTGACGAGTCGGTACTTGTTTCCGGTGATACCGTCACCACCACGGTCAAGATCGAGAAGTCGGACTGGATCAAGGCAATAACATTGGGAGAGGACCATCAATACACCTCCTTTTCCGAAGTGGTCAGATCGGCCATTACCTTCATGTACTCCTTTTCCGCACTGGTCGTCGATTATGTATTGGACGCCACCAGAAAACAGGAAGAACTTGAGGCCGTCGAGAGTAAACCGGATGAGAAGACACCCTAAGCGCCACGGAGGGGGCAGTTCTCAAACTGCTCCCCTACCCCTCTGCG
>CALMRE010000148.1 GCA_937871295.1 uncultured bacterium | reverse complement strand
CGACGAACCGGTGAAGTACACTTTCGTCACATCAGCGGCGGTAAGCGTATAGGAAAAAACGCCACCACCGGTATCGACACCACCGGTTTTCTCAACCAGCGTCCAAGTGCCATTCGTTCCGCTGAAACGAAGAACGACAGACGCCTTCGTAACCGGATCGTAGCAGTACACCAACGAATTCTTGTAGATGTTCTTGAGAGTCGCGGCATCCACATGGAAATTCGCGTCGGTAAAGGTAGTGCCGACCGCAATCCCCGCGTAATCTTTCGTCGCGCCGACAGCAAGACCACCTTCAAGCGGACGGTTATCCCCAATAGCGATCTCCGCACTGATAGCCTCAATCGGCTTGCCCATCGGCATCGACTGAAGAAGCGCATGAAGCGGAGCCGTACCCTGAACGACATTATAAAAAACATCGTTGAGGAACACGCGCTTGGCGAGTTTGTAGGTTTCGAGGTCGTACCCATTCATAATGGGCGTTTGTCCGGTAGCATCCGAAGACTTGAAAATCAAGCCTGCCATGATAGTTCTCCTTCTAGGTTGTTACAGTATTCAGTTGTTTGCCCTTGATGATTCGGCCAAGCGGCCCACCTATCTTCGGGTCAACTTTCTCGTTTTTAAGAAACGCATCGAACTGGTTTGGCTTCGGCTTATTCTCACCACCAGCACCACCGGCACCCTGCGTTTCACGGGGCGTATTTTCGCCAGCACGCCGCGCGGCATCGTCAGCCGCCGCCTTGTCAGCCGCTTCTTTCTTCGCCTTCTCTTCGGCCTGAATGGTAGCCCACACTTTTGCCGCTATGTTCGGCGCGGTATCCGGCGTAAACCCTGCGACTTCTCGCAGTTCCGCAAACTTCGGATGTCTCACGATCTCTTCGGCAATGACCGCCGGAGTGCCGAGGTCGCCTTTCTTGAACTTTTCGACAGCCGCATTTTCCGACCGCACTTTTGCCGCGCGTTCCCGTTCCTTCAATTCTTCCGGTGTGACTTCAATGGTCACTTTGGTTTCTTCACCCGCCATGATGTTTCTCCATCAGTTGTTTCTTTATCTCTTCGGCCGATACCAACATGATACTCGGCCCACAAAAAAGGTTATTTTTGCTTCCTGTAAATGCGTCAATTGCGTTGTTGAGATTGACATGGATTCTACCAAGCATTCCCTCAACATCATCTTCTTTCTCACCACGAAGCCACTTAACGAACTGTGACCGCTTGCGAGTCTGTGCCATATTGAGCATATCGGCTTTCGCCTGTATGAGCGCCTTGAGTACGGGGCTTTCCCAATCTATCATCGTCATGCCGCGCCTCCATTCGCCGCGAGATTAGCGCGTCTTTGTGCTTCGGCCTGCAATAGCATCTGGTTTTCGATGTTCTTACCTTCAAGGTCGAGGAACCGCGATTCAGTGCCACCCATGAGTTCAAGTCCGAACCGCTGTATTTCCTTATTCTTCCAAAGAAGCGGTTGTTCTGCGGCGCGGGTCAACATATAGCCGAGCAATTCTTGACGACTTACCTTATCAACCGACAGCGTAGACCCGTTTACGACATGAATATCTTTCACGCTGTAGAGATGTTCAAGAGTAACGCCGTCCTGCTGAAAACCGAAGTGTTCATAGTGCCGTCTGAATATCCGCAGGATGTCCCAAATGACGGGGTTGATATGGCTGTTCTCGATATTGATAACGAGGTCGCTTGAATTCGATATGATGGCCTGCTGATAGATATTGGCTTCACTCGTTGTCCGCATCTGTTTCGACTGCACACCCATTGACGCGGGTGTAACGCTGGTCAGCAGAGATACCATCTGGTTTGCTATGCCGAGAAGCAGTTGCGCTCCATTGGTGACTTCGTTGAACTGCACCTTCTGGAACAGTGCGCGGACATCGTTGATATGTCCGGTCGGGTCGGTGACACT
>CALMRE010000147.1 GCA_937871295.1 uncultured bacterium | reverse complement strand
CCCCCCCCCCCCCCCCCCCCCCCCCCCCCCCCCCCCCCCCCCCCCCCCCCAAAAATCAGACCCGTTTCCGGCTGTCGACGATGAAGGTGACCGGTCCATCGTTAAGGAGTGCGACCTCCATATGTTCGCCGAAGGAACCGGTGGCGACCGTTACCCCCAACGCGGTCAGTTCGGTCACGAACCGTTCGAAGAGTATCCGCGCCTCGTCGGGCGGCAGGGCGGTGTCGAACGAGGGACGGCGTCCTTTTTGAATGTTTCCCGCCAGCGTGAACTGACTCACCGCGAGTATCGCGCCGCCGCGTTCGATGACCGAACGGTTCATCTTGCCGTCATCATCGGGAAAGATGCGCAACTCGACCGTCTTGCGCGCGGTGTAGTTCAGATCATTCTCTGTGTCGCCTTTTTCGAGTCCCGCAAGAAGAAGCAGTCCCGGCCCTATCTCTGAGATGACGGCGCCATCGACGGTGACCGATGCGCGGGAAACGCGTTGAAGGACGGTGAGCATGGGATCAGCCGTTGTCGATGACGGTGCCGGTCGAACCGGCGAGCGCTTCGGAGAGTTTCGTTTCGCTGGTGATGAGGACCTTGCGGTCGCGGAACGCTTCGACGAAATCTATCGCCGCCTGTATCTTCGGTCCCATGCTGCCGGCCGGGAACTCGCCCTGCGCGAGATAGCTCTTCGCCTCGCGCACCGACATCCGGTCGAGCCAGGTCGGGTTGCCCGACTTGAAATTGATGGCGACCTTCTCGACGCCGGTGAGGATGACGACGATGTCGGCCTCCAGCGTCTTGGCGATCATGACCGAAGCGAGGTCCTTGTCGATGACCGCGTCGATACCGGTGAGGTGTCCCGCCTTGTCGCGGTAGACCGGTATGCCGCCGCCGCCGCCGGTGATGACGGTGAAGCCGTTCTCAAGAAGCGTCGCGAGCGCCTCGGGGTTGACGAGCCGCAGCGGCATCGGCGAAGGGACGACGCGCCGGTAGCCGCGTCCGGCGTCCTCGACCATCTTCCAGCCGCCGCGCATTTTCGTTATCGCCTTTTCCTGCGTATAAAAAGGCCCGACCGGCTTGGTCGGCTTGGTGAACGCGGGATCGTTCGGATTGACCTCTATCTGCGTGACGAGCGTCGCGATACGCGGCCGCGATCCGAGTTTGATGAGACGGTTGACGAGTCCCTGTTCTATCATGTAGCCCATGCTTCCCTGCGTGTCGGCGACGCAGACCACCAGCGGATCGGGAAAGACCTCGGTCGCCGCCATCTCGTTGCGGATGAGGCGGGCGCCCGCCTGCGGACCGTTGCCGTGCGTAATGACGACCTGATGCCCTTCGGTGATGAGCTTGACTATGCCGTCGACCGAATTCTCGACATTGCGGATCTGTTCTTCGGTGGTTCCTTTTTCTCCCGGCTTGATGAGCGCGTTGCCGCCGAGCGCTATCACTATCTTCACGGAAGACCTCCCTCAAAAAAAGAAAAAAGAGGGCCGTGAAACCCTCTTTTTTCCGAGAACCGTTTGCGAGAAACTATTTCTTGAAGAGCTTTTCCCTGATGGCCTTCTCAATGACCTGCTCAAAACCGGGCCGGCACTTGAGCGCGTAGTCGACGCGGACGATCGGCTTGTTCGCCTTGACCAGCCGCGCGAGATCGATCGGCGTGCCGGAGAGCACGATGTCGGCCGGCGTGTTGTTGATGGTCGTCTCAAGGTCCTTTTTCTGTTCGGCCGAGTAGCCCATCGCGGGAAGGATGCCTTCGCCGATATTCGGGTAGACCTCATAGGTGTACTTTATCTTGCCGACGGCGTGCGGACGGGGATCGGCCATCTTCTTCGCGCCGAACCGTTTCGCGGCGACCGACGCGGCGCCGATCTTCATCTCGCCGTGGGTGAGCGTCGGGCCGTCCTCGACCACGAGCACGAGCTTGTCCTTTATGTCGCCCGACAGCGTGAGTTCGGAATCGGCCTCGACCACCAGCGCGTTGGGAGCAAGGCGCTTGATGTTGTCGCGCACGGTTTTGAGCCCTTCGGGGGTCGCCGAATCCATCTTATTGATGACGACGATGTCGGCCATGCGGAGGTTCGCCTCGCCGGGATAATAATTCTCTTCGTGCCCCGGACGCAGCGGATCGACGACGACTATCTTGAGGTCGCTGTCGAAGAACGGCATGTCGTTGTTGCCGCCGTCCCACAGGATGACATCGGGATTGTCGACTTTCTCGGCGGCGCGGAGTATCGCTTCGTAATCGACGCCGGAGTAGATGATGTTGCCGGCGGCGATATGCGGCTCGTATTCTTCCATCTCTTCGATGGTGCAACGATGTTTCTCGAGATCGGCGATCTCGGCGAAACGCTGCACCTTCTGCGCCACGAGATCCCCGTACGGCATGGGATGCCGCACCGCGACGACCTTCTTGCCCATCTTCTTGAAGATGTCGTAGACGAAGCGCGTGGTCTGCGATTTGCCGCTGCCGGTGCGGATCGCGCAGATGCTGATGACCGGCTTGACCGACTTCACTTTCGTCTTGTCGTAGCCGATGAGTTTGAAATCGGCGCCGAGCGCATTAACCAGCGCGCTGCGGTTCATCACATACTTGTAGGTCACATCGCTGTACGCAAAGACGACCTCGTCGATCTGGTGCTCCTTGATGAGCTTCGGCAGATCCGACTCGTCATATATCGGGATCCCTTTCGGGTAGAGCGGACCGGCAAGTTCGGCGGGGTACTTGCGGTCATTGATGTCGGGGATCTGCGCCGCGGTGAACGCGACGATCTCGCAACACTCGCAGTTCCGATAGACGGTGTTGAAGTTGTGGAAGTCTCTTCCGGCGGCGCCCATGATGATGATCTTTTTCTTCTTCGCCATGATCTTCTCCTTCATGTTGAAGTGTTGTTCTAATCACGGCCGGACCCTGTCAACGGCGAAAGGAACATACCATGAAAACAACCCTTGTCAAGGAAACGAACGGAGGTCGATGTGTACGAAAAAATTGCGTTTCTTGTGTTAAAAAATTGACTTCGTCTTCCGTTGGTGGATAGTATGAACCGGCTTGGTTGTCTGCGCGATGACAGGAGGAATATCTTGAGTCTTTCGAAAATTTTCTGTGGCTCCGCGGTGCTTTTCGTCTCACTGAATTTGCTTGCCGCCCCCAAGATAGCGGTGCTTCCCATCGGTGCCAACAGCGAAGCGAAGGAAGACGCCGCTGGCGATGTCGAGAAAAAAGCAAAGCCGGGACTTGAAGCCATCGAAGGGGTCGACATGGACGCTCTTTCAAAAAAAGAGCGGCGCGATGTGCTTGATTGTGAAGGCGAAGCGACCTGCATGCATCGCGCCGTGAAATCGAACGGCGCCGATTATTACATCATTCCGGTGGTCGCCAAATACAACGAGGACGATGACGAGGTGACGCTTGAGGTCTCGATATGCGACGCCAAGAAAGTGCTCAAAGACGGCGAACGCATCGGCCCGGCGAGTCCCAAAAAGACCGCGAACCTTCTGGTCAAGTTTGTCGAGAATGCCGCGAGCCGGATCATGAAGAAGGCGGGCAAGACCGTCAAAGAAGAAGATGCCGAGAAGGCGCGTTCCGATAAGAAGGGTAAAAAGAAGTACAAGAGCGATGAGGAAGAGATCAATGATATCGTCGATTCGGCGTCGACCGATGACGAGCCTTCGGCGCGCGACCTCCTGGAAAAGGGATACCGTGCCTATCGTGACGGCGACCTTGATCTGGCGCAGAAGAATTTCGAACGGGCCGGCAAACGCGATGTGACGGCGAAAAAACTGGCCGGAGCGGTCAAAGAGGTCGTCCAGAAGAAAAGAGAGGCGAACTCCTACGCTCAGGAAAAACGCTATGACGACGCGCTGCGTTTGATCGAGGAAGTACTGAAGCGCGATCTCGGCATCCGTACCGTCGGCAACAAAGACGGTTTCTTCACCAACGAGAAAAAAGCCCGCATACTCTACGAGGATCCTTCGCAGATCGAAATGAAAAAGGTCGATGCGATACATCGGAATTTCGTCAAGAAGATAGAAGACGCCCGGCAGGGCAAGATCAAGAAGGTCGCCGAGGTCGAGAAGGCGCTCAACGAAAAGATCGTGGCGCGCGAAGGGAAGATCAAAGAAATGGTTGACGCCGAAAAGGCGCAGGAACAGAAGGAAAAGGCGTACGAGTCCGATCTTAAAAAGCGCATAACCGAACTGAAGTACAAATGGGAAAAGGAAGACGGAACTCTCGAACAGCAGATCGTCGCCATTGAAAGCAAGTTGACGATGCTTGAGCAGAAGGAAAAGGGCGTCATCAAGGTCTCCACCGAAAAACGCGACAAGGAGCGCGCGGATGAACTGGCGGCGGTCGACAAGAAGTATCAGGAAGACCGCAAAAAACTTACGGCCGAACGCGAACTCTTCTTTAACAGACAGAAAGAGGAGGCGGGCAAAGGGGGAGACAAGGTAGAGAAAGAGTTGGCCGCCCTTGCCAAACAGAAAAAGGAGAAAGAGGACAAAGTCGTCGAGATAGACAAGAAACTGCAGGCGGCGCAGGAGGAATTCGATAAAGGCGCGAAGAATAAAGAGGGCGAGAACGAAGCGGTCAAGATGAAGAACGAGGACGAAGACCGCAAATTCCTCGTGGAGGTCGAAAAGGAATATCAGAAGAAATTTGATGAACTCAATCAGCGGTTGTCGGAATTCGATTCGAAGGAAAGCATAAAGAAAGAGGATCTCACCAAGTTCGACAAAGAGATAGAAGAGTATATGTCGAAGAACGCCGAAGCGATGGGGAAATTCCAGGAGGCGCTCGAGAAGGAACGCGATGATCTGGATAAGGCGTACAAGGAGAAAAAAGCGTCGGCGCAGACCGATTTCGAAACGCAGTACAAGGCGAAGCTGGACGAACTTACCGCGAAGAAGACCGACATCGACGCCAAGATCGCGGCATGGGATGCCGACACCGAAAAGATGAAGCAGGACAAGGAAGGGGAGCTTCTCGCCGCGAATAAAGCGGATGATGTGAAGAAGGCGACCGCGAAGATAGACAAGGATCGCAAGGGCGAAAAGGCAAAGCTTGAGAAAGAACAGAAAAAAGTGGCGGCCGACCTTTCGTCCCACGAGAAGGGCAAGGAAGAGTCGCAGATGAATGCGGTCATGGCGATAGACATGGATTTCGAGGCGAAATTCATGGATGTCGATACGCGGCAGGCGAAAGAGAACGACCGTCTCAACAAACTCAACAATGATTTCCGCAAAAAGAAACTCGATGACAAAAAACGGTATGAGGAGAATTTCCAGCGGTTCCTCAAGGACAAGGATGCCTACAAGAAGAACATACAGAAAATGATAGAATCGGCTCAGCGTGAACGTGACCTGAAGATCGCAAAACGAAAAGAGGACCGCGAGAAACTCACGCAGTCATGGGGCAAGGATCACGAAAAGGCGAAGGCGGACATGGACCGCAAGCTGGACGCCGATCGCAAGATGAAGGAACGTTTAGCCAAGGAGCTTGAGGACCTCTCGATGAAGATCGAACAGGTCAATGCGAAGTGGGCCAAAGAGCAGGAGGACCTCCGCGTGAGGCAGCAGGAGGCGGCCGATAAATTCACCGCCAACTGGAAAGAACGAAGCGACGCGCTGGAAAAAGACTACACGGACAAGAAGGAAGGGGTAGTTAAGAAATACGAGAAGATCGAGACCGATGAAAAGAACGCGAACAAGGACCTAAAGGCAAAACTGGAGCTGGAGATAGACGGTCTGCTCAAGGAGAAGAATCGCCGCAAAGAGAGCCGGCAGGGTGTTCTGAACGATGAGAAGAACAAATATGAGGAACTGAAAAAGCAGTGGGCCGCCGACAAGGAGCGGCGCAAAAAGGAATTGGAGAAGTTCAAGGCCGATTCCGACGCCGGGTTGAAGGGGGAGAAGGATCAGGTGTTGGAGAAGAAGCGCGAGATAGAGAAAAGATACGAAGAAGAGATAAAGAAAATAAACGAGGAAGAGACCGCTCAGATGCAGGCGCAGTTCCGCGATGTCTCAAAAGAGGTCTCAAAGTTAGAGCTTGCCTTCTCGAAAGTAACGAGCGAGATCGAAGTGCTGAAGGCCGATATCCTCGCAAAACAGGGACTGCAGTACCTGCAGAAGGAAGATCTTATCGCAGCGCGGCGCGCCTTTGCGAATGCCGTCTATCTCGACCGCGAGAATCAAACGGCGACCGACGGGCTCAAGGCTATCGAAACGACCGCGAAATCGATGTACTGGAAGGCGTACGGTGTGCGTGACACCAACAAAAAAGAGGCGCGCAAGGTGTTCGAGGCGCTGGTGAAGACCCTCATGCCGAGTAGTGAATATTTTATAAAGGCGAAAACGGCTCTCGAGGAGATCAAGTAACCCGGCAACCACAGAATGGAGGAAACCATGACGTGCAAGACCTGTGCTCCGAAGAAGGCGACGGCCCTCAAGGCCAAAAAGGCTCCCGCGAAGAAGACCGTGAAGAAGGTGGTCAAGAAGGCCGTCAAGAAAGTGGCCAAAAAGCCCGCCAAGAAGGGGGCGAAGAAGGCCGCGAAGAAGGGCGTCAAGAAGGGCGCGAAGAAGGTCGTCAAGAAAGTGGCCAAGAAGCCCGTCAAGAAGGCTGTCAAGAAGTAATTCCCGGCTTCCTACGGAGGGGCCGCATCAGCGGCCTTTCTCCGGATCATCCTTGATCGTATTTCAAACGATACTGTGTTTATGTTGTGCTGTTGTGTAGTAATGGTGGGGAGCGCCGCGTTTTTTTAGAAGGCGAGTTTTACATTGCCCATGATGGAATTGCCGGTCTGGGAGATGCGTCCGGCGGCGGTATTCAGTTCCTTTGTCTGGACCTGACTCCACTGGAAACCGATCGTCATCCGGTCAAAGAAGGTATAAAAGGCCGAGACCCAGAGCGAGGCGTTCTCGAAATAAAGAGGGGTTGCTTTGACCGAGCCGGCCTTCTGTCCCTCTTCGGGATCCTCTGAACTGTAGCCGACATTCAGGTTGAGTCCCTTGAGCGGTTTCATGGTGAGCTGGGCCCACCAGCCGAGCGCGCGCTGTGAGCCGACGACCCGCTTGGTCGTCGCATCGACCGTTTCGGTGATGAGCGAACCGCCGAAAACGCCGAACACATCGAGGTTCTGGCCCCACCAGAACTTTCCCGCTATCTCGGCATATTCATGCGAAAGTTTGAGGGCGCCGGTCACCATCCCGACATCGACCATGCCGCCGATGTATTTTACATCCTTTTTGTTGTTCAGATAAACGCCGCTCTTGTAATTCTCTCGTCCCCACACGCCGGCGGCGGCGAAGGTCAGGTCGATGCCCGAAAAGGAGCCCTTGAGCGACAATTGACTTTGTATCTGCGGGATGTGGGAGGCATCGCCCGCGTCGATATTGACCTCAAGGAATCCGTTGCGGTTGGCCGATGCGCCGGTCATGGCCCGGGCCGCGGCGACCTGCGCGGTGAAAGAGAAGGTCCCGGCGAACTTCTGCGTGAAGGAGAACTCGACCAACGGCATCCGCTGCCAGGTGTTGCCGATGCCCCAGCCGACGGCCGGATTGATGAGGGCGGGCCAGATGGTAGGAGTGGCGGTCGCCCAGGTCTGTCCCGCCTTGAAGCCGAGCGTCGAATCGCCCCAGGTCTTGGTGAGTTCAAGGAAGGCGTGGCGCATCCGTATCATCGGATAACTCTCGGCAAAACCGGTGTCGGCCATATTCGCGACGAAATCTATCTCCATCGTTGCCGAGAGCACTACCTCTTCCAGACGCGGGAAGGTCACCTTGGCGCCGAGGCGCGAGCCTTTCGCCGTGACGCCGGTCGTGCTTCTATCCTCATCGGAGACATAGAGCGTCAGATCGTTGCCGACGAACAGGGCGTCGTTGGCCCAGCCCAGGAGTTCGATGAAGCCGTAAGGGGTGAACTCGACGAGTTTCTTTTCCTCTTTTTTCGGTTCGGCTTTTGCCGCCGCTTCTTTCGCCGCGGTTTCCTGTGCCGCCTTTTGCGCGGCGATCTCTTCGGTCAATTTCCGGTTCTCTTCGGCGAGCAGTTTCTGCTTTTCCTCAAGCGACGCCAGCCGTTCATCGACGGTCGGCTGTGCCGGGGCGGTGGGTTGCTCAACAGCCGGCGTGGCCGCGGTATCAGTGGTCGACGGTTCCTGCGGTTCCTGTGCATACAGCGATGACGCAACGGAAAGCAGGATACATAACAACAAGGTTCTCACGATGATTCCTCCCTCGATAGGTCGAAGCATCCTAGCGAAAAGGAAACGGCAAGTCAAGGGCTCTTCGTTGACAGCCGGGGCAGAAAAGATACTATGCGGTGTCCGACAGATGAGGTGACCCATGCCGCATATCTACACGATAGGGGAAGCGCTCCTCGATATAATAATCGCCGCCGACGGACGGGTCACGGCGACCCCCGGCGGCGCGATGCTCAACACGGCGGTGTCGCTCGGCCGGTGCGGTGTGCCGGTATCGTTCATCGGGGAGCTCGGCGGCGATGCGACCGGCGATCGGATAGTGAACTCACTTGCCGCGGACGGCGTTGATACGACACATCTCATCAGATATAACGGTCGTAAGAGCACCGTTGCCATAGCCGAACTCAACGCGCGGGGTGACGCCGCCTATTCCTTTTATAAGGATATGCCGGAAGAGCGCATGAAGGGGTCTTTGCCGTTGCCTGAGAACGGGGATATGGTACTTTTCGGTTCCTTCTTCGCCTTGACCGACACGGTCCATGAACCGCTGGTCAGTCTCTTAAAGGTATCGCGCGCGCGAGGGGCGCTCCTGATGTACGACCCGAACTTTCGTCGCCCGCATCTTCCTGAACTGCCGCGGCTCCTGCCGTTCGTTCGCGAGAATCTATTGCTGGCCCATATCGTCCGCGGGTCCGACGAAGATTTTCGCCTGCTCTTCGGCGTTGATAGCGCCGACGCGGCATGGGAGCTCGTGCGATCTCACGGCGTAACGGTGCTTTTCTACACCCGATCAGACCGCGATGCGACACTCTTCACCGAACAGCATCGCATCGTGCTGCCGGTGCCCCCGGTCGCGGTGGTCAGCACCGTCGGCGCGGGCGACTCATTCAACGCCGGTGTTCTGTACACGCTCCATCGCGCCGTTGTTAGCGTCGACCGGCTGGATGCCGTTGATGCCGTGTTTTGGGAAAAGGCGCTCCGCACCGGTATCGCCTTCGGCGGCCATGTCTGCACTCATACCGGAAATGCGGCGACCATCGAGTTTGCTGCCAGCCTTCGATAAGGTTGTTTTTCCTTATATATATGCTATACTTCGTGCGGTTTTCTCTGTTTGAGGGAGTATACGATGCGTCTTTTGTTCGTGAGCCTTTTTTTTCTCGGCATGGCCCTTTCCTGTTCGGGGACAAAAACCACCACGCCCGATGATACCGATACTACGGCTTCTGATACCTCGACCGATGCCGCGACCGATACGCTGGTGACCGATGAGACGGTGACCGACGATATGCTTTTCGACGATGCGCAGAAAGATGACCCGGTGACCGATGAGGCGGAAAGTGACGACCCGAAGATCGACGATCCGGTGCTCGACGATCCGGTGACCGATGAAACGGTGACCGATACGCTGGTGACCGACGAAACCATGACCGACGAAGTGATCGTCGATGAAGAAACCATCGACGATGCGGGGATCGATGAGATCGTCGATATCTCTGATGATGTGCTACCTGATCAAACAGATATACTTCCCGACAATGATGTGGTCGATATCGATACGGCGGAGGTCGATGTTGTCGTGACCGACGACGCAATGACCGATGTGACGGTCGACGCCGATACGAATGTCTGTGAGACCGGCATCACCAAATGCGGCGGCGACTACATCATGACCTGCAATGGGACCGGCTGGAATGCCGGTACCAACTGTGCCGATGCCAGCCGGATATGCGACGACGCCGACGGTACGGCAGACTGCAAGACGCCGCCGGAACCCGATTGTGTCGACGGCGCGATGGAGTGTATCGACGACCGGTATGTGCGTTGGTGCGACGGCGGGCAATGGTTCACGGTGAAAGATTGCCAGACCGAGACCAAGATATGTGTGATGGAAGCGGATAACGCGGTTTGCAAGGGGGTCGATGACCCGGTCTGCGGTAATGATACGGTCGAAGAGGGCGAATTGTGCGACGGGACACCGACGGACTGCGTCGACATAGGCAACTATGCCGAAGGAATAGCGGCCTGTAACGATACCTGCGACGGCTGGGTGACGGGGACCTGCGGCAAGACGGCCCGTTTCCTGACCCTGAGCGGCACACTGACCCTGTATCATCCGACCAATGTCGACGGTTCCGATATCTCGGGCCAGTTGGGTCTTCCCGTTTGTGCGACGCAACCGGGGACCGGCGCGGCATCGCCCTACGGATCGTTGACCGTGGCGATGGATCAGGTTCAGGTATTCGCCGACATCGACAATGCCCCCTACTATGCGGCCCACTTCTTCACCGGCGATTTCGGCCAGACCGCGTACGGATCGGTCGACGGCGCCGCGCTGGTGTACTATAGCGAATACAACGGTTCGTGGTATTACAATGTCCGGGAATCGAACTACGACGGTGTTTCGTCGCTTCTCAATCCATTCATCCTTTTCAGCCTCGATGACGGGTACGAAGGGACGGTCAATCTCGCGACGACCGACGCGCATGCCGATCTATGGGTGGTTGAATACGATCTGGTGACGGGCGATATCGAATGCGTTCATGCGCTCGCGGCGGGGAGCGTCACGGTGGACACCGAGGTGATCGACCTGTGTCTCGCGGGAGAGAAGCGTTGCCGCGAAGATGTGCTGGAGACCTGTAGCGCCGAAGGGATATTTGTGATTATGCAGAACTGCGCCGCATCGGGCAAGACCTGCCGGGACGACGCCTGTGTGACCGATCCGAACGCGTCGCGTTTCGATTTCTCCGGGCCGGTTTACAGCGGCGATACCCTGCTGGTGGTCAATGTCGATACCGACGGCGGCATGACCGCTTCGACCGGCACCTTGCCGCTCACCCTGCCGATGGGGCAGAGCGGCATGAGCACGTTGGCGCCGGACCGTCTGTTCGTGGACGGAAAGGTCCCGGTCCCGACGGGACTTGACAAGACCAAGATCCTGCGCCCCGGCATAAAACCGCATCCTTATCCGGCCGTCGCGCCGATAGGGACCGTCGAGGACTTCTGGGTCTACGATTTCGGCGCTTCTCAGAATCGGCAGACCGCGGCGACGCTCCAGTATAACGGTGTCAAGTGTGAGGTGTGGGCCGAGAACACTTCGATCCTGACGCAGGCGCGCGCGAAAACGATATGCGATGAATTCGACGCGGTCATTCATCCGCTGGTCACGACCAATTTCCATGCCGAATCGGATATCAACGGCGACGGCAAGATAGCGCTTCTGTTCGCCGATCTCGGTGGTTTCGCCGCCGGCTACTTCACTTCGGGCGATTACTATGACCAAAGTGAATATCAGTATTCGAACGAACGCGACATGATCTATCTCGAGATCGCACAGGCCGATGCCGACTCTCTCAGTACGATAGCCCACGAGTTCGAACATCTGTGTTACTCGAACCGCAACTACCTCATTGAGGGCGATTATTATTCGGGCGATCTCGCCAACCGCTGGATAGACGAAGGACTCGCCACCGCCGCCCAACATCTCTACGAAGGGACGCAGGATACATGGATCTATGTCTACAACAACGATCCCTATAATCAGCCGGTCGCCGAGGGCAACGGGTTCCTGCTGTGGGACTACGACGATCATAACCGCGTCTATTCCGACTACGCTCTGACCTATGCCTTCTTTCAGTATCTGCGGCTTCAGGCGACCAACGCGACCGGTATTTATAAAGCGGTCATCGAACATATCGACAATAACTGGGTGGGGGTCGAGGATATCATCCAAAGCCGTGTGGGCGCGACGAAGACATTTACGAGCTTCATGATAGAATTCCGTCTGGCGATGCTCATGAACGATGCGACCGGTACTTACGGCTTCAAGAGTGAGCCGGGCATGTTGTTCTACCCGAGTTACTATAGTGGGACCGGTATGAACCTCGAAGGGGGCGGCGCTCTCTATCTGACGATACCGGGCAGTTTCACCGAACCGGTCGATAAGGGCACGAACATCCGGTATATCGGCATTGATACGCAGTAAATAGAGGGAGAAAGCAATGACACAAAGATTTTTCGCGATCCTGACGGTCGCGCTGTTCATCGTCGCCTGCGGCGGCGCGAAGACCAGCAAGCCGAAGGAGGACAAGGACATCATCTCGTCCGATGACGATACGCTGCTCGCCGATGAGGACGGCATCGTGACCGACGATCCGGTGACCGACGACCCGGTGGGGGATGCTACTCCGACCGACGATACGATGACCGACACCCCGCCGGTCGACACCGATGTGACGCCCCTCACCTGCGGCAACGGTGCGGTCGACGGCGGCGAGGTCTGCGACCCCAGCACCGGGACGCTCGCCAACTGCGTCGATATCGACAGTACCGCGTATCAGGGCGGCAAAGCCTACTGTCTTGATAATTGTCTCGGCTGGGATACGGGCACCTGCGAAGAGGTCCCGCACACCTGCGGCGACAATATCAAAGAAGGTCCCGAGGCATGCGACGGTGACACGGTCGCTTGCGCCGTACTCGATCCGGGGAAATATCAGAGCGGCACCGCATTCTGCAACGAAGGTTGTACCGCCTACGATCTGGCCGCCTGCGTTGAGATAGAACCGTCGGAATGCGGCAATGATATCCGGGAAGGGATCGAGGTCTGCGACGGCGGGCTGGCCAACTGTGTCGACATCGATCCTCTTCTGTACAGCGGCGGCAAGGCATACTGTCTCGAGGATTGTTCCGGCTACCTTACCGATACCTGTACCGAAAAGCCGCTCGAATGCGAGTCGACGCTTCTGACCACCTCGAAGGATCCCTATGATTACGCCAAGGCGATAGGTCTCTGCGCCGGCGTTCCGGTGGCCGAGATACTGCTCCCCTCCGGCGTGACCGGGGCCAATGTCAACTCCAACGCACTCCTGACGGCGCTCGGTAGCGTCATAACTCCGCGCGGCGGCGACAAACTGCTTGCCCTTTCAACCGGTCAGGCGATGAATCCGCCCAGCAACACCAGTTTCGATCAGACGACCACCTCGACCGCTCCCGGCGACTGGTATGCCGCCAACGGCGACGCCTATCCTTCGTCACCCGCCTGCGGCAGCGGCACCGGGGCGACCGGCAATGCGCTTGACGGCGTCATGGCGCAGTTCGAACTCGATGTCCCGCCGACCGTTCATTCTTTTTCTTTCGACATCTACTTTCTTTCGGTCGAATATCCCCAGTATGTCTGCTCCTCCTACAATGATCTCTTCGTCGCGCTCCTCGACAGTACCTTCACCACCAGCGTCGAGGCGCAAAAGAATCCGGCCGACGGGAACATCGCGGTGTTCGAAGGCAATGCGGTCGGCGTCAATCTCGCTCCGGCGGGCCTGTTCAAACAATGCGCCAATACCACCGGCACCGGATGGGAGGTTACCTCGTGCGAGGGTACCGAAGAACTGGCCGGCACCGGGTTCGAGACCCATGGCGGCACCGGCTGGCTCACCGTTCGCGGCAATGTCGTTCCGGGCGAGACCATCACCCTGCGGCTCGCGATATGGGATCTCGGTGATCATATCCTCGATTCGATGGTTCTCATCGACAATTTCAAATGGAGCACCCTCACCGTCACCCCCGGTATGACCGAAGCGCAGTAAGCGCGATAAAAAAGAAGAGGGGCAAGGACGGGTTAAGGGAAATGTAAGGCGGGAACGGGAGAAACTCCCGTGTAGATTGAACGCCATGGAGTCCTTATGCACGCATTGCTGCGAATGCCCCTCGTTACCACGGCGGGTGATTTCAATTCGGGAGATATATAGCCCGGAGACTTTTGTTTGTCAAGAATAGTCCTTGCGATTGACTCGGACCCGGCTCTATGGTAAAGAAAAAGGTGCATCATGAGTACGGAGGAGAGATGTTACGCCGAACGACCCCGTTGTTGATCCTGCTGGCGCTGTGTGCCTGTGACGATAATGCCGCCGTGAAAGGGAAGGACGCCGATCTCCTGTCGGTCGTCGACAGCGACGCCGTTGCGCCCGACGAGCCGCTCGAGGCAAAGGACGACAACCTGCCGCCCGACGAGGTGCTTATCGATGTCGATGATCCTGCCGCGGTCGATACCGATACGGCGACCGACGACGAGAACGATACGATCGGCCCCGCCGATGATGAAGCGGACCTCCCCGACGACGATGTCGATGTTGCATCCAATGAGCCATGCACGATACAGTTCGGCCTACCCAACGAAAAGACCGGTCTGACCGCCGAGCAATGCCGGCCGCTCTGCAACTGTGAAGGAAAATACTTTCAGCCGCCCCTCTACACCGAGGAGGAGATCGCCAAGCTACTTGCGATGGTGCCGGTCGATCCTCCCGCCGAAGTGACCGAAGATCCGTATGACACGCCCGAGGCGCATCAGCCGGTGCCGGGGAGCGTCTGCGGCCTGTTTCTCGATGATACGATAACCAACGGCTACCGTCTCGAAACCTTTGCGAGCGACACTGCGGCGATCGCGGCGGGCGCCTACATCACTCATTGGGACGGCTGCGGCGTCTGTTCGACGCTCGTCAACCTCGTGGTCTATATGCGCAATCCCGATCTCACCGATCCGGTGCGGCAGTGCGGCATCGACAACATGTTCAACAAGAACGGTAACATTGAGTGTCTACAGGGGCTTGGGTTCGAGCTGCCGTGTGCCCAGATATGGTACTACAACACCCAGCACACCCAGTCGAAGTGCTTCAGCACCTGCATGGCGGCGGTTAACGATCCCTATCATAACCCCGACGGGACGCTCAACGACTGTCTGCTGTGCGACGAGGTGAATTCGGGGCCGGTGTTCAAGGCGGTGGCGGGGCGGAACCGGCGCAACACCGGACTCCCCTCATCGATGTGCCGTCCCTGCGCCGAGGTCCAGCCGGTTTTTCACTATTACTGGTAGAAAGAAGTCCTTACTGTCCGTCCCAACCGGCGATGCGGGCGAAAAGCCACCACGCCGCGCGCCCTTTCAGCACGCAGTTGAGTTTTGACTGCGCGAGAGTGTCGGAGTGGGCGCATTCGGCGCACAGATCGGTCAAGGTCGCGAGTTCCGAATCGGAATGTTCTTCGAGCCACTCGACCGCCCAGTTGCCGCCGTCATAATCGAGATCGTCCTCCATCGCCTGATCCCAGTAGTAATTACCGTCGGGGTCGTGCGCCTCGATGTCGGCGAAATCGAACAGTATCCGCTCGTGCTCGGCGCAGTGCTGGCGGATGAGGGTGTTATTATAGTGTATGCCGTTCTCGGTCATATCCTCACCGGTTCCCTCGGAGTGGCCGGTCATGAACACGAAGGTTACCGGGTGCTCGGCCGCGCGCGGCTTGGTGCCGCCCGGACCGTACTCGGCGATGAGTTTCTCCATGTTGTCGACATACCGTTGGGCGTTGTGGCCGTTTATCGAGCACCACGACCAGAGAACGACATTGATGTGGTTGTTGTCGGCGTTATCAAGGAGCGTCCGGGTCTGTATCGCCCACGGGGTGTCGCCGTTCTCGTCCTCCTCGTCGCCGGTCGACAGATCGCTCGCCGTTCCCGGTATGCCGCCATCGTCGAGGTCAAGTCCCACCGAGCCGTCGTCGCTCCACTGATAGATCGTGCCGAAGGGGGCGTGCGCCATGAGCGCGTTCATCCCCGAGATGAGTTGACTGCCGTGCGAGGTGTGCTGATAGGCGATGTGAAGGTCGTTCTTTGCCGCGATCAGCCATAGGTCCGGGATGGCCGAAGGATCGGTCATGGTGTGGTCTATCACCATGCCGCCGTTCGCCACCGGCGCGTCGCCGTCGGGAGTTTCAGTATCGGTGGCCGTTTCATCGGTGACGGCATCATCGTTCACCGCATTGTCGGTGATGGTGGTGTCGGGTGTCGTCGTGTCGACCGTCGCCTCATCGTTCACGGCATCGGCGTCGCTGTTGTTGCTTTTTGTCCCGTCGCATGCCGTCAGCAGCAACATGACCGCTCCCCAGATAACCCAAAAATCTTTCATCTATTCCCTCCCCGCAGTAAAAGGATCGGCCCCGACCCGTTGGGGCCGAGGCCGTTGAAATCACTGGAGCTGATGGTCGGACTTGAACCGACGCCCTGCTGATTACGAATCAGCTGCTCTACCGACTGAGCTACATCAGCGCCGCAGGGCATAGTAATCAAAAATAATTGCTTGTCAAACTTGACGGAGCGGGCCGTTGTGCTTATTATTCGGATTTGCGGGTAATATATTTACCTTTTGGAGTTACGATGCCGCTCGATAGTTATGTGAATACCTTCAACCGCTACTTACAGGGACGTTTCGGCGAACGGGTGGCGCGCATCAGTTTCGAGACCGGCATTCCCTGTCCGTGGGGCCGGTGCGTATTCTGCGACAATCATGCTTTCGTGCCGCGGGGGGCCATCGTTCCGGGCCGTCGCGGATGGGAATCGCGTCTGATCGATCAGAAAAAACGGATGGTGAGCCGTTACGGTGCCCACAAATATCTGGCCTATTTCCAGAGCGGCACCTCCACATCGGGCGATCCGCGGAAACTGGGGCGGATGTATGAACTGGCGTCGAAGCAGGAAGATGTGGTGGGTCTTATCGTTTCGACGCGGCCCGACTATGTGACCGAGGATATAGTGCGGCGCATCGTTCAAAGTGCGCCTTCCGGGGATTTCGACCTGTGGATGGAGATCGGCCTGCAGTCGGCGCATGAACGGTCGCTCGAATTTCTGGGGCGGGGCCACGATGCCGGTGCCTATGAGTCGGCGATCGAGATGATACATCGGGCCGGTGAGGGGCGGATCAAGGTGACGGCCCATACAATCGCCGGTATCCCGGGCGAGACGACGGCCGATGCGGTAGAGACGGCCCGGTTCGCGACGCGCCATCCGGCGGTCCAGGGGATCAAGATCCATCATCTGCAGGTTTATCACGGTACGCGACTTGCCGACCGTTTCGAGGCCGAACCGTTCGCGCTTCCTGAAGAGGATGAGTATATCGTACTGCTCGGAGAGATGTTGAAAGTGTTGCCGCCGCATATCGTCGTGATGCGTTTCTTCACCGAAGGACCGCGCAATCGGATCATTGCGCCGCAGTGGTATTCGAACACGCAGGAGCTGTTGAAAAAACTTGAAGAGCATTGTAAAAACAATACCATTACTCAAGGCGTTGGAAGGAGCACATGAGCACACTGACGGGAAAACAGCGTACCCATTTGAGAGGTCTTGCGCACGGCTTGAAGCCGCTGGTCCTCATCGGCGTCAAGGGCCTGACGCCGGAACAGGTGAAGGTTCTTGACGAGACACTGCTTGACCATGAACTCATCAAGGTGAAGTTCCTCGAACATAAGGAAGAAAAAAAGGAACTGGCGGCCGAAATGGCGGCGGCGACCGGCGCCGAACTGGCCGGGATGATCGGCAACATCGCGATACTGTACCGTCCCCACCCCGATCCGGCGAAGCGACGCATATCGCTGAAGTCCGGAGACACGGAGGCTTGATGCTCAAGGTATCGGTGTTCATACCCTTCTGCAACGAGGAGGGGAATCTCGAAGAGCTCGTCTCCCGCGTCGAGGAAGGTATCGCAACGGCGGGGGTCGAAGGGGAACTGATCATGGTTGACGACGGTTCCCGCGACGGCGGCGCGGCCATTGTGGAGCGGGTCGCCCGCGATAAGCCGTGGATACGCCTCATCCGCCATCGCGTCAATTTCGGACTGACGCAGGCGATGCGGACCGGTTTCGCCGCCTGTACGGGCGACATCATCGTCTTCCTTCCGAGCGACCTTGAATCGCATCCCGACGAGGATATTCCGAAACTGCTAGCCGGATTCACCGACGGGATCGAGGTGGTTTGCGGCCGGCGAATAGGGCGCTACGAGACGAAGATATTCCTGAGCAGGATATACAATGAGATATCGCAGGCGCTCTTCGGGATGGGCCTGCATGACATGAACTGGATAAAGGCGTTCCGGCGCGAATGCCTGCCCGATCTGGAATTGCGCAGCGACTGGCACCGCTTTATCGCCCAGATACTGTATGCGAAGGGGTGGCGCGTGGCCGAGGTGTCGGTCAACTGGTATCCGCGCAAGAGCGGAAAGAGTCATTACGGGTTCAAGCGGATCCCGGTCTCTTTCTTCGACGCGCTCGCGGTGAAGTTCATCCTGACCTTCACCAAGGCGCCGATGCGTCTGTTCGGCTCCTTCGGCGGTCTTCAGATGCTGGTGAGCGCGGGGATACTCTCGTGGATGCTGTATGCCACCTTCGCGCTCGACGACAATGTGTTCCGCAACCGTCCCCTGTTGCTGTTCACGCTCGGGATGTTCCTGTCGGGGACCATATTCCTGTTCATGGGTTTTCTCGCCGAACTGGTGGTGAGCCTAAAGGATGAAATGACCAAACGGAGGTAGAGGACGATGAGCCGTATCCCCAACATCGTCGCGATCCTGATCATTGTCGCGGCGGTGCCTCTCTATATTTACGCCCGCGGCCACCTCATCGAACATCCGCGGCCTCAGGTGGAGACGATAGCGGCTTATCCCAAACCCGAATTCGCCAAGGTGATGTTCCTCGGCTACGATGCGATGGCGGCCGATTTCCTCTTCATCAAGGCGGCCTACTATTTCGGCAGCCACTATGTCACCGACCGGACCTATTCGCTTCTCGGCCGTATGGTCGAGGTGGTGGCGCGGCTCAATCCCAACCTCCAGATCGCGTTGCTCTTCGGTGATGCGGCGATATCGTCAATGAATACCCCCGAGGCGATCGAGGAGGCCAACCGTCTGCTCGATATCGGGCACGAACTCTATCCCGACGACTACAACTTCGTTTTCCGCAAGGGTATGAACTATTTCATGTATCTCAACGACATGGAGAAGGCGTATCCCTTCCTCTACAAAGGGGCGCGGATGCCGGGGGCGCCCGAGAACGTTTACTGGCTGGTCACCAAAGCGGCTACCAAAGGGGGCGGCTACCGACTCGCCTACGAGTACACGCTCGGCCAGTTGAAAGAGGCGAAGGACAAGAACATGAAGAATCTGCTGGAGATACGGACCCGTTTTTTCGGGGATCTTATCGCGCTGTCCGAGGCGGCCGACCGCTACAAGACCGACACCGGAAAGGGACCCGACCGGGAACTGAAAGAGTTGGTCAGGAGAGGATATGTCTCCTTCGTCCCGCCTGAACCGTACGGCGGCCGTTACGAGTATGACGAAGGGAAGGGCCTCGTGGTCACCTCTTCGGAAGTGACCTTGCGTCCCGCAGAGAAGGCGCAGGAGACGGAGCGGAAAAAAGGAAAAGGAACACCCTAGGCACATAACCACAACCATCGACAGGGAGGAAACTCATGGGAATCAGAGGGACCGAGACCGAAAAGAACCTGCTCAAATCGTTCGCCGGCGAATCGCAGGCGCGGATGCGTTACGACTATTTCGCCAGCGCGGCAAAAAAAGAAGGCTATGAAAAGGTGGCGCTGATCTTTGAAGAGACGGCGCGTCAGGAAAAGGAACACGCGAAGCGGTTCTTCAAATTTCTCGAGGGCGGCGATCTCGAGATCGTCGCGGCCTATCCCGCCGGAAAGATCGGCACGACGGCCGAGAACCTCACCGGCGCCATGATGGGCGAGCATGAGGAACACACCAAACTCTATCCCGCCTTCGCAGAAACGGCCCAGAAGGAGGGTTTTCCCGAGATCGCGGCGGTCTGGCGCAACATCTCGAACGCCGAAAAACATCATGAGGAGCGCTACCGCGCGCTCTTGGCCGAGATGGAGAAAGGGGAGACCTTCAAAAAGCCCGCGAAGACCACGTGGCGCTGCCTGAATTGCGGTTTCATCCACGAAGGAACCGACGCGCCCAAATCGTGTCCGGCGTGCGCCCACCCGCAGGCGTGGTTCGAGGAACTGGGAAAACACTGGTAAACAGTAAGGAGGATGTGATGACCAAGAGACTCGAAGTGTATAAGTGCGAACTATGCGGCAACATCGTCGAGATGGTCCACGGCGCGGCCGGGACGCTCGTCTGCTGCGGCCAGAACATGAAACCGATGGTCGAACAGACCGCCGACTGGAAGAACGAGAAGCATGTCCCGATCGCCGAGGCGCATCAGGGCGGGACGTTGGTCAAGGTCGGCTCGACGGCTCACCCGATGGTCGACGACCACTACATCGAGTGGATCGAGATCATCAACGGCGATTATGTGAACCGTAAGTATCTCAAGCCGGGCGACAAGCCCGAGGCGGAGTTCTATGTTCCCTACGCCGATACCCTGATACTGCGCGAATACTGCAATAAGCATGGTCTGTGGAAAGGCGGCAAGTAACGGAGGATGCTATGATCGACAAGAAACTGGAGAAGATGATCAACGACCAGATCAACTATGAGACTTATTCGGCCTATATCTACCTCGCGATGGGCGCCTATTTCGACGCGAAGGGACTTCCCGGCTTCGCCAACTGGATGAAGGTCCAGTGGCAGGAAGAACTGTTCCACGCGAAGAAGATGTATCTCTATCTTCTGGCAAAGGGGGGCCGTCCCTTCTACATCGCGATCCCCGATCCGGGCAAGGAGTGGAAGACATCGAAGGCAGCCTTCGAACACGCCCTCAAGCATGAGAACTCGGTGACCGCGCGCATCAACGCGATCAAGTCCGAGGCGATGAAGCTGGGCGACCACGCGACCAGCGTCTTCTACAACTGGTATGTCAACGAACAGGTCGAAGAGGAGAAGAATGTCACCGAGATCATCCAGAAGATAGAGCTCCTCGGCAACGACGGTCAGGGGATATACCTGCTCGACAAGGAACTCGGCGCGCGCGTCTTCGTTGAACCGCCGCTGGCCGAATAGCGGGG
This sequence comes from uncultured bacterium, assembly GCA_937871295.1. Taxonomy (GTDB): domain Bacteria; phylum UBP6; class UBA1177; order UBA1177; family JAKLFG01; genus CALMRE01. The sequence continues at coordinate 3,143 of CALMRE010000147.1, read as the reverse complement.
GGTGACGCGATGACCCTTACTGCGATACCGATCGCCCCCGATATCTACTGGGTCGGTGCGGTCGATTGGGGCGTACGCAATTTCCACGGCTACACGACCCATCGGGGCACCACCTATAACGCCTATCTCATACTGGATAAAAAGATCACCCTCATCGACACCGTGAAAAAAGGATTCGAGCACGAACTGCTCGAACGGATCGCTTCGGTGATCGATCCGCAGAAGATCGACTACATCATCTCGAACCATTCCGAGCCCGATCATTCGGCCGGCCTGCCCGAGGTCGTCCGCGCGACGCGGCCCGAGAAGGTCTTCGCCTCGATCATGGGGCAGAAAACGCTCGCCCGGCACTTCGGCGATATCGGGTGTCCCGTGACGGCGGTGAAGGATGGCGAGACGCTGTCGCTCGGCGACCGCACCATAGCCTTCGTCGAGACGCGGATGCTCCACTGGCCCGACAGCATGTTCAGCTACCTTGTCGAGGAACAACTGCTCTTCAGTCAGGATGCCTTCGGGATGCACCTCGCATCGGCCGAACGGTTCGACGACGAACTGCCGTGGGACCTGCTCGAACGGCTCAGCAGCGACTACTACGCCAACATCATCACCCTCTACTCTCCGCAGGTGGCCAAACTCCTCGAAAAGGTCGCGGCGTCGGGACTTTCCTTCAAAATGGTCGCTCCCGACCACGGTCCGGTATGGCGCGACATGACGCGCTTCGGCCGTATGGTGGAGAACTATAAGAAATGGTCGTCGCGGAAGCTTACCCGCAAGGCGGTGGTCCTCTACGACACCATGTGGCATTCGACCGAAGAGATGGCGCGCTATATCGCCGACGGCATCGTCGCGGGCGGCGTGCGGGCCGAGGTGATGCCGCTGGGAAGTTGTTCCCGCAGCGACGTGGCGAGCATGATGATCGACGCGGCGGCGCTTGTCGCCGGAACGCCGACCCTCAACAACAATATCTACCCGTCGCTTGCCGACGCGCTGACCTATCTGCGCGGCCTCAAGTTCGGGACCCCCGTCGGCGCCGCCTTCGGCTCGCACGGTTGGAGCGGCGAAGGGGTGCCGCAGTTGAAGGAGTATCTCGTCTCGATGGGCTGCGAGGTCATCGACGAGGTGAAGACACAGTATGTTCCCGACGTCGCGACGCTGAACGCCTGCCGCGATCTGGGGCTCAAGGTGGCCGCAAAGGTCAAAGAACTGATACCTGAATAACGTAGGAGGAATTCATGAAGAAGTATGTGTGCACGGTCTGCGGGTATGTCTACGATCCGGCGTCGGGTGATCAGGATAGCGGTATCGCGCCCGGCACCCCGTGGGAACAGGTCCCGGCCGATTGGGTCTGCCCGGTCTGCGGTGTGGGTAAGGATAGTTTCGAGGCGGAGTAGGTCTCTACTCGTCGGTCAGCAGGTCGTCGCTGTCCCCCGCGAGGACATCGGCGCCGGCATCGGGCTCCTCTTCGGACAGTAGCAGGTCCTCGTCGGCCCCGTAGAAATCCATCTCGGCGAGCACCTCTTCCATGATCTCTTCGATGTCGACCAGTTGCGGCTCCTTGGTACAGCCGCACAGCGCGTAGAGGGCAAGGGCGGTCAGCAATATCTTTTTCATGGCGCCCTCCTAAAATGAGCCGCTGAAGTTTAGGGTCACCCGGTCGCCGACGGTGTGGACGGAGACCTTCTTGTCGGATACCGGTTCCTCCTTTTTCTCCTCCTCGGGCTTCTTGTCCTCGGTCCAGAAGAACAGGCCGACGCCCGCCGCGAGGAATATCGCGCCGCCGATGAAGGAGTAGTTGCGCGAATCGAGGTGACTTTTTCCCTCGTCGTATTTCCCGTTGGCTTTTTTAAGATACTCCTCCGGCAGGAAACCCGGTTTCTTGGCCGCCGCCTCTATCGCATCGCGGGAGGCCATTTTCTTGTAACTGCTGAAACTCTTGTCGGCAAGGTAGTCGTAATAGAAACCGGCGCCGATGAACAGCGCGCCGAAGATGCCCGAGGCGATCGCGACGCCGAAGTAGGGGCGGACGAGCTCCTTTTTTTCTTCGGGCGCCGCCTCTTTTTTCGGCTCGGGGGCCTCCTTGGCCGCCGTGTCTATCTTCTTTTCTTCGACCGGAGCGGACTTCTCCTCCGCCTTCGGTTCCGGTTTCGTTTCGGCGGCGGCGGGGATCGGTTCGGCAGCCGGTGTCGGCGCCGGGGTTGGAGCCGGTTCAGCGGCTGGAGCCGGTTCAGCGGCCGGTGCAGGTGCGGCCTCGACGGCGGGAGCGGGTGCCGGTTCGGTCGCCGGTACTGGTTCAGCCGCGGCGGGGGCCGCCTCTTCCGCGAACAGCCCTGTAAGCAGCAGGAGCATCGCGAAAAACATAAAGATCCGACCGTTCATCATGGGGAAGCCTCGTTATCGGTGATACTTTGTTCCGTTCAGTTCCTGCTCTTCGGTGATGAGGGTCAGCGGTGTGTCGAGCGCCGCGTCGGCCGCCGCGAAGGGATTGGCGGTCACCGCCGTCATCAGACCCGACGGCGCGATGCCGTTCTGGATTATAATTCCGTATTTGCCCGGCGCTTCGGCGGCGGAGCGTTCCACCGTCACCTGCGAGAAAGAGAGTCCGGCGAGTGCGGCGCTTCCTTCGATACCATCGGCGATGAGACCGGCCCGGAAATTGTCGGCAAAGGTGACACGGGCGAGCGTCAGCGGACAGCCGCCGTCGGCAAGGCCGTTGCCGTAGGCGGTCAGGCCGTCGCCGATGAGAGCGTCGTGCCATTGCGCCGAGGTGGTCTTTTCGATGCGGGTATCGCTGATGGTGACGCCGCAGGAGCGGAACAGGGCGATGCCGGCGGCGCGGTTGTCCGTTATCGTCGAACCAGTGAGCGTCAGTTGGTCGCCGCCTGCCGGGCCGTTCTGCAGCCAGATGCCGGTGAGCGCGTTCCCGGCGATGGTCGCGCCGGCGATGGTCGCGTGTCCGGTGCCGTCGAGCAGGAGCCCTATCGAGGAGCAGTCGCGCACCGTGCTGTGGGCGATGTCGAGCGCCGCGCCGCTTGTCGCGATGATGCCGCGTCCGCCGTAGAGGATTGTGCCGATGGTCGCGGTGGAAATCCCTTCAATAGTGCTGTCGCGCAGGGTGAACGTCGCGCCCGCGAGGAACAGTGCCG
>CALMRE010000146.1 GCA_937871295.1 uncultured bacterium | reverse complement strand
GGGAAAGAAACGGCCGTACTTGTCGAAGGAAACGGCCTTTTTGTATCTTTCGGCCAGCTCCAGAGAGTTCATGTACTGCGTCCACTGTGCGATGCGGGTCTTGGCGAGGTCGAGGTAGGGATTGTTCTTTCCGAACCGGGCCAGATCCTTCCATGCGAGGAGCGCCTTGATCGGGACATTCTTGCCGAGCTTGTCCATCTTCAGTGCGTTGTCGTAGGCGACCAGCACATCGGCATCGACATCGGCGGCTCCCACTTCGGGGGTGACCGGGGTCATCGAAAAGAGGGTTTCGGTCGATTGAAACTGTGCCTCAGCTACCGCGACGCTCGGCAAAGCGGAGAGCGACACCGATCCGATGTCGACCCCCTTGACGGCGGTCACCGATACGGCGCCGGGGTCGTACTTGACGGTACGGCCCGCGATCTGGAGCATGATCTTATCAAGTGCCTTGACCAGTCCCGCTTCGGTGCCGTCGAACTTCGCCTTCGCGCCGCGGACCGTCGCCTCTTTAGCGAGATCTACCATTTCGACGGTCAGGGTGTAGATGCCGCCGAATAGATTGATCGACGATTGCAGAAGCGTATCGGCAGAAAGGGCCTGACCGAGTTGGACGCGGCAGTTCTGGTCGTAGCAGTCTTTCCAGCTCTCCTTCTTCTCTTCCTTCACTAATACCTGTCGTTGGCGGTCCTTCGAGATGAGGACGAAACGGTTTGTAGCGGCCAGTTCGCTGCGCAGGTATTCGGCGGCGTTGCCGAGCATCGCTGCATCAAGCGTGGCGCTGCGGTCCTCGATCTCCATCACCGCGACCTTGGCCTTCTTTTCCTCGGCGAGGAGGGAAAAGGCTAGGAGGATCAGAAAAAGAAGCATTATGAGTTTCCGCATGGGACCCCCTGTTGTCAAATGAACGGTAGATTATATCCTAATAAAAAGGCAAATCAAAAATTCCTACTGAAGAAAAAGCGGGGACGCCGGGTGTCCCTCTTCCGTCGTTGCGGGGTTTCGATGCGGCAATATCCTTCCCTGATTTTGGGAGGGTCAAAAAACGGACTTCGCTCGATATTACGGAAGGTTAGGAAAAATCCCGAATGACATTTTGTCCTTTTGTGCAGTTGGGTCCGGGTTCCGGGGTTGAGAATGAAGTTTCCGGGCCGGGTCCCCTACCCCGTTCCCGGGACAGGGATTGTCATGTCACTTCTTCTTGTCCGCAGGCTTCTTCGCAGAAGTCTCTTCCGGCTTGGCGGCGTTGTCGGTCGCCGACTGTTTTTTCATGGCGTCCCAAACTTCGGCTATCTCTTTATGGAAGACATAGACCTTTGTCCGTTCGTAGTAAAAGCTAAAAAGCACTACAGCCAACAGCGCCACAACGAAGGTGATAAAGCAATGGAAAGCGAATCGTTGCCACCATTTCTTGAATACTTTATATTCCTGCTCTTGGCGGTATTCCGCCAACTCCTTTTTGACTTCGCGCAGGGTCGCGTACTTGTCGGCAAGCGCCGCCTCGACGAGATTCTTGATCTGTTGATACTGTGTGTCGAGTTCGTTCTTCCTGATGCGGAACAGGGCTTCTATCGCTTCTGGCGATAGCACGACCTGTGCAGGGGACACGGGCGCGGGTTTCTTAGCAGGCGCGGGAGAAGGCAGATCCTCCTCTTCAAGCAACAGATCGCGGTCATCGGCCATGGTGATCACTCCGTTCAAGTCATAAGAAACAGTTCAACTTACCGGCCCGAAAGTATAAGGTCAAGAATTTCACCGCTCATGCGATATCTCGTGTTCATGTTGTTTGACCGGCGTTTTCGGGAGTTCCGGGGCCTTCGCTTTCTCGGGTGTTTCTCCTCTTTCCATTTCCCGCGCGTTGTCCTTGACCGATATCCGGTACTCCTTGCGTTCAAGGGATCGCATATCGGCGGTATGGGGCGAGGCGCCGTTCTTGCGCGGTGCCAGTTCCCGCATGTCGGCGGTCATGCTTTTGAAGTCGGGCGCCGGCACGGTATGCCGGATATCCATTATTGCCGGGGTCCGTTCCAACTCGGACTTGACGGCGTACTCCTGTCCCTGTTTTTTGCCGAGGGCCTCGGGGAGGTTCTTCCGGTCGTCGGTGTAGACGATCGCTTCGTGCTGGCCACGGGTGAGACCGACGAGTCCGGTTTTCTCGCCGAGGAGCATCCGGTCTTTCTGAGTGTCGGCATCCATGAGGATGCGGTTGCCGGTCTGTCCCTGCAGGTCATGGAAGGTGGCGGCATAGCCGTACTTGATGTGTTGGTATTTCTCGTCCGTGAGGTCGATGGTCCTGCGGTGACCTTCGTACTCGATCTGTGCCTTCCCCCCCTCGACCTTGAGTACCTTGGCGCCGGCGCCGTTCACGAACTCGCGGGTCTTCACATATCCGGTGCGGGTCTTTTCGGTAGTGCCGATATTCTCGGTAAAGCGGATGCGGTCCCCTACCTGTAAGGATATCTCTTCCTTACGGTAGAGCGACAGGGCGGGCCCCCGTGTCTTTTCCTGTCCCACGGTGACATCGTAACCGCCGGCCGGGCCGCGCGCCGGGGTCCACTCTTTCAGGCGGCCTTCCTTGCCGACCAGTTGCACGGTATCGGTGTCCACGGTATGCACTTTGAAGGAGTCGCCGCGCACAATACCGAGGCTCGGGTAGTTGCGGTTGAAGGTCACGGTCTCCCCTTCGCGGTATGAGGCGGCGTCCCGCTTGCTCTCCGGGGTCATGGCGCGGGTATGAACTTCTTTCGCGGTCAGGGGAACATCGAGTTCCCGGCCGCTCTTGAGTTGCACCGTTATGGTTCCGGCCTTCTCGTCGCGGCCGGTCACGGTCCCGTAGGCGCCCCGTTCGATGCCCTTGTCTTTGTCGGACGCCCGGAACTGTACGACATCGCCGTTCTGGTAGTTCTTGGGTTGGCGGGCCTCCGCATCGGTCAGTCCCTTACTCTTGAGGGTGGTGTAGCGCTGCTCCTCGCCCTGCAGTTCGCCGCGGTTCTTCATCTCGTCACGGATATGGCCGTTCAGTTCGGATATGCGGTCGTTGCGGCTTGTGCCGATGAGGGTATCTTTCGCTTTGGAGGGATCGAGTTTGTCGGCGTCCCGGTATCTGAAGTAGTCCTTTACCAATGTTTCGCCGCGTTCCCGCGCGTCGCCGATCTCCACGACATCGACTTTCTCCAACGCCGTTCTCATGTCGCCTTTGTAGACATCGTAGACGGCTTCCTGATATTTTTCGGCTTTCGCCTGCCGCTGGGCGATCTCCTCTTGGGAATAGCCCGCCTTTTCCATCTTGGCGGCGTCCTGCGCCGAGAGTTGCTGCCGGTTTATTTCGGTGACTGCCACCGTGCGGATACCGTGTTTCTGCATCTGCTCGAAGGGGTTTCCCGCTTCGACCGCGGAGAGCTGTTTGGTGTCGCCCAGAAAAACGACCTGCGCCTTCATGCGTTCGGCGGCGGAGACCACTTCGGCCGCCTTGCGGGAGGAGAGCATCGAGGCCTCGTCGATGATCCACACTTCCCGGCGACCCGGTTCCGGATCCATCTTCTTCGCCTCCTGAAGAAACGAGTCGATGGTCAGGCTTTTTATACCGGTCTCCTTCTGTAACACATCGGCCGCCGCCGCGCTCGGCGCGAAGCCCCGGACCGTACAGTCGCCTCGCGTTGCCAGTTGTTCGGCGCTGTGTTGCAGGAAGGTGGTCTTGCCGGCGCCCGCGTAGCCTTGGATCGCTATGTAGCGGTCTGAGGTGGTAAGGATCTCTTCGCTGGCGGACTTCTGTCCGGCGGAGAGTTCAAAGCCCCGCTTCTGTTGGTAGTCGCTGAAATCGACCTGTTCCGGATTCATGAGCGGCGTTCCGGCCCCCTTGCCGTCGCGGACCGCCGTGAGCAGATGGTGTTCGGCCTCGATCTGGTCTTTGGTGGCGAGTCTGCCGTCGCTCGTGTGTATCAGCTCCCCGTGGTCTTTCATCTTCCCGATACCGGCTTCGAGGTCCGCCGTGGAATGCGTACCCCCGTTCTGCCGGATGCTCTCCAGAAGAATATCGCGGTCGGTAAGGACCGCTTTCCGCTCGGAGACATGGTCGGTCGCCTGTCGCAGAATATCCTGACTCGATACCGCCGGACCGGTGGGGCGATCGCCGGTGAGCGCTTCACGGGTAAGGCGATAGTCGCGGGCGCCTTCTCGCCATGCGGCGTGCAGTTTATCGGTATCGATCTCCTTCTTGCTGACGCGGGTGTTCTTCGTTGCCTTCGCCATCTGTTTCGGGTCGGAGAGGTCTATGCCGTTCTTTTTCGCATAGGCCTCTATGGCGTTCCGGCGTTGGGAATGCCGTTCGAGTATCGCGGCCGGGACCCCTTTCACCTCGAAGGTGGTATCGTTGTTCCGGATGGTTTCATAGCCTTTGTCCCGAAGGCCCTTTTCAAGGGCGTTGTGGTAGATCGCCCCGGCGAGCATCTTGTTGGTGTAGAAATCGCGGAAGGCGACCGCGCGCCATTTCCCGTCGCTGTCTTTGGTC
>CALMRE010000145.1 GCA_937871295.1 uncultured bacterium | reverse complement strand
AGCCCGAACGGATCCTCCATTTCAAGTGGACCGGCTCCGATTTCAAGCCGATGCCCAAGAAAGGGAAATAATTTCACTCTTCGGCGTGTGCGATTTCGCACATCCGGAAATATACAAATACCTTGACTGATTGCAGAAAAACCGCATAATGAGCCTGTTTTTTTAACGGAGCCTTCGATGCGTCGACTCTTTCCTCTTATGCTCCCCGTCCTGCTGACGACGATCCTTTCCGCTTCATCGCTTCTGGAACTGGTCGGCGCCCCCGACAGTCCCAATCCCTTCACCGCCCGCACCGTTTCCATCGGCGGCGAAGCGGCCTATTTCAATCCGGCGCTACTGGTCGGCCAGCAGGATTCGGCCAAAGCGGGGTTCTTTATGATGGTCGAAAGTCTTTTCATCGACCATTTCAAGCGGCCGCTCACTGACGCCAACGGCGACGGCATCCCCGATATCGACATCGCCGACAGTATCTATGAAAAGGCGGCCTCCGACCAGATCAACAAGGTGAGCGAGGACTATATCGATCAGCGTTTCACCCCGATCCCCACCACCGGCCCGCGCGGACTGATAAAAAAGCGGGGGAGCGCCGACTACGACGACATCAAGATGGTGATCGCCCTCGGGGCGACCAAGACGATCATAGAGGACTGGCTCACTCTCGGTCTCTACATGCTCCTTCCCGCCACCAGCGTTCAGACGCAGGTTCCCTATTACAATGACGAGAGGGAGCAGTATTTCAGCAACTCGCTCCACTTTGAACTGCTGGAGGACCGCTCCCAGCAGTTCAACATCGCGTTCGGACTCGGCGGCAAGGTCAACGATTACCTCCACCTCGGCGCCGGTATCTCCTTCACCACCTACACACTGACCCAGACCGATGTCTATGTCCCCGATTCGTCGAATCCCGCCTTCCAGATACTCAACACTTCGCTCAAGGTGACCGGCTCGATCTCTCCCCATTTTTCGTTCGCCGCCTACCCGATCGACGATCTGGTCATCACCGGCACGGTCCATCTGCAGTCGGATAACGGCCAGATAGAACTGCAGAACCGGACGCAGGTGTGGGGCTGGGACTACGGGTACGATCCCAATGAACCCGACAAGAAGGTCACCCGCTATCTCGGCAGTTCCGGCTCGATGACCTACGGCTACGAACCGCTCCGGGTCGGCTGGGGCATCTCCTACGGCTTCAACATCGGCCACAACTATAAACTCGCCCCGGTCCTCGGCGGCACGTGGAGCCACTGGGCCACCTACGAAAATCGCCACGGTCTGCGGCCGCAGGACAAATGGCACGACAGTTTCACGGCGCAGGGCGGTATTCATATCTCGCACGAGGAGCGGCAGATCGGTTTCGACTTCTCGTTCGTCCAGACACCGGTCCCCGAACAGACGGGACGCGAGAATTATATCGACAATCACCGCCTTATCTGGGCGGCCGGCTGGACCGAATACTTCGAATTCGAAAAGTTCACCCTTGCCGGCGGGGTGCAGGCGCAACTGCAGTGGCTGTTATACCGCACCACGATGAAGGACCCGACCCGCACCGAGGCCGAAGGAGGCGTCGTCGACGAGTATCCCGACACCCTTATCGACTACACCGATCCCGAACGCAACCCGATCGCCGAGGCGCAGGGGCTTCAGACCAATAACCCCGGATTCCCCGGCTTCCGGAGCGGCGGCTTCCTTATCGGCACCTCACTTTTTATGAAGATACTTTACTGACCCTTTGAAGGAGCGTTACATGAAACTTTTCACGATCCTGTTCGCGGCGCTCTTCGCGCTCGCGCTCGTCTCCTGCGGCGACGACACCACCACCAAGCCGGTCGATACCGACACCGCCGGCACCGACGACACCATCCTCGACGATACCCAGCCCGATGACGCGGGCGAGACGGGCGACGATGCCGCCGCCACCGAAGAGGACCCGGTGCAGGACGATGTCGTGCCGGTCGAGGACGACGCCACCATCGTGCCCGACGAGACGACCGATGAACTGACCGATGAATTGGAAGACGAGGACACCGAACAGCCCGACGAAAACAATCCGCTCTTCGACACCTTCGTGGGCACATGGGCCGAAAAACTGATCCTCAAGAGCGACACCAAGACGATGATCGGCAATGTCTCTTCGACCACTACCCGCTATAAACTGGGCAAGATATCGGTCGAGAACGGCGAACTTAAGAGCGAGCAGACGATCTGCAAGATAGACAACACCACCTCGCAGGGCGACACGGTGTTCTATCAGAAATTCTGCGAAATCTACTGGTACTGGCGGCCGGGCGAATTGTCGAATCCGAAACCCGATGTCACCGTCACCGACAACGGCGGCACGATATCGTTCGTCGAGAACCGTTCGTGGGAACTGCGCGGCATGCAGAAGATGACCAATCCCGAGACCGATCCGATGCCGACCGCGGCGAACGACTCCCGCATTTTCGATCACGACGGGGACGGCCATCCCGCCTTCACCCTCGGCTTCACCTCGACCCTCATCAAGGGCGACATGTACCTCGTGCAACGGCTCAGCCACGAGATGACCGGCACCTACATCCCCGGCGACGGCGCCTTCGGCGCCGGTTCGAACCCCGATAAGATCACCGGCGGGGTCAACTGGACCGATCACCAGTACACCGTCGACGCGACCAACCCGACCCTCAAGAGCCAGACGGAAAGCACGATCCTCAACGATGAGAGCACCTTCATCTATGTACGGGTCCCCGATACCTTCACCTGTGACGATGTCTACGGCCAGAAGGATGCCCTGTTCAACTAAGCCGTTCCTCTTTCCCTAACAATTATCTTGCCAGCCGCCTCCGGCATCGGTACTATCCTTTCGTTGATAAACCGCTTCCGTTACGGAGGAACCCATGTCCCACCTCTTCACCGCCGAGGAACTGCATGCCATCGCCCGCGAGGCGGCCGCGCTCAAGGTGCCGCGCAAGGAACGGTTCGAAACGCTCATCGACATGATCGACGCCCGTTGGCCCGGTCGCATCGAGAAGCGACAGCGCTGGGTCCTCAACTCGGCCAACGGCGCTCTGGGAACGATGACCATCCTCTACGCGTCGCTTTCCGAATATCTCATCATCTTCGGTTCTCCCATCGGGACCGAAGGACATTCGGGCCGCTACTTCGCCACCGTCCACGATTTCATGGTCGAGGGGGAGATGTGGGTCTATGTCGAGGGCGACATCGAGCGGACCGTCTTCCTGCCGGGCGACCACGCCACCCTCAAGGCCCGTTCGTCGAAAGGGTACTGCATCCGGGAAGATGGCTGGATGCTCGAATACGCCCACGGCTGCATCCCGGCGATGCTCCCGGCCGGCGTCTGGGACAACCTCTTCAGCAACCTCGATTTCCGCAGCCTCTTCTGGACTTTCTGGGATTACGGCCGCATCACGGTGCGCGAACTCCTGCGCGGCAAGATATGAAGGTTCCGCCGCGACATTCTTTGTCATCGGCCGCAAAATGTGTCCGGGCAGAACAATATCGTTTTTCTTCTTCATGACGGCGCATTCACGCCGCGCGATACTCGCCGCAGCGGCATAGATCAGCGCAAGCATTTATTTTCAATGATTATTTTCTTTCCCGTAAAAGTTCTTGTGTCGGCATCATCACGATACACACCCTCCACACTCTTCTTTCTTTTTCCCGTATAGGACCATCAGGCCCGCTTTGTGCTTATGTATCTTTTCCGGCCAATAGGTGCCGGGAAGGTTTCCAGAACTATGTATGGAGGTTATCATGGCACGTTCCTGCAAGTTCATGAAGATGGCCGAGACCTTGAAATGCATCTACGCGTTCGAGGCTTTTCTGGCCAAAAAGCATCAGCTTTTGCTCAATGAAGCCATAGTGTTGTGCATTCTGGAGGAGGGGCGCGCCCGCCGCAGCACCGATCTGGCGAACGAACTGGGGGTCACCTACTCGATGATGTCGCGCACCCTTTCGGCGCTGGAACGGCACGCCTTCATCGACCGGGCGATCGGCACCGAGGACAAGCGCGAGATGCATTTCACCATCACCAAGAACGGCAAAAAAATGGTCAAGGAACTCGGCGACGGCTTCGACTTCGGCGAATTCATGGCTCTTTTCGGGAAAAAGAACGGCGAGTAGCACGACCGGCGTTCGCCGGACCATTTTCCGCGCCGGGAACCGATAAAAAAAATTGAAATCCGCCGCGCCGCAGGGTAGTATCTTCTGCTTTGAAGAACTGCCGCGGGCGGATGCCATGGATCTCGTACAACAGATCAACCGGATACTCGAAGAAAAGAAAGGGTTGATCGGCGCGACCGACCTGATCATCTTCGAAAGCACCAACGGCTTCATTCTCGGCTCCACCGCACCGGGAGAGAAGGTCGATCTTGAATCGCTCGGTTCTCTTACCAGCGGCGCGCTGACCGCCATCGACATGCTTTCCTCTCTCTTCGCCGGCGGCAAGATCGGCTACCTCGCGCTCGAGACCGCCGAAGAGAACATGGTCTTCCAGCGTGTCGAGGAGAACTACTTCCTGCTCGCCGTGGCGCCGCGGACCGTCCGGCTCGGCTACCTGCAGATGAAACTCGAAAAACTCGTTCCCCTTCTCCGGGAACCGGTGGCGCAGTTCGTCGAGGCGAGCGCAGTACGGATATCCGACATCGACATTGATGAGATACAAGCCTCGCTGGACGCCCAGTTCGACGACCTCTTCAAGGAGGACAAGTAGACTATGGCGTTCATCAACAAGATCGCCAAAGAGGTCAATATCAAGATCGTCTACTACGGCGCCGGTCTGTCGGGCAAGACCACCAACATCGAATACATCTATAAAAAGGTCGACCCGACCAAACGCGGCAACCTCATATCGCTCAAGACCGAGACCGAACGGACACTGTTCTTCGACTTCATGCCGGTCGATATCGGCAAGGTGGGCGATATGAACATCCGCGTCCACCTTTATTCGGTCCCCGGGCAGGTCTTTTACGATCATTCCCGCAAACTCATCCTCAAGAACGTGGACGGTCTGGTGTTCGTCGTGGATGCGCAGGTGGAGCGCATGGACGCCAACATCGAGAGTTTCTCCAATCTCAAGAAGAATCTTCTGATGAACTCGATACTCTTCGAGAAAATGCCGCTGGTGGTGCAGTACAATAAACTCGATCTTCCCAATGCGGCGCCGCTCGAAGAGATGAAGGGCCTGTTCAATCCCAACGGGAAATACCCCGAATTCGTTGCCTCGGCGCTCACCGGCGAAAAGGTGTTCGACACCTTCAAGACCATCGTAAAAATGGTGATAAAGAATCTTTCCCTCTGACATCGGGTAACGGTCATATGCTACGCTGTCCCGTCTGTGTGAAGAGCGATATGGTCGTGCTCGAACTGGAGGAGATAGAGGTGGATCACTGCCTTTCGTGCGGCGGTGTATGGCTCGACGCGGGCGAACTGGAACTGCTCATGGGCGCGGCCGACCGTGCCGCTGCCCGCGATAAACTGCGCGACACCGGCGTCGCGGCGGGATCGCGCAAATGCCCCATCTGCGGTAAGACCATGGAAAAGGCGGTATCCTCCTCGGCGGAAGGGGAAGTGACGCTCGACCGCTGCCCCGCAGGACACGGCATATGGTTCGACGACGGCGAACTGCAGGCGGTGCTGGCCTGTGGCTGCGGCGCCGACGGACGGGTGGTCGCACTGGTCAGAGATATGTTCAGGTCTCGGATAACAACCGGCAAGGGAGAATGACATGATGGTATCGGTCCTCATCTTCATCGGCACCCTGCTCGTCATCGGCATCGCGCTGTTCCTCGCGATCGTCTCGATCTACAACGGGCTGGTGGGGCTGCGTAACCGCGTCAAGAACGGCTGGTCGCAGATAGATGTCCAGTTGAAACGCCGTCACGACCTTATCCCCAACCTCGTCGAAACGGCCAAGGGATATATGCAGCATGAGCGGGAGACCTTCATCCGCGTCACCGAGGCGCGCGCCAAGGCGATGGGCGCCGGAGCGGGTTCGCCGCGCGAAGTGGGACAGGCCGAAGGCGGCCTTTCCGATGCGCTCGCCAAGTTCCTGCTGACCGTCGAGAATTACCCCGAACTCAAGGCGAACGAGAATTTCCTGCGTCTGCAGGAGGAACTCACCTCGACCGAGAACCGCATCGCCTACGCCCGGCAGGCCTACAACGACGATGTGCTCCAGTACAACAACAAGATAGAGATGTTCCCCTCCAACATCATCGCCGGGATGTTCCAGTTCCTCAAATCGGAATTCTTCCAGATAGAGAACGTGAAGGAACGCGAGACCCCGCAGGTTAAATTCTAGCGGCGGCGCGCAGGACCGGCGGCGGTGTGGGAACTCATCGAGAACAATAAGCGGCGGTCTGTCCGGCTGTTCGTCTGTCTGTTCGTCGTGCTGGTCGTACTGGGCGCCCTCATCGGCGAAGTGGTGCTCCCCGGCGCGCGCCCGTTCACCGGGCCGGGGATATGGCTGGGGATCGGCGTTGCCGTCGTCTTCGCGTCCATTCTCGGCGCCGTCGCCTACTGGGCCGGCGACGATATCGTCATGTCGGTGAGCAAGGCGATACTGGTCACCAAGGAACAACATCCGCAGCTCTACAACATCGTCGAAGAGATGCAGATCGCCGCCGGACTGGGCCGTATGCCGGAGATATACCTCGTCGTGGACGACGCGATGAACGCCTTCGCGACCGGCATCCGGCCGGAGAAAGCGGCCATCGCCGTCACCGACGGCATGGTCGAACGGCTCTCCCGCGACGAACTGCAGGGGGTCGTGGCGCACGAGATGTCGCATATCGTCAACCGCGACGTTCTATTCATGTCGTTCGCCGGCGTTCTGCTCGGCTCGATCACGATGCTCAGCGAAGGCTTTCTGCGCGGGATGTTCTATTCCAGCGGCAGCGGCTCGCGCCGCGGCAAACTGAGCGGCGGCGGCCGTTCCCATCCGGCGATCCTGTTGATCGCGATCGTCTTCGCGGTGCTCGCCCCGATCCTTGCGCGGATATTCTATTTCGCCATCTCACGCCGGAGGGAGTACCTCGCCGACGCAACGGCGGTGCGGCTGACCCGCTATCCGATGGGGCTCGCCTCGGCGCTCGAAAAGATCAACGGCGATCCGGTCGATCTGGAGATATATAACCGCTTTACCGCGCCGCTTTTTATCGTCGATCCCTATGTGGGTCTCCACCAATCGCAACGCTCCATCATCCCGACCGGTTCGACCCATCCGCCGGTCGAAGAGCGGATATCCATACTTCGGGCTCTTTCGGGTGCCGGTTTTCGCGACTATCAAAGCGCCTATGTGAAAATAAGAAAAGAGGCCGAACTCATCCCCGAACGGATGCTCCGCGACAAGACCGCGGTCCCGCTCCGGGAGGCGACCGCCGGAGAGACCGCCGGGGTCGAACCGATCCGCAAGCAGAAACACCGCGAACTGGGCGATATCGTGATGGCCGGGGCCGGATTCCTCTTCCTTCCGTGCGTCTGCGGACTCAAGATGAAGGTACCGCCGACCCTCGGCGCGTCAAGCGTGCCCTGCCCCCGCTGCGGCCGACTGCTGATCCTGCCGTCGGTCACCGCCGGCATCACCCACACCGGCCCCGAACCGGCACAGAAGAGCGTCGCCGACGCCGCGCCGCTTTCCTATGAACGGAAAAGCGACGGCTGGGAGAGTTTTGCCTGCGACTGCGGACACCCGGTGCAACTTTCCCCGTTGTTCCGGTCGCGTTTCATCCGTTGTCGGGGCTGCGAGAAAGATATAGAGATACGGTATCCGGGAACTACTCGCTGAACGAGATCTCGCTCAGCAGATGCTTCATGCTCTCCAAGCCCTCGGCGATGTTGTCAAGGCTGGTCGCGTAGGAGAAACGGATGTAGCCCGGCGCGCCGAAGGCCTCGCCCGGGACCACCGCGATCTTCGCCTCGTCGAGCAGCAGGCCGGCGAGTTCTATCGTGCTGTTTATCTTGTGATCGCCCAACATCCCGCCGAGATACTTCTGAAAGTTCACGAACAGGTAGAACGCGCCGTCGGGCTTGATGCATTTGAGATGCGGTATCTTGGAGACCTCCTCGTAGATAAAACGGCGGCGGCGGTCGAACTTGCTGACCATCTGCTCGACATCGGTCTGCGGACCGCCCAGCGCCTCGATGGCGGCGTGCTGCGTGATGGTGTTGGTGTTGGAGGTGGTGTGGTCGAGGAAATGCTTCGCGCGGTCCATGACATCGCGCGGCCCGGCGACATACCCGATGCGCCAGCCGGTCATCGCGTAGGACTTTGAGAAGCCGTTGACGACGATGACGTTGCGGCGCAGTTTTTCGCTCACCACCGACGCGGCCGAAACATGGGCGTTGGTATCGTAGGTGAGCCGCTCATAGATCTCGTCGCTGATGACGTATATCTCGCGCTCGGCCAGATAGTTGACGATCTCCTCGAGGTCATGGACGCGGTAGACCGCGCCGGTCGGATTGTTGGGCGTGTTGATGATGACGGCGCGGGTCTTGTCGGTAATGACCGGCTTGAGGTCCTCGAGCGTCAGCCGGAACCCGTGATCCTCCCTCGGATGACAGAACACCGGCACGCCGCGAGAGAGCTTCACCATGCTGACATAACTCACCCAGTAGGGGACCGGGATGACCACCTCGTCCCCCGGCGAGACGATCGACTGCAGGATCGCGTAGATGCCGTACTTGGCGCCCGGCGTCACCGCTATGTTCGCCTCCTCGTAATGAAGGTTGTTCTCGCGCAGGAACTTCTGGCGTATCGCCGTCTTGAGTTCCTTGATGCCCGACGAGTCGGTGTATTTCGTGAACCCGAGATCTATCGCCTTTTTCGCCGCCTCCTTGATCCGCCGCGGCGTATCGAAGTCGGGCTCGCCCGCCGAGAAACTGACGACATTGAGCCCCCGCTCGTTCATCGCCTTGGCCTTCGCGGCGATCTCGAGCGTCGCCGATTTTCCGATCATCGAAGTGGAACTGCTCAAACGGCTTTTCTTTTTTTCCATGGCTTCTCCGCCAGCGCTCTCCGCCGGTTTTTTTTCGGCATCTTTTTTCGTCATGACGATCGCTCCTTCCGGATATCAGAACAGATTGCGAACAAGTTTTTCATGCTGACCCGCCTTAAGCTCGACGGGGACCACCTTGTCGATGTTGTAGGTCTGGTTCTTGAGGCGTATCTTGTATTCTCCCGGCGGCAATTCATGTTTGTTGAGCGGTGAATTGCCGATCTTGTTCTCGCCGATGAATACCGTTGTTGCGGGGGTGGTCATGACCGTCAAATAGGCGCGGTCGGGCTTGAGCCCGTCGGTGTCGTGCGCTGCGGACTTGGGCTCTACCTTTTTTTCCTGCCTCTCCTCTTTCTTGGGCGGCAGTTTCAGCCCTTTTGAATGCTTCATGATGAACTTGACCTCCCGGTTCTCGTTGGCCGGGATCGGATCGAGATTCTGCTGAACGGGCAGGTAGTCGGTCTTTTCGAGACGGACCGTGATCTGGACGCCGACCGGAGCGCTCACCAGCGCCGGGGTCAACTCGCCGGTGTTGCGGTCATTGATGAATATCTGCGCGCCGTCGGGCTCCGATTTGACCATGACGAAGGTCTTCTGTTCGCCCACCTTGAACATTTGGGCCACTTTGGTCTGTGTCTCGCCCACCGAGAGCGTTATGGTCTCGCGCTTCACGACATAGCCGTCCTTGCGCAGTTCGAGTTCGTGCTGGCCCGGCATTATGCCCTCGAGTTTGCACGGCGTTTCGCATCGTTTGTGCTGCATAGTGTTGGCATCGAGATTGACCAGCGTCGCGAAGACGTTCGAGTCGACGATGAGCGTCGCGGCGTTCTTCTGTTCCTGTATCATCATCCAGCCGGCTATGGCCAGCGCTGCGACCATGCCCATCGCCGCGACGGTCAGCACCGCCTTTTTGAAGCCCGAACCGGCGGTGGGCCGGCGGATCATCTCGCTCTCGTCGTCCTCATCGTCGGGAGAGGCGCGGGTCGGCGGAACGATCTGCGGCGTATAGTTCTTGGGCATCTTCAGTTTGCGGTATTCGTCGAGTTTGTTCTGATCCTCCTCCAGCTCATCGGCGAAGAACTCGTTCATGAAATTCATGAGATCCTGCCGGTCGAATTTGCGGTTGCTCGAGAATACGTAGCGCTTCAGGTCCTCGGCGAATTCGCTCGCCCACTGGTAGCGGTCGTCACGGTTTTTAGCGAGAGATCTAAGGACGATACGGTCGAGTTCAGGCGACACATCGTGATTGAACACCGACGGCGGCGGGACCTCGGCCTTACGGATCTTCTCCAGCGTTTCGACATCGTTCTTGCCCAGAAATAGCCGCTTCCCGGTGAGCATCTCGAAGAGCACGACACCCAGCGAGAAGATATCGGAACGGCGGTCGAGCGGCATGGCGCTGACCTGCTCGGGCGACATATAACTGAACTTTCCCTTGAGCATTCCCGCCTGCGTCTTGGTCGACTTCGATTTCGCCTTGGCGATGCCGAAATCGATGAGCTTCACCGTCCCCTCATAGGAAACGATGATGTTCTGGGGCGATATGTCGCGATGGACGATGTTGAGGGGATTCATCTTTTCATCGGTCTTGCGGTGGGCATAGTCAAGCCCGTCGCAGACCTGCGCGATGATGTGGGCCGACTGTTCGACCGGCATCAGCAGTTCCACCTTCTTGAGCCGCTTGCGGATCGTTTTGAGATCGCGGCCGTTGACCAGTTCCATCGCGATGAAGTAACTGTCCTCTATCTTGCCGAGTTCCAGTATCTGCACGATGTTCGGGTGCTGGAGTTGGACCGCTATTTTGGCCTCGTCGATGAACATGCGTATGAAATCGCCGTCCTCGGCGACCTCGGGCAGTATCTTCTTGATGGCGACGATCTTCTCGAAGCCCTCGACTCCGAACATCTTGGCCTTGAAAACCTCGGCCATGCCGCCGACATTGATGAGTTCCAGCAGATAGTATTTCCCGAAAAGCCGGGGTAGTTTAAGGGCGCTGTCGGTCACGATCCGGTGACTCCGCATTTAAAAAAACAGTGCTATACTAGTGGTTCGCGCATGACATGTCAAATTTTTAAAACAATGCCATTTTTTCCTGCCAATCTGACAACGCGGCGACCTGTGGCGGAAATTTTACTTGCAACCATTCGATATCACGTATATTAAAAAACGGCATGCGAGTTGCATAATGGGCCCCTTTTTTGTACCATGTCGCCGTTCTGCATGAGGAGATGACGATGACGAAAAAATGGGATGTCGCGGTGGTCGGTGCGACCGGCGCGGTGGGCCGTGAGATATTGGCCATATTGGAGGAGCGGGAGTTCCCCGTCAAGCAACTGACCCTCTACGCGAGCGAACGGTCGCTCGGCACCGCGGTCGAGTTCAAAAAAGAAGAGCTTCTCGTCACTCCGCTGACCGATCAGATCGCCGGATCGGTGCGTCATGAACTGGTCTTTTTCTGCGCCGGGACGCCGGTCTCACGGCAATTCGCGCCGCTGTTCGCCCGGAATGGCGCCATCGTCATCGATAAAAGCGCCGCCTTCCGCATGGAATCCGATGTGCCGCTCGTCGTCCCCGAGGTGAACGGTCATCTGGTCAGAAAACTGCCGAAAGGGCGCATCGTCGCGAACCCCAACTGCTCCACCATACAACTGGTTCCCTACCTGCAGGTGCTTGATGAACTTTATGGTCTCCGTTCGGTGGTCGTGTCGACCTATCAGAGCGTAAGCGGCGCGGGACAGGAGGGGATCGATGAACTGCACCGGCAGACCGCCGATATTTTCGCCTGCCGTGAAACGAAGCCGACCGTCTTCACCCAGCGGATCGCCTTCAATCTGATACCGCACATCGATAAATTCAACGCCGACGGCTATACCGAAGAGGAAAAGAAGCTCATCAATGAGACGCGCAAGATACTCGGCCGGCCCGACCTCGACATCGACTGCACCGCGGTCCGCGTCCCGGTCTTTTTCGGCCACGCCGAAGCGGTGACGGCCGATCTGGAGCGCCCCGCCGACCTTGCGCAGTTACGCAACGCCCTGGCGGAACGGCCCGAATTCGCGGTGATGGACGACTTCGAGCAATTGCTCTACCCGACACCCGCCGACGCCGCCGGCAAGGATGCGATACTGGTAGGCAGGCTGCGGTACGGCCGCTCGGGCGACGACCGGTCGCGCGTGAACGGCTGGGTGGTCGCCGACAATATCCGCAAGGGGGCCGCCCTCAACGGCATCCAGATCGCCGAGTTCATCATCGGAAAGGAGAGATCATGAAGTATGTCCTTGTTCTGATCGGCCTGCTGCTTTCCTCCGTTCTCGCGGTCGCCGGGGAGATAGAGAAGCTCGCCCTCGACCCCGAGCACGGACGCCTCAACAATGCCGGAACGATCGAGATATCCTTCGATCTGCCCGACCACGGGAGCGCCGAGGAAGCCTATCTGGAAGTGACGGTCAACGGCATCGCCACCCGTATCCCCGGTGCCGAACTCGATGATTTCTCGGCCACCGGCAACAGCCTGACCCTGAAGGGCGAGGAGCTGTATGAGCTTGCGGGCGGCGCGATCGCGGCCCGGCGACTGTTCGCCGGCAGCGACGCGCTTACCGGCGATGACGACATGTTGCTCGCCGAACAGGACCCGCTTCCCGACGAGGAGGATATCGTTCCCGACGAAGATGCGGCGGCCGACGGAGAGATCGGCGACGAACTGCTCGCCGATGCCGACGCCGAACTGCCCGATACGGATGCGATCACGACAGAAGAATGGCCTGCCGAGCGGGATGGTCAGTACACCGTGAGCCTCGTGGTGATCATTGATCAGGACAGCGCCAACGACGCCGATGCCGACATGGATGCCGATGCCGAGGATGACGCCGTTCCCGACGAGGATATTTATCTGGCGCGCGCGCCGATCTACGGCACCGGGACCGAGTCGCGGGAGTCGTTCACGGTGATGCTCGATAATGTGCCGCCGCAGGAACCGGCCGACGCCACGGTCGAAGGGGGGAACAGAAAACTCATCGTCACCGTCACTCCGCCGACGAAGGATGCCGCGGGTAAAAGCGGCGAACAGGTCGGCCGCTACCACGTCCTGTTGTCGGGCCGTTTCCTGAATGACGGGGCCGAGACCGCCTCTTCGCTGGAATATGTCTTCACCGTCGACAAGAGCGACCGCGATGACGAGACCCACTCCTTCACCATAGAGGGGAAGGACGGTCTTTCCCTCATAAACAACGACGCCGGCAACGACGCCTATACCTATACGCTCCGGATCCGGGCCGAGGATCTCGCCGGGAATGCCGACGCGGCCCGGTTCGTCGAAACGACCGGCTCCGCGCTGACCACCGAGGGCTTCTGGACCCATTACAAGAGCGCGGGCGGAAAGGAAAAGGGAGGGTACTGCTTCATCGCGACCGCCGGCTACGGCAGTTATACGCATCCCCATGTCAAAGTGCTTCGGGCATGGCGCGATGCGTTCCTTGCCCCGACCGAGACCGGCCGCGCCTTCATCGCGTGGTACTACCGCACCGGCCCGATGCTGGCCGACTGGGTGACCACTCTGCCCGGCGCCCGGCCGCTGACGCAACTTCTGCTCTTCCCTCTGGTGATGCTGGCGTGGCTGCTGCTTCATCCGCTGGTGTTGATAGCCCTTCTGGCCGCCGCCTATATCCCCCTGCGGCGTCTGCGCGGTCGGTGCTCCGCAGCGGCGCTGCTCTGCCTTCTCGCGCTCCCGCTTACCGCTGAAACCAACTCGCCGGGATACGACATCGTCCCGGAGGAGGCGCAGGAGGAAGAGGAGGACAAACTGCACGGCGATCTGGTCATCGGCGGCGGCTTCTACGATCCGTCGAATATCGATAAAAGCGCCGCCGGCAACCCCATCGCCGAGGTGCTGAGCTCCGACCTCAACTTCATGCCGACCCTCTACGGCGGGATCGACATACCGGCCGGAAGGTATCTCAAACTCACTCCTCATGTCGGCGTCGGCTTCGTGGAGCTGACGGGGCGCGCGATGAAACTCGACGGGACGCGCGGCACCGAACGGACCTACCTGTATGTTCTGCCGCTGATGGCCGAAGTGAAACTGCGGCCGGTCTATGAATTCCCCCTCCGGCCCTATCTCGCGGCCGGTTTTGATTATTATTTCTGGTGGATCATCGAGGATGGCCACCTCGCCATGGACGGCGGCAAATTCGGCTTCCACGGCACGGTGGGGATCCAGCTATCGCTCAACTTCATCGATCCCAAGACGGCGATAAAACTGCGCGAATCGACCGGCATCCTCGACACCCACCTCTTCGCCCACTACCGTATCGAACGGGTTGATAATTTCTTCGACAAGAACAGTTTCGACCTCTCCTCGAGCCGTTTCGAATTCGGCCTGATGTTCGATTTCTGACATGTATGTCCTTCATCTGGCATTCTGCGGCGCCGACTTTCATGGCTGGCAGATACAGCTGAGCGACCGCTCCATCCAGCAGACCCTCCGCAAAGCGCTGGTCCATATGTTCGATACCGAGGATTTCACCAATCCTTCGGGCTGCGGCCGCACCGATCAGGGGGTCCATGCGATCGAGTTCCTCGCGACGGTCAAGGCGGTCCGAGAAATGCCGACCGACAATATGCGGATGGGGCTCAATTCGCTGCTACCGCGCTCCATCCGGGTGATGAAGGTCGAGCGGATCGAGGGGTACCGCGACGCCCGCGCGCTGGTCGCCGGCAAGCAGTACCGCTACCTCATCGCCCGGACCGACGCCCTGTCGCCGTTCCTCGAACATCTCGTCTGGCAGAGCGTCTACCCGCTCGACACCGCCCCGATGCGCGCCTGCCTCCCTCATCTGACCGGCACCCGCGACTTCAAATCTTTTCAGGCATCCAATACCGAGATCGAGGAAACGATACGCACCATTCATCGTATCGAGGTACAGGAAAAGGGTCCCTTCATCGCCATCGATGTGGTCGGTGACGGCTTCCTCAAACACATGGTCCGCATCCTCTGCGGCACGCTGGTGGCCGCCGCCAAGGGGCGCATTGATCCTCAGGAGCTTCCCGCCATTCTCGCCGCGCGCGACCGAAGCAGGGCAGGAGAAACGTTGCCCGGCAAAGGACTCTATCTCTATCGTCTCTTCAGGGACGAGGAGAGCCTGCGGAACGCGACGATAGCCCCGTTCTCAACCGACATGCTGTGGAACTGCCGCTGAATTAAAACCGTTCAGACCGTCGGGCGCAGACGCCGCGAAAGCATCGAAAGAGGCGCGCCGAAAAGCGTCATAAGGGAGGTATACAGGAAGCCGAACTGGAACAGCATCAGGAACGGGACGCTGAACCAGAGCGAACTGTACAGCGCGAAATATACCGTATAGGTGAAATAGAGCGCGAAAAAGAGTTCCACGAAGGTGACCCAGTTGATCGCCTTGGAGCGATACACATTGCAGAATATCTTCTGAACATGGCTCTGTTCGGGGCACTTTTTCGTGACATCGTATTTCGGTGTCCGGACGAAGGGTGATTCCTTCTTCAGAAGCGCCTCGAAAACCGCCCGCGCGTTGTTGATGGTGAGTCCGATGCCGAGCGCCATGGTGATGGGCAGGTAGATGAGTGGGCTCAATTTCGACCGGTGCGCCATGCTGCGGGTCTCGTTGATGACGGCGATCTCGGAGTAGAAGTAGAATATCATGACCGAAACGGTCGCGAGGATGAACACCGGCATATCGAAGAAGAAAACCTCTTCGAGTCCCTGCCGGAACCGCAGGACGATGTTGAGCGGCAGAAGAAGACAGAAGAAGGTCATCAGCACATAGGCGAAGTTGGCACCCAGATGGAAGAACGATTCGAGCTTGACGCGCCACGGTATCGATGAGCGCAGTATAGTGGGATATATCTTGAGAAAGACCTGTATGGAACCCTTTGCCCAGCGGAACTGCTGCGACTTGAAAGAGGATATCTCGACCGGCAGTTCGGCCGGCACGGTGAGTTCGGGCAGGTAGATGAAGCGCCAGCCTTTGAGCTGAGCGCGGTAGGACAGATCGAGATCCTCGGTCAGCGTGTCGTGCTGCCAGCCGCCCGCGTCGGCGATGGTCGATTTGCGCCAGATGCCGGCGGTGCCGTTGAAGTTGAAGAAACGGCCCGACCGGTTGCGCGCCGTATGCTCTATCATGAAATGGCCGTCGAGCAGGATCGACTGGCTTTCGGTCAGTATCGACCAGTCGCGGTTGATATGATCCCAGCGGGCCTGCACCATGCCGACGCCCGGATCGGTGAAGTGCTGGATGGTCTTTTCGAGGAAATCGGCGTCGGGGAGGAAATCGGCGTCGAAGACCGCCACGAACTCGCCGCGAGCCGTGTGGAGGCCATGCTCGAGCGCCCCCGCCTTAAAGCCGGTACGGTCGGTGCGGTGAATATATTTGATATCGATGCCGCGTTCCCGCACCCGGTCACAGACGCGCTCCGCGATGGCGACCGTGTCGTCGGTCGAATCGTCGAGCACCTGTATCTCGAACCGGTCTCTGGGATAGCGGATCTTGGAGACCGCCTCGACGAGCCGTTCGACCACATACTTCTCATTGAAGATCGGCAATTGGATCGTCACCACCGGAAGCTCCGCGAAGGAACCGAGGGGGACGAACCCCTTGTTCCGGTACTTGCGGTAGAGGTATATCATATAGTAGCGGTGTGCGCCGAAAATCGAGAGCACCATAAGGAGGAATACATACGCGTAGAGGGCGAACTCTCTCATAACCCCGGGACCATCGAAGTTACTAAAAAACTGGCCTCATAGATAACCTTATTTTTAGGGTTGTCAATTTTTTGACTTTTTTACAAACCGCTTAATTGTCCGGATTTTTATGATTATTTTTGCAGAAAGAACATCGCCCGAAAAAAAAGCTGTCCCGGACGACGCCTCCGCACTAGGGACATTCGGGATATTTCATGATCTCGAGCAGGTCGTCGGGAAGCGGGTCGCCCTCTTCCAGCGCCAGATTCGGCAACAGCCGGGGCGGATAGAATTCGATCGTCGATGCGACCAGCGCAAGCCGGCCACCCTCGATCGGACTCGACTGCCACGCCTGATTGACATGGACGGTCCCCCAGAAACCCATTGCGACCACGCAAGGGGCGCCGCCCGAGGTCCCGACGAGCCGGAAACGGACCATTTTCTTGTTGAAAAAGATGGTGTCGGTGCTGTTGACCGAATATTCGGCCTGCGCGATGACGCCGGGGGGGAACTCCAGTTCAAGGTAGGGGTACAGTTCGCTGGTCCCGACGAAGGAGTGCTGGCGTACGAAAGTGGTGTAGTTCCCGCCGCCGGCCGGGACGGTGGAGGCGGCCGACCACGTGTCGGTCGCCGCGACCGGGGGGAAAGGAACATTGTCGCCGTACAGCCCGTAGAAGGCATCGTAGCGCTGTAGTCCCTGTTCGCGGTAGACCGGATCTCCCATGCGCGAATCGTCGAGGACGTATTCCGTATAGAAATCAAGCGTCGCGACCCCCCAGACATCGGTGTTCTTGGTGCATTCGTTCATCGCCCAGCCGAGGCAGTTCTGTTTGCAGTTGGCGATGCCGGTGAGCCCCGGATTTATCTTCTGACAGTCGCTGGGTGCGAAATCGCACCGCTCCTCCGCTTCGACGAACATGTTGCCGCAGACCGGCGTGTTGTCGGGAACGACCGCCGCGTCGTCGCCGGTCTCCTCTTCGGCCGTATCCTCGTCCCACGCCTCCTGCTCGTAAGAATCGTTGTCGGGCAACTGTTGAGAATCGTCGGGGACATATTCCCATTCAAGGTCGGCGACCTCTTCGGGATCCTCCTCGCCGCACGAAACGACGAGCGCCAGCAGCGCCGGCAGACACAGCAGCAGCCAAAATCTCTTCATGTTCTCCTCCCGGGAAAGGTTATCCGGTCTATATCTCCCGCCGATATCTCGTGTTCCGCGCCATCCGCCGTCCGCAGGAGGAGCGTGCGATGACCTTCGCCGAAACCGGCGACGCTTCCCGCTACCTCCTCTCCGCCCGTTCGGCCCGTCACCGCGGCGCCGACCATCCAGCGGACCAGTTTCCCGTACCGCGCCTCGATCTCATCGGCCGTCGCGTGGCTCCAGCGGGCGAGCGCCGCGACCAGTTCTTTCAACGCCGCGTTCGTCTCCACCGCGCCGCCGGAGGCCTCTTCGAGCGAGGTCGGCTCCCACACCCATTCGAATGCCTTTTTGCCGGGGGTCGTGAGGTTGATTCCGATGCCGGTAACGGTGAACAGGTCGCGGCTGCGGGTCAGGTGTTGTATCAAAATACCGCAGAGTTTCTTTTTATCGACGAGGAGGTCATTCGGCCATTTGAGGAGCGTCCGCTTGGCCGGAACGAAGGCGGTCACCGCGTCGTAGGCGGCGAGTCCCGCGATCTTTGCCGCGTTCATCGCCTGCTCGCGGCCCGTTTTGGCGAAGAAGGAAACATACAGATTCTTTCCCGCCGGTGAGTGCCAGCTTTTTTCGCCGCGGCCGCGCCCGGCGGTCTGCCGGTCGGCGATGACGATGCCGGAGGATATTCCCTTTCCGATCAGCCGTATCGCCTCGGCATTGGTCGAGTCGAGCACCCCGAAGTGATAGAAATTACGCCACGGCGTCGGGCCGATATCGTAGGTTCTCATCTCATTTCTCCGTTCCTTTCAGCAGCCGTTCGACCACCCACCACGCCGCGATGTGCCCTGCCGTCTGCGGCACAAAGGGGGTCGATCCCTGTACCTTGCGGATACGGCCGCGACCGTCGTCGTTCTGGTCGGGATTCTCTATCGGATCGACCGGCGGTTCGGTCGAATAGATCGCCGGGAAACGGCCGTCGATGTCGCGGGCGCGGAGCCGTTTGCGGACGAGGTAAGCCAGCGGACAGCCGTGCGTCTTCCAGACATCGGCCACCATGAGCCGCGTCGGATCGCGCCGTCCCGCCGTCCCGAAGCCCGAGATGAAGCTCTTCTTCGCCGCGAGCAGATTGATGATAAGGTTCACCTTCGGATTGAGCGAATCTATCGCGTCGATGTAGGCATCGGCATCGGGGATGTGGGCGTCGGCATCGTTGCCCCGCATGAACGCGGTACTGCCGACGATCTCGGCCGCCGGATTGATGCGGCGCGCGACATCGGCAAGCACCTCAACCTTGTTCTTTCCCACCGTGTCGGAGAATCCGAAAACGAGACGGTTGAGGTTGGTTTCCTGCACCGCGTCGAAATCGGTGACGATGAGTTTTCCCACGCCGCAGCGGATGAGATCGACCGCCGCAGAAGCGCCGACACCGCCGAGCCCGAAGATCGCCACGGTCGAACGCGACAGTTTCGCCAACTGTTCTTCGCCGTAGATTATCGCGGTCCGCTCGGTGAACGACATGGTGCCTCCGTGAACGCCTCACTATAATGTAAGGAAAAGCAAAAAGCAACGGCGTCGCGGGATCGTTCGACCCGACGCCGCGGGAAGCAACATGAAATTCTTTGATTTTCGATCCGACAGGGGGTATTCTCCGGGCAGCGTGGACATACAAAAGGGGAGGCTCCGTCATGAAGCGCCTGTTCTGGTTCTTGGCAAGCGTGTCGGTTTTTCTGGTCGTCTCCTGTGACGGCGGGAAGAACACACCGACTGATGGGGCGACCTCCGATGACGATGTCGTTCAGGGCTACACCATCACGGGGTTCGTCCAGAAGGGGCCGTTCGTGAAGAACAGCCAGATAGACGTTCAGGAACTCGATGACCAATTCGTCCCGACCGGCAAGAGTTACAACACCCAGACGGAGGACGACCTCGGCGGATTCGAACTGCCTTCGAATCTGATGAAGACGAACAGGTATGCCGAGATAAAGGCGTTCGGTTACTACTTCAACGAGATAACAGGCGAGGTAAGCGCCTCGACCCTCACCTTCAATGTCCTTGCCGACCTCTTACTGGGCGAGAAAACGAACATTAATATCCTCACGACCTTGGCACGACCCCGGATCAAGTTTCTCGTCAGTGACGAGGGAAAAACCTTCTCCGAGGCGCGGGTGCAGGCAGAGGCGGAAGTGTTGAAGGCCTTCTACATAGGGGAGGAAAGCGTCTCCTCGTTCCAAGAGATGGACATCTCTCAGCAGGGAACCAGCAACGCGATATTGCTCGCCATTTCGGCGATTCTGCAGGCCGACAACACCGAAGGTACTCTTTCGCAACTCCTCGGCGACATCATGGACGACCTCGAAGAGGATGGAACGATAGACGATGCATCCATAAAGGAAGAGATCGCGGCCAATGGTCAGTATGTCGGCACGATGCTGGCGACCATCCGGACCAATATCGAGACATACTACGAAGAGTTAGACACCACCGTCACCGTTCCCGCTTTCGAGGATTTCTGTGATGATGACGGCGACACGGTGATAAACAAGTACGATTTCTCCGTGGTATTTACTCCGGTGACCGAAGCCGACCTTTCGGCCGTGTACACCTCGAACGAGATAACGGTGGTCCTGCCGCCTTACGCCCAGAGCGCCGATGCCGTCGTGACGGGCGGTACGCTCGTGGTGAACGGCGTCGATCTCAAGGAAACGACCGTCGAACTGGTCGCGGGCGACCTCGTCGCGGTGAAGGTGACCGCCTCGTCTGAACTGGGAACGGCGACAGAGGGAATCCTATCAATAACCTATGTCGGGATATACCGGCCGGATCAAGAGAACACAGGAACGTTCAGCGTGACCACCCGCGTGGAGCCATATTTCGCCACCGACCAGACCCTCGAACAATGGCCCGGCGTGACAGTGCAGAGCGAACCGGCGACCGTCTCGCTGCCCGTCGACTTGGAAAGCGCCGACATTACGATAACAGAGGGAACGCTCCTCATCAACGACACCGAGAGCGGACAGAGCGGTACCGTGGAGAACGGCGATACGGTGGCGGTCCGCCTGACGACAGGACCGATACACGGGGATGAGGTCACTTCCACGATAACCATCATGCACGACTCGCTTACCATCGGGGAGGGCACCGTCGTCGCCAAGACGAACCGGACGAGACAGTGGGGAAGCACTCAGGACGATCATGGCCGCGCAGTCGCCGTCGATGACAATGGCAACATCTTCGTGGCCGGCATTACCGATGGCGCGGTCGGCGATAACACCTATCTCGGTGGCGGAGACATTTTCCTGACCAAATGGACCCCCGATGGGACCGTGGCATGGACCAGACAATGGGGAACGGAAAAAGCCGATCTCGGTTATGCCGTCGCCGTGGACGATAACGGGAACATCTTCGTGGCGGGGAGCAGTAGTGGCGATCTCGACGGGAACACCAATTCCAATGAGGGGAACAATGATGTTTTCCTCACCAAATGGAACGCCGACGGCACCAAGGCGTGGACCAAGCTGTGGGGAAATGCCAGTGTCAATACCGGACTTGGCGTCGCCGTGGACGGCGACGGGAACATCTTCGTCGTCGGCGAGTCCTCCGGATCGCTCGACGGCAACACCTCCGCCGGCGGCTGGGACGCTTTCATCACCAAATGGAATGCCGACGGCACCAAGGCATGGACCAAACAGTGGGGGACCAGCGGAGGGGACACCGCAGAAGGCGTCGCCGTGGACAAGAACGGCGACATCTTCGTAGCAGGCTATACCGAAGGTTTACTTGACGGAAATATCGGCGAAGGCAGTTACGATATATTTCTCACCAAATGGAACGCCGACGGCACCAAAGCATGGACGAAAGAATGGGGAACCGCCTACGAAGACCTCGGCCATGACGTTGCCGTCGACGGGGACGGGAACATCTTCGTAACAGGGACCTCCGCCGAATCACTGGACGGCAACCCGAACCAGAATCCCGGGACTCTCGATGTCTTCCTCACCAAATGGAACGCCGACGGAACCAAGGCATGGACCAAACTATGGGGAAGCAACAAAGAGGATCGGGGCCAGTCGGTCGCCGTCGACGCGAACGGTGATATCTTCGTCGCCGGATATACCGCTGGATCGTTCGATGGCTTCAACAACGCGGGGGACTATGACCTGTTCCTCACCAAATGGAACACCGACGGCACCAAGGCGTGGACCGAACTGTGGGGATCCGTTTTCGATGATAGCGG
>CALMRE010000144.1 GCA_937871295.1 uncultured bacterium | reverse complement strand
GGCGTCACGAACATCGCGACGAGGTAGGAGGCCGACAGCGATATGATGACCAGTTGCGGCACGCTGAGGACATACTGCCCGATATTGCCCGGCAGGAGCATCAGCGGGTAGTAGCCGGCGACCGTGGTGAGGGTCGAGGTGAAGACCGGGAGCGCCACCTCGATGGTCCCCTCGTAGGCCGCCTTCACCCGGTCGACCCCGGCGTCGAGTTTCACCTGTATCGCGTCCGATATCACGATGGCGTTGTCGACCAGCATCCCCAGCGCGATGATGAGCGCCACGGTCGATATCTGGTGGACCTTGATGCCGAAGAACCCCATCGCGATGTAGGCGCAGAGCACCGAGAGCGGTATCGCGGTCGCGACCACCATCGCGTTGCGGAACCCCATCCCGATGAAGACCACGACGATGACGAAGAGCATACCTTCGAGCAGGTTCGACATGAAATCGCCCACCGCCTGCTTGACATCGTCGGGCTGGTAGAGCACCTCATCGACGGTGAGGTCGTCGGGCAGCGACCGTTTCACCTCGTCTATCGCCGCGCGCACCTCGTCGCCGATGAGGAGGACATTGCGTTTTTCCTCGAAGTAACCGGCGAGGATGACCGCCTCCCTGCCGTTGCGCCGTATCTTGCTCGCCTCGTCGTCGAGTCCCATCGAGACGGTCGCCACGTCGCGGAGCCGCACGATGGAACCGTCGACGGTGGAGACATCGATGACGGTGTTCTCAATGTCGCGTAGTGACGCATATTTACCCGGCACGCTGACATTGATGGTCGAGCCGTCGCTCGCGATGGCCCCCGACGGTATCTCGATATTCTGCGCCTGCAGCAGTTTCCAGAGATCCTCGAGCGACAGGCGGTGCTGGTTGAGCCGCGCGCTGTCGGCGGTCACCCGCACCACGCGGTCGATCTTCCCCGCGATCTCGAACCGGACGACCCCCTTGATGCGCCGCAGGCGTTCCTTGAAGATATCGGCGTAGGCCTCGAGTTGATCGTAGGTGTAGGTGCCGCCCGAGAACGCTATCATGAGCCCGGCGGTCTCGCCGAGTTTGGTGTTGAGTTCCGGTTTCCAGCACCCTTCCGGCAGTTTCGGGTAAAGATCGTCCATCTTCTGGCGCAGGTCGAGCCACGACTTCTCGCGATCGGCATCCGAGTTGATATAGACCAGCACGATGGAGATGGAGTTCTTCGAATAACTGCGGACGCTGTCGAAACCGCGTATCTCGCTGACGGCGTCCTCTATCTTCTCGGTGACCAGTTTCTCCATGTCCTCGGGGAGCGCCCCCGGATAGACCGCCGTCACCAGCGCGATGGTCGGGTCGAGGTCGGGATTCTCCTGCTTGGGAAGGAAATAATAACTGACCAGACCGTAGAGCGTTATCGCGGCGACGAAAAAGAGGGTGATCCGGCGGTTCAGCACCGCCTGATAGATGAGTTCCTTCATCCCCGTCCTACCGCTGTTCGATGACGCTGACCGGCATTCCCTGATGGAGATCCTTCATCCCCTCCACCACGAGCACCTCGCCCGGCTCAAGGCCGGTGACCTCGACCGCCGTCCCCTCGATGGCCCCGAGCGTCACGGTGCGC
>CALMRE010000143.1 GCA_937871295.1 uncultured bacterium | reverse complement strand
TCTGACCGCCGACGGCAAGGTGATGGCGACCACCGCGGCGCAGTTCCGGATCCAGATACTGCCCATCCTCTTCACCGGCGATGACGACCCGGAAGAAAATGTGCTGAAACTCGCCTCGGCCTTGTCGTTGTCAAACACGCAGGCGACCGAACTGCACGAATATCTCTCCACCTGCCGCGGCCGCTGCCGGCATGTCCCGGTCACCGTCAGGGACGAGATCCCCAAAGAGGAGATCCTGCGCCTGTCGAGTTATCTCTCCGACATCCCCGGCGCGATCATATCGTCGTTCTACCGGCGCCGCTATCCCGCGGAAAGCGACGAAGCGCACGTCACCGGCTACATCGCCCGCGTATCGAAGAACGAACTGGCCAATTACCCCGGCTATGACCCGGAGAGTTTTATCGGCAAAACGGGACTCGAGAAGGCGTGGGAAAAGGAACTGCACGGCTCCTACGGCGAGACCTGGCATGTCATCGACTACATCGGCCGCCGCATCGACACCCCCGAGATGCTTTCAGCCGAGATGCCGCCGGCGACCCCGCCCGTCAAGGGATATTCCCTGCAGACGACCATCCTTTCCTACCTGCAGGAGGAGGCGGCGGCGGCCTTCGGCGACCAGTCGGGCGCGGTCGTGATGATGAACATACGGACCGGCGACATACTCGCCCTCTATTCCAGCCCCAGTTACGATCCCAACCTCCTCTCCGGGAAACGGATCCCGGCCGGGGTCTGGCTCGAATACTCCGAGAGCATCCTGCAACCGCTCACCAACAAGGCGGTGCAGGCATCCTTCTTTCCCGGTTCGACCTTCAAGGTCATCCCGGCGCTCGCCGGGCTCGAGTACCGCGTCATATCGCCCCACACCTCGTTCCTCTGCACCGGCTGTCTCTGGTTCGACACCGAGATCAAATGCTGCTGGAACAAGTGGGGACACAACCACACCGCCCTCCACCGCGGACTCAAGGAGAGTTGCGATATCTATTTCTACAGCCTTTCGGAACGGCTCGGCCACCACCGCCTGACCGAGTTCGCGCGACTGTTCAATGTCGGCCGTCAGACCGGCATCGATCTGGCCGGCGAGGAGGACGGCATCCTGCCGACGATGGAATGGTTCGATTTCAATCATCGCGGTCAGATACTCAACAAGGGCTACACGATGAACCTCGCTATCGGTCAGGGCGACATCCGCATGACGCCCCTGCAGATCGCTTTGGTCTATGCCGCGATCGCCAACGGCGGCGTTCTGATGCGGCCGAAGATCGCTTCCTATCTCATCGACGGCAAAGGACGCCGGACGCCGATAGAGCCGGAGGTTCTCCGCATGCTCGACCTCAAGGAAAAGAATCTCAAAGAGGTGATGCGGGCTCTCTGGAGCGTCACCAACGAAGAGGGAGGCACCGCCTACTATTATGTCGACCACACCATTCCCGCCGCCGCCGGCAAGACCGGCACCAGCCAGATCATTTCCAAATCGGAGCGCAAACTGATAGATGTGCTCGACGAAGACCGCCGGTCGATGACGGCCGATGACGCCCTTTTCGCCGCCGTATTCCCCTATAAACGCCCCGAAGTGGCGGTCGTAGCGATCGTCGAAAGCGGCGCCCACGGCGCCGAAGCGGCCGCCCCCATCGTCTACCGCCTGCTGAAATCGTACCACTACCGCGGGAGGGTGGAGGAGTGAATCAGCGACGCCTCGACCTGCTCATCGTACTGCCGCTCCTCGGCATTCTTGCGCTGGGACTCACCACCCTTTCAAGCGCCCTTTCCTACAATCCGCAGAAATTCTACATCCAACTGCTCTGGATAGCCCTGTCGGCAACGGTGTTCCTCATCGTATCCTACCGTTCCCGCCGCACCTGGGAGAACCTTTCCATACCCTTGTACCTTGTCAGCCTTCTGTTCCTGTTCCTTGTTCTCATCATCGGCAAGAAGGTGGGCGGCGCCTACCGCTGGCTCGATCTCGGCTTCATGAACTTCCAGCCTTCCGAACTGGCAAAGGTCGCCCTCATCCTCTTCCTCAGCTACCGTCTCAACCAGAAACCGACCCTGCAGGACGGCTATAAACTGCACGACCTCATCCCCGAAACGGTCGCGGTCCTGCTCTCGATGCTGCTCGTCTACGCCGAACCGGACCTCGGGACCAGTCTGCTGCTCGGCGCGGTGGCGCTCATCATCTTCTTCTCGACCAAAATAAACCGCAAAAGACTCATCGCGCTGTTCCTGATCGCCGTGATCTCGGCGCCTCTCCTGTGGGAATTCGTGCTGGCCGACTACCAGAAACGGCGCGTCACCGCCATCGTCACGATGATGTGGCAGGAGGGTGGCGACGAAAGCCTCTCGAGCCAATATCACACCAAACAGTCGATCATCGCGGTCGGTTCGGGTCAGTTGAGCGGCAAGGGCTACAACGCCGGAACGCAGAATATCCTCCGCTTCATACCGGAACACCATACCGACTTCATCTTCTCGGTCTACGCCGAAGAGTTCGGTTTCTCCGGCTGTATGCTGCTATTGGGGTTGTATCTGTTGCTTTTCTACCGAGCGATCGAAGTGATACCTCTGGTGCGCGACAAGTTCATGGCGCTGGTCATCATAGGCACCGTAACGCTCCTGTGGCTGCAAGTGGTCATCAATATCGGCATGGTGACCGGCGTCCTGCCGGTCGTCGGGATACCGCTCCCCTTCTTCTCATACGGCGGCTCTGCGCTCCTCGCCAACAGCATCCTGATGGGACTCGTTCACAATTTCAGCATAAACAGCAGGTACCGTTGATCGCGTCCCCCTGTCAAGGGGGATTGAGGGGGTTTTGCCTTTTCATACGCGGGAAAACCCTCCCGGCCCTCCCTTGACAGGGCTGGATGGATGAGCTAGTGATGGTTGTGGGTACAGCCGGGACAGCAGGACTTCGTTCCGGCGGGACATGCGGGGGCGTCGCCTTTGGTGACGATGGCGCCGAGCGACACCTGCTTTTCGAGTTTGCCGCCGCATGATTCACAGGTGGTGAGCGGGGCGTCGGACATCTTCTGCGTCACCTCGAAGTGTTTGCCGCATCCGGCGCACAGATATTCATAGATCGGCATCGCGCTCCTCCTGAAAAAGCACTGCCTAGTGCTTGTTTTTAGCCTTACTACACAATTGAAAATTGGCACGAACAGCTTTAATTATGGGCAAATACAGTTCTCGTTCAAATGGAGGAAGTAGTATATCATCATCCTTTTTTACGATATCTTCTTCAAACGGTTGTAAGGTCTTGAGACATCCGTCCCAATCTCCCAATTTGTATTGAGTGATCGACAAATCGCTCCTTATCCAATTCTCTTTGACCCATGATATTGTTTTTGCACAATTCTTAAGAATAGGTTCCAGTTGGAGGCGCGCATTTGCATAATCTTTCTTGTCGTACAATTTCTTAAACTGACTTCGACTAGAATCAATTTCCGAGTCTTTGCAACCGGGGGCTGATTTTATATACAAGCCATCAATTTGAGCTCTGGCACCACAATAGCCACCACATTCCTCTGATGTGACCTGAATTTTCTGAGACTTCAAAGAAAAGGTTATAACACATGGCAAGATTGGTTCATTTGATTCAGATGACGATTCTTGAATTATTGCCTTGTTATTATTATTTATAACTTCGTCTTCTATCTCGCAAGTATGGCCATTCGAACCTACTGAAAGTATGGAAAATGTCTTTTTGCCGTTATGGCCGATCTTGATCGTCAAAAAACCACTTCCTCCCTCCCTTATATATTCACCGGGCTGAATCTCTTCTTTTGACGATTCTGACAATAAAGCAAAAGGTAATAACATCATAAGCGCAAGAAGAACCAGAATGTTCCGCATGGCAAATCCCCCTCAAAGACGCCCCACTTTACCGCAAATCACCTTTCATCACAAGAAAACACTTATCATTATATATATAAGAGGGTGCAGGGAGGGCGTGAGAAGAAAACGGGCGTGCCGTTGGCAACGCCCCTACCATGCGGAACGGGTGTCTATCTACCTTTTCTTCCCCTCGAACCCGGTGCGGATGAGTTTGAACTTGGTGTTCAGTTCGATGGTGGTGAAGTAGAGAGAGAAGCCGCCGTACTTGGACGAGGTGCGCTCCGACTCGGGGACCATCCGCTCCTCGACCTTGCGATATTCGACCGGCAGGGCATATTCGCCGATGGGCTTCTCATCACGCGGTGCGGAGTGTATCCACACCTGTTCCCCTGCGAAAAGAGTGCCGGTACCGCCGCCGCTGTAGGGAGCGGCCCACGCGGTGATATATTCGACCGTTTGATCGGCGAGCGATTCGTAGAGATCGCCCTTCTGCGGGAAACGCATATCGGCGGGAATAAGGCTCCGCTCGTACTCCTTCGCCCACTCCATCTCGGCGCGGCCAATCGACTTCCGTTTCCCCGCTTTCGCCTCGACGACAAGGTCGGCATAGGTGAATTTCCAGTCGGCGGGCATGGGTGGCACGGGGGTGTTTTTCAGAACGCGCGGCTTACCGATAAGCCGGCGGATAAGGTCGCCCAGATCAATGTCCCAGCCCATGGCGCATCAGGACGGAATGTTCCAACACCTTGAGGATCTCGGTCAGGTACTCTTCGACGGCCCGGACGCTCCCCGGCAGGGCGAAAACAAGCGTGTCACCCATGACCACGGCGATACTGCGCGAAAGGAGCGCCGAAGGTTTGTCGGCGCCGTATTTCACCCGGATATATTCCATGATGCCCGGTATCTCGATGTCGGCGAGTTCGAGTATCACCTCGGGGGTGATGTCGCGCGGGCCTATGCCGGTGCCGCCGGTGGTGATGACGATATCGGTCAGCCCGTCGCGATCCTGCTCCAGCACCTTTTCCAGCATCTCCGGTTCGTCGGGGATGACGGTGCGGTCGACGGACAGATGCCAGCGCGTGCCGGCGAAGTGGTTCGCGACCATCTCGGCGATAAGCGGACCGGAGCGGTCCTCATATTCACCCGCCGCGGCGCGATCGGAAAGCGTCACAACATGGACGGATAGCGGCCGCGCGATAAGTTCGGCCGGATCGCCGACCGTCACGACGCCCGGCGTAATGACGCGGGCGAAAAGTCCCTCCTTGGGCATGAGGCAGGTGCCGACACGCTGGAAGACGGTGCACCCGGCGCCGTGGCATTCCTTGCCGATCTGCGTTATCTCCAGTTCGACCGGGCCTATGACGAGACGATCGAGCGGAGCGACCCGCGCAAGGTCTATCCCTTCCAGCAGCAGATTCTCGGCGAACTCTCCCGGCGCGACCGCGATATTCGACGCCTCGGTAAAGCGTTTCGCCGCCGCCGCGTCAAGCAGGCTGACCTGCCGGTGCCATCGCCCGGCGTGAGCGTCGCCTACGATGCCGATCGCGGTGAATTCGGCCGTAGCGACGGGCAGCTTCACCGTTCCTTTCTCCTGCGATATATGCAGTCCGGTCACCCTTCCCTTCATTTTCATAGCGATTCCTTCATCTTTTCGGTAAGTTCTATTCGTTCGAAGGTCATGCGGCGATCAACCTTCTTACACATATCATAGACCGCAAGAAGCGCGCCGGTCACCGCCGTGAGCGCCTCCATCTCGACCCCGGTCCGGGCGACACAACGGACCGTGGCGGTCACCTCGACACCATCGTTCATCAGTTGCGGGGTCACCAGTATCTGCGTCAGTTCGAGCGGATGACAGAGCGGCACGATCTGGGGCGTCAGCTTCGCCGCCATGATGCCCGCCACCTGCGCGACCGAAAGAACGTCTCCCTTTTTCATGCCGTTCTCGCGCACCAGCGCCACCGTTTCCTTCGACAGACGGATAAACCCGCGCGCCGTAGCACTACGACGCACCACATCCTTGTCGCCGACATCGACCATTCTCGCCTTGCCGCGCGGGTCGACATGGGAAAGCGTCACCGGCTTCGATTTGTGAAGGCCGATGTTCTTTTTCAGGTTCTTTTTCATTCTCTTCAACGCCATGCCGTTACCCTCCGATATTGTAAAAGCCGCCTTTGCTGTTGCACGTGCCTTTTTCCGGTTTCACCGCCACCGCACGCCGTATGGCCTCCTCCGCGCCGTGTTCCCGTATACTGAACCCGAGGTCGGAGAAAAGACAGGGCTTCACCACTCCATTGGCCAACAGACGGATCCGGTTGCAGGATCCGCAGTTGCCGCCGTCGCCGCCGATGACGCCGAAGAACTCGCCGTGAGCAAGGTCCATCTGCCGGATGAAGCGCACCGGCAACCCTTCGGCCGCCGCCCATGCCGCAACCCCCGCCGCATCGGGTTCGTCGGGCGACCGTTCGATGACAGTGTTTATCTTTACCGGGAAACCGGATCGCCGCGCCGCCGCGATACCGTTAAGGACCGACTCAAGGGCGTCGACACGCGCGATCTCCCGGAACCGCGCCGGATCGACGGTGTCGAGGCTGATGTTGAGCCGCATGAGCCCCGCTTCGCGCAGTTCCGCGACAT
Source organism: uncultured bacterium (assembly GCA_937871295.1). Lineage (GTDB taxonomy): Bacteria > UBP6 > UBA1177 > UBA1177 > JAKLFG01 > CALMRE01. Next base: position 4,485 of record CALMRE010000143.1, on the reverse strand, counting down.
AGCCCTCCAGCAACACGCCGTTGGTCGTCATCGCGAGATCCTCGATACCTTTGAGGGCGGAAAGCATCGCCACCAGCGACACGACGCCTCTGCGGACGAGCGGTTCTCCGCCGGTCAGACGCACCTTGGTTATGCCGAGTCCCAGCGCGATCTTTGTGAAATCGACGATCTCCTCGAACGCGAGGATATCGTCGTGCGACATCCAGCGGATCCCTTCTTCGGGCATGCAGTAGCGGCACCGCAGATTGCAGCGATCGGTGACCGATATGCGCAGATAGGTTATCCGGCGTTCAAAGGAGTCGCGCACGCAAACCCTCCCCCGCCGCCACCTCGGCCACCCCCACCGGGATACGGATGATGCAATCGGCCCCCGCCAACACGTGGAAATGGCCCGATCCGTGATAACCGAGAGGGTTTGCCCGGCCGCCGCGGATCGTTGCCGGGGTCCATTCTTCCCGTTCGGTCGCTCGCCTTTCATAGCGGCCGCCGATGGGCAGGATGAGTTCGGCGGGCGCGGCCGCGACACCGCCCGTTTTATCGATGAAGGGACGCACGAAGAGTTCGAAGGTGACGAAGACCGATACCGGATTGCCCGGCAGACCGAAGAAGGTTTTTCCCTCGCCGACGGCGAAGGTGGTCGGCTTTCCCGGTTTTATGGCGACCTGATCGAACCGTATCGTGCATCCGCAGCGGGAGACCGCAGCGGGAACGAAGTCGAAATTCCCCTTGGACACTCCGCCCGTCACCAGCACCAGATCGTTCTGTTCAAGCGCCGTCCCGATGGCCGCCTCCAACGCCTCGATACGATCGGGAACAAGCCCGGCGAACGTGACCTCCGCGCCGGCGCGGCCACAGAGCGCCGCAAGCGTCGGGCCATTGGAGTTCCGTATCTGATGGGCCTGCGGAGTCTGCTCGGGGGGGATCACCTCGTCGCCGGTGGAAAGTATCGCGACACGCGGCCGTCTCCACACCGTCAACGCCACCGCACCGACCGAGGCAAGCGTCGCGACATGCTTCTCCGACAGCCGTACGCCGGCTTCGACGAGCGTCTCGCCGGCCGCCGCATCCTCCCCCTTTCGCGCGATGTTGACATTTTTGTCGATGCAGGTCGCCGTTATCGACCTCTCGGCCGTTTCGGCTGCGTCCTCGACCATCACGATCATGTCGGCCCCCTGCGGCGTCACCCCGCCGGTCATGACGCGGATGCAGGTGCCCGGCTCGACGCGCTTCTGCGGCAGGGCTCCGGCGCCGACCGTTTCGAGCAGGGTGAGCGGCCCCGGCAGGTCGGCGCGGCGGCAGGCATAGCCGTCGACCGCGACGCGGTCATAGGGAGGGATCGCGCGGTCGGCCTTCACCGGTACGGCAAGAACGCGGCCGACGGCCTGTTCGAGCGGCACCGTCTCGCGGGCCGTCAACGGCCGCGCGTGGGCAAGGACTATTTTGTAGGCATCTTCGAAAGGTATCATGCAATGAACCTCCACGAACCATTCTCGAACAGTATACCGGCCGCGACATCGGGCGTGTAGCACAGTTCCTCTTCGGCGCGATACGATTCCACCACCCGATCGGCGAACGGCAATACCGCGCGGGCAGAAGGCTTTATCTCGCTTTCCCCGCGCCGCTTGACCAAGAGGAATAACCCCGGCTCGACAAAGGTGCGCAGCGTATTGGATTCGCACAGTACCGGCGCCTCGGCGGGTAACAGCGACAACAATTCGTTCACCGCTTTTCCGATCGAGCGCTCGTCGCTTCTCAACCAATAGACCGCCGCCGCCCCGGCGGAGAACAGCCGCCCGGTATCCTTTTCGGCATGTTGCCCCTCTTCCCGCGTCACCGAATAGTGACCCGCCACCTCCTCGCCGCGATGTATCGTCGCCTTGACCGCGACGATGCCGCTTTCCCGGAAGCGGTGAACTATGCGGTACGCAAGGGTCGTCTTGCCGGCGTCGCGGGTCGCCGCGCCGATGAGAAGCATACGAGGCATCGTGATCATCTTTTTTCTCCGGTATGGTAACAGCGACACTGTTTCACGCAGGAAAGGCAAAGCATACATTCAGCGTCGTCGATCGCGCCGTCCACCGCGCAGATATCTATTTTCGTCGGGCAGACGCCGGCGCATTTACCGCACCGGTCGGCCGCTTTGCAGGTTTTATGAACGGTGATCGTCGGGAACAATTTCGCACCGCTCCGTCCGACCCAACCGAGTATAAGCCCCAGCGGACAGACGAAACGACAGAAGAACCGCTCCATGATGATCGAGAGCAGCGTCAGGAGGCCCAGCGTCATCAGGCCCCAAGCATAGTCGGTGCGGTACAGCACATCGCCGATCCGTATCATCGGGCAGAACTGCGAGAAAAACATCGAGCCGGTAAAGAAAGGAAAGAACAACGCGGCAAGCAGCACAAGGAGTCGTGACACCAAAGCGGCGCGACGACACCCAGCGGTCGCCGTCAGCGCGGACATCTTTTGCATCAATCGCCGCGGCAGATAGACGAAGTCCTGCACCAGTCCGACCGGGCAGAGCCAGCCGCAGAAGGCGCGCCGTACAAAGAGCGCCGTGATGAGGAGCGTCCCGAAGAAAAAAAGTCCCCACGGCCAGACGATACCGCTTTGGGGCATCGTGAAAAAGACGCAGACGGGCGACAGCGGGCAGTATTCGTGGAAGTTGAATATCGTGCCGCCGCGTACCGCGTACCATGCCGCCGCAATGATCACACCGGCGGCCGCGATGAATATGACAAGACGGTATCGGGCGAGTATGTCGATCACTCTTCCTTTCATGGAGGGGACTGTACTATTCTAGCTCCTCCCTGTCAAGGGAGGTCGGGTGGGTTTTACTGCGGGAACGGCACCGAGAATTTCGCGCCCCACGCGACGCAGTCGGCATCGCTGATATTCGTGGTCCCCTCTGCGGCCCGCTCGGTCGAGAATTCGCCGCCGCCGCGCCCTTCGAAGGTGGCGATGACGGTGTTGTCCGAGAGCCGCGTGATGGTCCCCTTGAACCACGGTATCTGTATCATGATGACATACTTCTCGACGGTGGCGGTCGCTGAGGAGAGCATCGGCACCTGCCCCTGACCGATGGTGATGTAGGCGTCGACGCGGTAGTCGGCGTTCTTGGCGATGAGCGTCGTGTCGCGCGGAACACACTGCCGGGCCACCGGGTCGAACGACCAGAGATCGTGCTTCCAGCCGAGCTGTCCCATATCGGCGCGGAAGTTGACCAGTTTGTACTCGCCGTTATCGATGAAGCCGAGATCGAGATAGTCGAGCCGCGTCGATTTGAAATGGTAGGTCTGCCAGCCGAACATCACCTTCGAGCGGACATCGGAGTGGGTGCCGAAATCCCAGCCGCCCTGATTGAAGGCCCAGCGGCCCCACGAATTCTCGCGGTAGCCGTGCGCGTCTATCGGATAGGTGGTCTCATCGCGCAGGTCCTTGATCCAGCCGTTGATCTTGGTGCGCGGCCAGAACATATGAACATTCCATTCCTGCGCGGCGGGGATACCGGAGATGACGGTGTCTATCTTGTCGTCGGTCACCTTGACGAAGGTGTCGGGACCGGTGGTGAGCAGCGTCCAGTCCTGCCGGACCGTCAGTTCCCACTCGAAATTGGCCGTCTTTCCCTCGAGCAGGATCGTGTCATCAATGATGTTGGGCGTCATGCGGCCCCACGAACCGGTGTCGGTGTTCTCGACCGCGAACGACCGTTCGGTCCCCGACGCGGTGAAGGACTGGCCGGTGTCGGGGTCGAAGTTCTCGTAGTCGGCCACCGGCGGCAGATCCTTGTCGAACTGCCCCGCGATGGCGATGTTCCCGCCGCCCGGGACCAGTTTGCCCATGAGTCCCCACGCGATATCCTTGGCGCGCGGATTGGCGATGAGATAGCCCACCGAGCCGCTGAACGAGTCGTCCTCGTTGTGTATCATGAAGTAATCCCACTCGAACGACAGCGCGTCCCATGTGTCGTTCATCGGATAGCCCTCCTGCATGATCTCCCAGCCGTAGGTGCCGTCGTAGGGATCGACGGGACTCATCGCGATATCGTCGGGATAGATGATGTCATAATCGGCGACCGCGGTCGTGTCATCGCCGGCCGGTTCGTCGGTCACGATGTCGTCGCCGTCGGTCACCCAGCTCTCGAACAGATCGGGCTCCTCTTCGGTGAGGGTGTCGGGCAGTATCGTGTCGGCCGCCTCATCGGGCACCGCCGTATCGACCGCTTCGTCGGGCTGCAGCGTATCGGCCGTCTCATCGGGCGTTCCGTTAGTATCGTTCACCGTTTTGCCGCCGTCATTATCGCACGCAACGAAGAACCATACCGCCAACAGCAAAATCACACTGAATTTGTTCATGACCGACTCCCTTTCCCCATCATAAAAAAGACTGACCGGGAAAAACCATATCAAGCTCTCCGGGGATGTCAAGGGTGCGAATCAAGACATCTAAAATCTTACCGAGAGGAGATACGTCAAGACATTTGGT
>CALMRE010000142.1 GCA_937871295.1 uncultured bacterium | reverse complement strand
TTGACCGCCCCTTTCCCGCGGTAGGTCAACTGAAAGTAGGTATCGGTGGTCCCTTCGAACCGGTCGGGTGCGACCTCCGTTTCGAGTATCATCGCCATCGTGCGGCCCACCTGCGACCGCTGGAACAGCCGTTTCTTCTCGGCGAACAGTTCGCGCAGACGGCGCGACCGCTCCTTTTTCACCGCGGGCAGTACGCCGATCTTTTTGTGCATCTCGGCCGCCGGGGTACCGGGGCGCGGAGAAAAGGGAAAGACATGACCGTAGGTGAAGGGAAGCGACGAAATGAACGCGAACGCCTCCTCGAAATCGGCGTCGCTCTCGCCGGGGAACCCGACGATGATATCGGTGCCGATGGCGGGCGGTTCGGCGTGGGCGGCCACGAGCGCACCGATCTTCCCGGCGAACAGACGGGTATCGTAGGGGCGGCGCATCGCGCGGAGCACCGTGTCGCTCCCCGCCTGCAAGGGGATATGCCAGTGCGGCACTATCTTCCCGGCGGCGGCGAGTGCTAAGAGCCGGTCGTCTATCTCGTCGGCCTCAAGTGAACTCAGCCGCACCCGGCCGACGATGACATGGGCCAGCTCCACGATATCGGCAAGCCGCGCACCGTCAGCCCGTTCGTGGCCGTATTTCCCGACATGGATGCCGGTCAGCACCACCTCGCGGTAACCCCGTTCATGAACGCTGCGTAGAAGTTTTTCGAGCGTATCGGGCGGCACGCTGCGGATATCATGGCCGCGCACCGAAGGGATGACGCAGTAAGCGCACGAACCGGAACAACCGTCCTCGATCTTGATGACGGGACGGGCGCGCAGAACGGTGAAATCATCATTCACTGCCCGTTCAAGATACTTTGCCACCGCCGCGATGTCGGGCAGGTAAACGACCCCCTCTTCGGTCGGCCGGTGGGTGTCGTCGGTGCGGGCATAACAACCGGTGACGATGACCGGCGACCCGGTGCGGGCGAGGCGGCGGGCCATCGACCGGACCTGCGCGTCGGCCGCCGCGGTGACGGTGCAGCCGTTGACGATGTAGAGGTCGGCCCCTGTATCGGCGTCGACCAGCGTATAACCTGATAATGCGGTAGCCAGTTGTTCGCTTTCGAAAAGATTTACCTTGCAGCCGAAGGTGACGATGGCGACGCGGCGATCTCCGCTAGGCGATGCCATGTTCCAACATGTAGGTCTTCACCGCCTTATGGAGCGCGTCGGCGGCGAGGTTGGAACAGTGCATCTTGATGGGGGGGAGTCCGCCCAGTTCGTCGGCCACCTGATCGCGGGTGACCTCGAGCGCCTCCTTGAGCGACTTTCCCTTGACCATCTCGGTGGTCTGGGAGCTCACCGCGATGGCGGCGCCGCACCCGAAGGTCTGGAACTTGATGTCCTCTATCATGTCGCCGTTGATCTTGAGATACATCTTGATGACATCGCCGCACGAGGGATTCCCCACCTCGGCAATGGCGTTGGCGTCCTCGATCTTCCCCACATTGCGCGGGTTCATGAAGTGGTCCATGACCTTTTCGGTGTAGTCCATGACGGCCTCACTTTCCTTGTGAATTCATAAACTTATCATAGAGCGGAGAGAAACTGCGGAGCTGGGCGATGACCTCTTTGATCCGGTCGACGACATAGCCGACATCCTCCATCTTCGAGTATTTGCCGAAGCTGAAACGGATACTCGAATGGGCCTCTTCCTCGTCGCCGTTGCACATCGCCATCACCACATGACTCGGATCGAGCGTTCCCGACGAACAGGCCGAACCGGTCGAAACGGCAATGCCGTGATAGTCGAGTTTTAGCTGTATCGCCTCACCCTCGACGAAGCGGAAAGAGATATTGCTGGTAGTATAGAGCCGGTTATGCTCACCGCCGTTGCGCCGTGCGTGCGGCACCTCGGCGAGCACCCGCCGCTCGAACTCATCACGGATCTTCCCGATCCGTTCACGGTCGGCGGACATCTCGGCCGTCGCCAGTTCCAGTGCTTTACCCAGCGCCACCATCCCGACGACATTCTCGGTCCCGGAGCGCCGGTTATTTTCCTGATGACCGCCGGTCAGCAGCGGATCGAGCCGTTTCCCTTTTTTGATGTAAAGCGCGCCAACGCCTTTCGGGGCGTAGCACTTGTGGCCCGACAGCGTCACGAAGTCGGCGTCGATATCCTTTACATTGAAAGGCATCTTGCCGATCGCCTGCACCGCGTCGGTGTGGAAGAGTATTCCCTTTTCGCGGGCGATCTTCGCTATCTCTTTTATGGGATAGATGACGCCGGTCTCATTGTTGACCGTCATCACCGAGATAAGGCCGGTCGTTTCCTTTATCGCGCTTTTGAGGAACGCGAGGTCGAGGTCGCCGTCGCCGTTCACCGGCACTATCGTCACCTCGTATCCTTCGCCCGCCATCTTCTTGGCGGTGTCGTAGATCGCGGGATGCTCGACGGCGCTGATGATGATATGATTGCGCCCTTTCTTTTCCTTGTAGTTGACCTGATAGCCGCGCAGGACCGTCACATTCCCTTCGGTCGCCCCGGCGTTGAAGACGATCCGTTCCGGGTCGGCGCCGATGGCCTTGGCCACCTGATCGCGCGCCGCTTCGATCTTCGTCTTGACCTGTCGTCCTTCAAAATGGCGCGAAGAGGGATTGCCGAAAAGTTCGTTCAGAAAGGGAAGCACCGCGTCGCGCACTTCAGCGCGGACCGGCGTGGTGGCGTTGTAGTCGAGGTATATCCGTTGCATATAAACTCCATCAACCATCGTCGTGTGCTAATATAGCGCCGTCGGGAGTTTTGTCAACCTAATTCTTTTAAGGCAACGCAAAATCTTTTTAGGCGACCCTAACTGTCTCGGAAAACAAGTCTTTACCGGTGAACTGAAAGGAACAGTCGCCGCTCGGCATCATTGTTAGGGCAATGGTGTACCCCTTTTCAGTCCGCTGAAGCGGGAATAGGTTCAGGCCGAAAGTGCAGGAAAGCGTTGTGGCATAAGAGTTGGCATCGCCATTGGGAACTTCAATAAAGGTAGAGCTTTCTTGCTTGTAGGCGAGGTCATAGCGGTATTTGTGACCCACCTTCAGATCATATTTCGGCGGCTGCGTCTGTCGATACCATAAAAGCCCGATGATGATGAGAATTGTCAGAACACCAACAACGATAAAAACGATCTTTCGCTTACTCAACTAGCCCTCTTCATAGTTTCCGTGCATTAGATATCGTGATGCTACTGACACTTCTCGGGGGATTGCTCTTCGGCTGTTGCGCCTCCGATTTCAACATCGGGAATCGACTCTTTAAGCTCTTCAATTTGTGTAAAATCAGTAATACAGTTTTCTGATATTCCCAAAGTTTCTAATTTTAAAAGCCCTTTTAATGGCTTAATATCTGCAATGTAGTTGACAGCTAATTGCAACGTTTTCAGGTTTGTGGCTCCGGAAAGAGGTTCTATGTCCTCTAGCTTGTTATCTCCTATCTGCAACACCTCCAATTTCTTAAGCTGACGGATAGGTTCTACCGATGCAATTTGGTTGGTATTAACACGTAGATCATCAATATTTAATAATTTTTCGATTCCTTTAACGGAAGTAATTCCACGGCTACCACAAGCCAATAATTTTATAACTTCGAGATCTTTTTCATTTTCTATTTTGTACTCTCTTTCATCAAATTCGGAGTAGTCTTTTAGTCTTGCTTCTACGCATGCTTTAAAAGCAGGATCTGAAAACGCCTCCTCGTTGTTGTCACACCCAGTACAGGCGGTGAGGAGCAATAGCGTCATGATCATTCCGGAAATGGTCTTCATCGGGGTCCCTCCTTCTCTGCTCGGGGCGAGTCTATCCGCTCGCCCCGTTCCTGTCAATTCTATTTTCTATTTCGCCGCGTTCATTATCTGGTTCAGGCTTATGAGGTTCAGTTCCAACATCGGGATCGGCAGTATGTTGCCGAAGTCGCGATCCAGCAACGGCGGGAAGTTCGCTATCTCTTTCTCGAAGGTATACGGCGGCAGGCCCTCTATTTCTATTCCCGCAAGCAGGTACAGGCTGGCGTCCAGTATGATCATCCGCGGTTTCAGGGTCGCGCCGAGGTATAGTTTCGCCGCTATGTCCCCTTCGGTGAATTCGGGCGCCAGCAGTATCTGTTCCTCGGCTGAAGCCTCCGGCCTTCGTCGGACCGACGCTCCACCGGAGCCTCGGCTATTTCCGACTTCGGTGAAGGGGGCTTCGGCGTCTATGAATACCACCTTACCTTCGATACCGATGATCACCTTTATTATTTCGAAGTCGGCTCCCAGCCCGGCCGCGATGTGCCCGTCCGCATAGAGGTACGGGGTTAAGCCCACTCCCGCGGTCGCTCCTATTGTCTGCGATCCGTCGGTCAGGGTGTTTTCCACCATGCCGTAGTTGTAGTAATATCTGAGGTAGGCGCCCGCTTTGATGCCTATCCCCCACTCCACGATGATCGGTACCCAACCCGCCCAGAAGGTGTAGCTGTCTCCGATGTTTTCGTCCAGCAGAGGGTAATGTTCTCCTTCGGGGGTATCTCCTTCTTCGGCGGCGGCTTCGCTCTGTGTTGCCGAGGCTTCGGCCGCTTTCTTCATTTCTTCCTGTACTTGGGCGAGGACTTTTTCCGCCTGTTTTTTCATTTCTTCGAGTTTCGCTTTGATCTCTTCTTCCGTCAAACCTAGGTCGTTTTGCAGTTTGTCTTTTACGCGACCGTAGTCTCCTTTTGAGATGTCGCCAATGTAAGAGGCATATTCCGATATCTCGCCGAGATCTTCGAGGAAGCCGTCTATCCCTATCTCTTTCGCCACGCGGTCCATAACACGGTCTTCGATGCTGTCGGTCAGCGTGGTCAGGATGTCGTTCACATAAAATTTCTGGTAGAGTTCGAATTGGTGGATGTTTGCACCGTTGAGGTCGAGGAAGCGGTCCACTGCTTTGGCTTTCGCGCCGTCGAAGCGGGCATAGCGGCATTCGGGCGGGACGAGGCCGGTGTCGGGGTCGGCGGCGCATTCTTCGCCCGTTTTCACCGTTTCGGGGAAGCGGGTGGAGATGTAGGTGGTCGTTTCGAGGAGTTCATGGTATTCGCCGAAGAACTCGGCGCCGCCGCGTTTATGCATCACCAGTTCGCCGTAGGGAAGCATCCCGTTTATTGACAGCGGGAAAGATCTTGCGCCCCATCGCCTATGATATCCAGATCGGGGTTGGCATTTCTTAGAACATCGAACTGAGACGAGTCATTTATGCAGTTGTCTGAAATATAAAGCGTTTTTAAAGAGGAGACCTCTTTGAGCGGCAATACATTGGTGATGTAGTTATCGTTCAAAAGCAAGGTTTTTAATGCTGTTGTTTCGCTTAATGGTTCTATGTCTTTAATTTTATTAACTTCCAGATGCAATATCTCTAGTTTCTTCAACTGGCGGAGCGGTTCCACTGATTTGATCTGGTTCTGGTTGAGACCCAATGTCTGTACATTAACCAGCTTTTCTGCTCCTTTGATGGATACTACTCCTCCGCCTCCACAGGCTAACAAGGTTATAATTTCTAAGTCCTTTTCGTTTTCTATGCGATATTCTTTTTCATATATCTGTGAAAGACTTTCCAATTCTTTCACGACGCATGCTTTAAAAGCAGGATCTGAAAACGCCTCCTCGTTGTTGTCACAGCCGACACATGCGGTAAGCAACGCAAGGATGACCGGCAGACACATCGTTCTTCTCATCGGAGACTCTCCTTTTCTTAACACCTTTTTTAACGACTGGTCAACACCGCCTTCCCTTTTTCGGTGGTGCGGTATTTCTGCCTGCTGCTACGAGGCTTTTCGGGCACCGTCATTTCGAGCAGTCCTTGCTCGATAAGCGGGTTGATTATTTGATCTCTGAACTTGGTCCTGTTCGTTCGTTCAGCCGAAATCAACAATTCAGATATTGGCATTGCTTCTAGGCAGTTACGCAATATCTCAACTTGGTCCCGACTTGGTCCCGACTTGGTCCCTTCGGGATCGTTCGCCACCGCCTGTTCGGTGGCGGAACGGAGCGCTTGCAGCATGAATTCGACGAACGGTGTCGCCTCGCCCTGTACGTCTGCCGCCGCCAACATGCGGTAGTATTCCTCCTGCCGGTCGTGTATCACCGTCTCCACCGGCAGAAAAGCAAGGAGCGGTTTCCACCCGCTTAATATCAGCGTCTGCCAAAGCCGCCCCAACCGCCCGTTCCCGTCGGGAAAGGGATGGATGAATTCGAACTCGTAGTGGAACACGCTGCTGGCGATGAGCGGATGTTCGTCGGTGTTCTTCAGCCACGAAAAAAGATCATCCATCAACTGCGGGACACGCTCCGCCGCCGGGGCCAGATGCAACAACTCTTTTCCCTTGAAAACGCCCACGCTACCACTGCGGAACTCGCCCGGCCGGTCCACCAGCCCGCTCATCATGAGGGCGTGCGCCGCCAAGAGATCGTCGCGGGATGTCGCCTGCCAACCGCTCAACTGCTCATAGGCGGCATAGGCGTTGCGGACCTCCTGTATCTCGCGCGGGAGACCGAAGACCTTTTTTCCTTCGATGACCGCCGTCACCTGTTCCAGCGAGAGGGTGTTGTTCTCGATAGCAAGCGATGCGTGGATGGAACGAAGCCGGTTGTTCTTCCGCAGGCGCGGCGAAAGCGCGGAGGCATCGAGGGCGGCATAATGCCCGATCCGCTCGGCGATCTCGGCAACCAGATGGAGGAGCGCGGGGGTCAGTTTGTACGGAGGACGATAGGGTTGCGTCATGTCGGGACCCCGTTCGATAACCGGGCCGATTCTACCTCAGCCGTTTCGGGATTGCAATAAATCGGGCACACGAATCAACTGCCCGTCGGCGCGAGCCCTTCGAGGAAGCCGAGGTTCTGGAGCGCGGCGATCGTCTCGGCGACCGGGAGTCCGATGACATTCGAGGCCGAGCCGGTTATCTCGGTGACCATGAAGCCGCCGGTCCCCTGAATGGCGTAGGCGCCCGCCTTGTCCATCGGTTCGCCGGTGGCGATGTAGTCGGCTATCTCCTTGGGCGTCAGTTCCTTGAACGACACATCGGTCGAGACCGCGAAGAGCACCTCTTTCCCCTTCCACAGAATAGCGACCCCGGTGATGACCTGATGGGTCCGCCCCGAAAGGAGTTTTAGCATCCGTGCGGCATCCTCCGCGTCATACGGCTTGCCGAGTATCTCGTCGTCGACGATGACGATGGTGTCGGCCGCAAGCACCGGATCTTTATCGCTTTTTCTTTTCACCACGGCCAACGCTTTGCGTTCCGCGAGCAGGCGGGCAAACGGTGCGGGGCCCAGACCGAGGGTGACCGATTCGTCGACCTCGGGGACCACCACCTCGATCGGTATCGGGAAGTAGCCCATGAGTTCACGGCGGCGGGGACTCGCGCTGGCAAGGATCAATTTTCTTTTCATATCATCACCTCACTTTTCACTGTTCACCGCTCACTTCTCACTATCTCCCCCGGCACCACCCCGCGCAGGGCGTTGGTAAGGAGTATCTGACCACGCTTGAGTTCGGCGACACCGAACGGTTCTTCGCGCACCGTGTAGCCGAAATGTTTAAGCATATTCAGGAACTTCGCGCGGCAGATGCCGGGAAGTATCGACCCGTCTGCCGGCGGCGTGATGACTGTTTCGCCGCGCACGAGAAAGAGGTTGGTGTAGCTCCCTTCGAGCACGCGACCGGTAGTGTCGACAAGGATCGCCTCTTCCCCCTCCGCGAGACCAAAGTCGCGGCGCGGAAGCGTCTTCCACGGACCGAGCGGTTTTTCCACTTCGACGATGCGACATCGGAATTCTTTCACCGGCGTCGGCGCGGGGAAAAGTTCGACATCCCACGACCGGTCATCAAGACGACACGAGATGCGGAGTCGCTGGAAACAGGGGTCAGGCGCACTAGTTGCCTGACCCCCTCCCGTACGGAACCGAGTTCCGAGTTCGGTTTCCGGGGTCAGGCGCGCAAGTTGCCTGACCCCTTCCCGGTCAAACGGAACGTTGAAGTGGGCGGCGTGCTTTTCAAGACGGTCGAGGTGGTCGTTCAGCCAGACAACGCGGCCGTCGTGAACCAGCGCGGTGGTGAAAAAGGCGTAGGGGCCGGTCATCTCACGAAACAAGCTTGACCTCGGGGAAGATGTTGAAGAAAGCGCGGGTCTTGACGAGCGTTTCTTCGTATTCCAACTCGGGATCGGAGTCGGCGACGATACCGCCGCCGGCGCAGTAATAGAGGGTATCGCCCGTTTTCTGGATGGTCCGTATCGCGATATTGAACGCCATGTCGCTGCCGTACCCCGCCCAGCCGACCGAACCGGTGTAGAGGCCGCGCCGGTAGGGTTCGAGTTCCGATATGATCTCCATGGCGCGCACCTTCGGCGCCCCCGTTATCGAGCCGCCGGGGAAAAGCGCCGTGAGGAGCCCCGCCCGGTCGTCGGGATCGACCGTCCCCTGCACCACCGAATATAAATGGTAGAGGGTGTGGAAGGTCTCGAGCGACGCGTGCTGTTTGACCTTGACGCTGCCGGGGATCGCTACCTTACCGATATCGTTGCGGATAAGGTCGACGATCATCGAAAGTTCGGCCAGATCCTTTTCACTCGACAGCAGTTGTTTGCGCAGGCGGATATCCTGTTCGGGATCGGTGCCGCGGCCGATGGTCCCCTTTATCGGGTAACTCTTGACGACATTTTCGTAGAGGGTGAAGAAACATTCGGGCGACAGCGACAGGAACTCCATCTCGTCGTAGTTGCCGTAGGCGGCGAAATCGACCGGGTTCTTCTCGACATACTGCATGAACAGGGCGGCGGTGTCGACGCCGCTGTGCAGGCTTATCGGGTGGGCGTAGTTGACCTGATAGACATCGCCGGCGCGGATGTAGCCGAGAATCTTCCGTATCGCGGCGATATACTGATCCTTCGGGACATGGGCGCGCGCCGTGACCGCACCTTCGGGGAAGGGATGGAACAGGTCGACCGGCGGGAGCGCCGCTATCTCGGCGGCGATAAGATCCTCCCGCTCGGCGGCGGTGAGCGTCGAGCGGTCGGTGTCGAGGAGGAGCAGGTAGGTCTCCTGATCGAAATGATCCTTTATAATAAAGGTATCGGAAAAGTGGAAAACAAGGTCGGGGATGGCGATGAGCCGCGCTTCGGGAAGCGTTATCTTCTCCAGATAGCGGCAACTGTCGTAGGCGATGTAGCCGACGGCGACCCCGGCGAAAGGGGTGTTGCTCCCCTCGGAGCCGGGAATGGGGGCGAAGATACGGCGGAAGGCGTCGGGCAGCGACATCTTTTCCCCCGACGAGCCATCGCGGTCGGTGAGGACGAGCGTCCCGTCGCGGTAGGCGGCGGTCAGTATCGGATCACCGGCATAGATCGAAAAGCGGCCGAAATAGTCGCGCTGACTGAGCGAGGCGAGGAAGGTCCGGTTCTTCTTTTCGGCGGTCAGCCGCGAGAGGGTGGATAGCGTGTCGGGGAGCGGAAAAGGCCGCACCGTGATATTGTGTATCCTGAATAACGGCGAAGTGTTAGAACTCATAGCGCATCCGCAGGAAGTTGTCCATCAACTGGTCGCCGTACTGTGTCATGAACGATTCGGGATGGTACTGCACCCCCTCCATGAGCGGGTAGCTGCGGTGCCGTATCCCCATGATGAGTCCCGCGGTATTTTCGGCGGTCGTTTCGAACACCGTGGTGTCGAGCCGGGTGACCGCGAGCGAATGGTAGCGGGCCGCCTTGAAGGGCGACGGGATAGAGGCGTGGATGCCGACATTGCGGTGACGGATCACATCTCTTTTCCCGTGCACCGGGGCATGGGGCGCCACCTCGCCGCCGTACTGATGGGCCATCGCCTGCATCCCGAGGCAGATACCGAGTATCGGCAGTTCCTCCTTGAAGCGGTCCATGAGTTCGAGCGATATGCCGCTGTCGGCGGGACCTTTGGGCCCCGGCCCGATGATGATATGGCTCCACCGGTCGCGCGTCAGCTCATCGACCGTCGCCGCGTCGTTGCGGATGACGGTGACATCGCCGCCGACTATCCGAACGAGTTGGTAGATATTGTAGGTGAACGAATCGTAGTTATCGATGAGCAGGACGCGGGGCGACGGCATTACCGTTCGGCGCGGTAATTCGGTGATTCTTTGGTGATGGTCACATCATGCACATGAGACTCTTTGAACCCGGCGTCGGTGATGCGGATGAATTTTGCGTTCATCCGCAGCGCCGTGAGATCCTTCGCCCCGACATAGCCGAGCCCCGACCGGAGACCGCCCGCGAGCTGGTATATCGTCTCGGAGACGGCCCCTTTGTAGGCGACGCGCCCCTCGATCCCTTCGGGAACGAACTTCTGATCGTCGCGGACCTGATCCTGAAAATAACGGTCGCTCGAGCCCTGCTTCATGGCCCCCAGCGATCCCATACCGCGATACATTTTATAGGTGCGGCCCTGGAACAGCACCGTCTCGCCCGGCGATTCTTCGGTCCCGGCGAACATGCCGCCCATCATCACCGCGTCGGCTCCCGCCGCGAGCGCCTTGACGATGTCGCCCGAGAACTTGATGCCGCCGTCGGCGACGAGCGTCCGGCCGCGGGAATGGGTCGTTTCGGCGATGGCCATGACGGCCGACAGTTGCGGGAAACCGACCCCCGACACCACGCGGGTGGTGCAGATGGAACCGGGCCCGATGCCGACCTTGACCACATCGGCCCCCGCCTCGATGAGCGCCTGCGACGCCTCGGCGGTGACGATGTTCCCCGCCATGACATCGACCTGCGGCCACCGTTTCTTGAGTTCTCTGACGCGGGCGATGATATTCTTGGAATGACCGTGCGCCGAATCGAGCACCAGCAGGTCGCAGCCCGCCTCGATGAGCGCCTCGGCCCGCTCCAACCGTATGTCGGTGGCGCTGATGGCGGCGCCGACCACGAGCCGTCCATAGGCGTCTTTTGCGGCGTTCGGATATTTCTCCTGATTCTCGAGATCGCGGGTGGTGATGAGCCCTATGAGCTCCCCTTTCTTGTCGACCACCAGCAGTTTCTCGATGCGGTGCTGGTGGAGCAGACGCTTGGCCTCCTCGACCGAACATTTGTCCTGCACCGTGATGAGTTTCTTGGTCATCACTTCGCCCACCTGCTTGGACAGATCGGTCTCGAAGCGGAGGTCGCGGTTGGTGACGATGCCGACCAGTTTGTTCTTCTGCGTCACCGGAATGCCCGAGATGCCGTTGATCTTCATCAGGTCGAGCGCGTCGAGGAGCGTCTTTTCGGGGGTGATGGTTATCGGCTGGGTGATCACGCCGCTTTCGGAGCGTTTGACCGACTTTATCTCGCGGGCCTGCTCTTCGATGGTCATATTCTTGTGGACGATGCCGATGCCGCCCTCGCGCGCCATCGCGATGGCCATCCGGTGTTCGGTGACGGTATCCATCGCGGCGCTCATGAAGGGGGCGTTGAGCGTTATCTTCGCCGTCAGTTTCGAGGCTATCGATGTCTCGTGCGGCAGCACTTCGGAATAGGCGGGGACGAGCAGTACATCGTCAAAGGTAAGCATCGTCGGGATATCGGTGCGGTCTTTCGCCATGGCGCGCTCCATAGAACGGTTGTTGGGGGCATTGTATAAATGCGCGGCCGTATGTCAACAGAAACGGTATGCTACCTTTTTTTCTTCTTGCTTCTCGACCCGTTGTGCGCTATAGTGGCGCACGGATCGTTTTTTCACCCTTTGAAGGAGTTGCATGATGAAGAAACTGCTTGTGGTACTCGGTCTCATGGCGATCGCCGCCTCGTGCGCGACCCCGCAAAAAGATTACTCGCAGGATCAGGAGAAGGCGCGCGAACATGGTCAGGAGGCGTTTCAGGCGCCCGAGGTCAACGAATAACGACCTGCCGCCCCAACGCCCCGAAAGCGCTGGAGATATCCGCCGAACCGAAAGATTTTCTTGACGCGATGCCCGCTCCCCGTATAATCTGCCGGTTTTTTTGAGGAACTGCATGTTCGACCAACTCTCGGAAAAACTCGAACAGACCTTCCGGCGTCTGCGCGGGTTCGGCAAACTTTCCGAGGACAACATTAAAGAGGCCGCGCGCGAGGTGAAACTCTCGCTCCTCGAGGCCGATGTCAACTTCAAGGTGGTCAAAGACCTTGTCGAGAAGATATCGGCGCGCGCCGTCGGCGCCGAGGTGATGAAGTCGGTCACCCCCGGCCAGCAGTTCGTCAAGATATTCCACGATGAGCTCGTCGCGGCGCTCGGAGAGGGCGACCATGAGCTCAATCTCGCGGTCCGCCCCCCGGCGGTCATCCTCATGGCGGGACTGCAGGGCTCCGGTAAGACCACCAGCGCCGGGAAGATCGCCCGGCTCCTGAAAGAGAAACAGCGCAAACGGGTGCTACTGGTCCCGGCCGATGTCTACCGCCCCGCCGCCATCGATCAGCTGAAGAAACTCGGCGCCACTGTCGGGGTCGATGTGTTCGACACCCAGCCGGGCGACGACCCGGTCCGCATCGCCGAAGCGGCGCTCAAGCAGGCGCGCGACGGCGTCTACGATGTGATGATAGTCGATACCGCCGGCCGGACCCAGATAGACGAACCGATGATGCGCGAAATAACCGATATACGGAACCTCCTCCAGCCGCACGAGGTCCTCTTCGTCGCCGACGCGATGACGGGGCAGGAGGCGGTCAATGTGTCCAAGGAGTTCCACGAACGGCTCGGCCTCACCGGGGTGGTCCTCACCAAGATGGACGGCGACGCCCGCGGCGGCGCGGCGCTCTCGATACATGCCGTCACCGGCGCGCCGGTCAAGTTCGTCGGCATGGGGGAGAAGAGCGACCAGCTCGAACTCTTCCACCCCGAACGGATAGCGGGCCGCATCATCGGGATGGGCGACATCATGACGCTCGTCGAGAAGGCGCAGGAGAACATCGATGTCGACAAAGCGGCGAAGATGCAGAAGCAGATGCTCTCCAATAAATTCAACCTCGAGGACTTTCTCGCCCAGATGAAGATGATGAAGAACATGGGTCCGATGGAGGACCTGCTCGGGATGATACCGGGTATCGGCGGCGCCCTCAAGCAGGTGAAGGGGAAGGTGAACTTCGAGAAGGAGCTGAAGAAGATAGAGGCGATCATCAGCTCCATGACCCGCACCGAGCGGATGGCCCCCGAGATACTCGACGCCTCGCGTCGCCGCCGTATCGCCGCGGGAAGCGGCACGCGGGTGCAGGACATCAACCAGTTCATGAAGCAATACCTCGAGATGAAGAAGATGATGAAACGGATGCAGTCGATGGGACTCGGGTCCCTGATGAAAGGCATGAAAGGTATCGGATAGCAAAACCACACGCGTCAGGAGGAATCGATCAATGAGCGTAAGCATCAGACTCACCCGGCAGGGCGGCAAAAAGAAACCCTTTTACCGGGTCATCGCGGTAGACAAACGGAAAAAACGGGACGGCGACTGCCTTGAGCGTCTCGGCCACTACGATCCGGGTCAGAACCCGGCCGAGATCGTGATGGACCTCGACAAGATCGCCAAGTGGGTCGCCAACGGCGCCCAGCTTTCCGACACGGTCAATTCGCTGATGAAGAAGGTCGCCGCGAAGGCGAAGAAAGAGGCGTAAGCGCCATATCCGAATTCTTGCGGAGGGAGGAGATTCGCGATGAAGGAACTCATTAGGCACATCGTATCGCATCTGGTCGACAATCCCGATCAGATACAGGTCGATGAGATCGATGGGGAACGGACCTCGGTCATCGAACTGCGGGTCGCGAAGGAAGATCTGGGGAAGGTCATCGGCAAGGAAGGCCGTATCGCCAAGGCGATGCGCGTCCTGATCTCGGCCTCGTCGAGCAAAGACCGGAAAAAGAGCGTACTCGAGATCATCGAGTAGTCTCTTTTGCCGCATCCGGCGCGTGGCGGGAACGCCGCCGCCGTGAAAGAATATTTTTTGGCAGGTAA
Source organism: uncultured bacterium (assembly GCA_937871295.1). GTDB lineage: Bacteria > UBP6 > UBA1177 > UBA1177 > JAKLFG01 > CALMRE01. The sequence continues at coordinate 3,244 of CALMRE010000142.1, read as the reverse complement.
GGAGTCCTCATGTCCGAAGCGCTCGTCGTCGTCGGTCATTTTTCGCGCGTCATCAAGGGTGACGGCACGCTACTTTTCAAGCCCCATCTGCGCGACGCCGGCTTCCTTGAAAAGGCGAAACATCTCTATCATCATCTCTTCGGGACCGAGTTCGGCGTCACCTATATAAAGGGAGTGGCGAAGGGATTCCATGTCCGCATCGCCGAGGTCGAAAAGCCCTTTGAGGCCGAATACCTCGTCGGCGAGGAATTCGCCCTGCCGCGCGCCGAACTGCTCGGCCTCACCCATGACGCCCTCCTCGGCGTGACCATCGTGAACGCTGCCGGGAAAGAGCTTGGCACCGTCACCGCCATCAATGAGACGCCCGACTACCCCCTGCTGACGGCGCGTGGACCGAACGGCCAGTTCGCGATCCCCTTCACTCCGACCATCGCACGGCTCGACGGCGACCGCATCCTCCTCCTGCGCGAGGATATCCATGCGGATTGACATCCTGACGCTGTTCCCCGAATACTTCGAGAGCCCCTTGGCCGTGAGCATGATGCGGCGGGCGGTCGAAAAAGGGCTGGCCGAGTTCCATCTCCACCAGATCCGCGATCACGGCAAGGGAAAGCGGCGGCAGGTCGACGACGCCCCCTACGGCGGCGGCGCGGGACTGGTGATGATGGCCGAGATACTGATGAACGCCTACCACGCCGTGCCGAAAAGCGCGAACTGCCGGTCGTTCCTCCTCTCGCCGCGCGGCAAAAAATTCGACCAGAAGATGGCGCGCGAACTGGCGGGACACGATCAACTGCTTCTCATCGCGGGCCACTACGAAGGGATAGATCAGCGTTTCATCGAGCTCACCGGCATCGAAGAACTCTCGCTCGGCGACTTCGTCCTCACCGGCGGCGAGCCGGCGGCGGCGGTCATCACCGACGCGGTGGTGCGGCTCATCCCCGGCGTACTGGGCAACGAGGAATCGACCGAACACGAATCGTTCTCCCTGCCGCTTCTCGAACACGATCACTACACCATGCCGCGCGAATTCGGCGGCCTCAAGGTCCCCAAGGTGCTCTTCTCAGGCGACCATGCCAAGATAGAGGCATGGCGGAAAAAGAACAGCCTCATGCGGACGCTTCGCAACCGTCCCGAACTGCTGACGCTCCTCCCCGACGACTTCTTCGACGACGACAAATAAGATGGAACGGGTCTACATCGCGCTTCTCCACTATCCGGTCCGTCAGGGGGGCCGCACCATCTCGAGTTCCATTACCAACCTCGACATCCACGATCTGGCGCGGCTCGCGGCGACCTACGGACTGGGCGCCTATTACCTCGTCCATCCCGACGACGGGATGCGCGGGCTGGCAGCCGAATTCCTGAGCCACTGGTTCGACGGCGCAGGGCGTCTTTTTAAGCCCGACCGGACCAAAGCGCTGGAGAAACTGGTCATCGTCAGGACGCTCGACGAGGCGATCGCCGACATCGAGAAACGCGAAGGGGAACGTCCCTTCCTGCTCGCCACCTCGGCGGCCCTTCGGCCCAAAACGGTGACGCTCGAACGTATCGGAAAACTTACCAAAAATCCGCTCCTTGTACTCTTCGGCACCGCCGACGGAATAAGCGAAGAACTCGATGATATCATTGACGGTTATGCCGAACCGATAGACTCCGGCACCGGGTACAATCACCTCTCTGTCCGGAGCGCCGCGTCGATTTTTATTGACAGACTGCACCGGGTTAAGTAAATTGACAGCCTGTTTTTTGGGAACGAAAGGAGTTGTGTCATGACAAGCCCCATTATTGCCGAACTCGAACGGAAACAGATGCGCGCCGATCATTACCATATCAAGCCGGGCGATAAGGTGTCGGTCCACACCCGCATCATCGAAGGCGACAAACAGCGCATCCAGATCTTCACCGGCGACGTCATCGCGATAAAGAACGGCCGCGCGAACAACCGGACCACCATCACGGTCCGCAAGTTCTCCTCCGGCTTCGGTGTCGAGCGTATCTTCCCGCTCCACTCACCGCTTATTGAAAAAGTCGAACTGGTCAACCGCGGCATCGTCAACCGCGGCAAACTCTACTACCAGCGCGACCGTCGCGGCAACGCCGCCAAGATCAAGGTCAAGACCAGCTGGTAGGGGGCCGCCGCCGCGCCATGTCCAGCACGGCGCGCCGCATCTTTTTCCCGCTTATCTTCTTTTTCTGCGCGCTTACCGGCGCCGAGAAACTTCCGGAGAACGGCGTTTTTCTTTCTCTGACCGCCGAGGGACCGCGGCTCGAGAAACGGCTCTGCGGCCCGGAAGTTCGCGGCGCGGGCGATTTCTACTACTTCCATAAGGATAAGAAGAGCCTCTGCGTTCATGCGGTGACGCTGCATCCCGGCGCGACCCTCATCCGCATCGAAAAGAGCAAAGAGCCGATAACGATCGCGGGGGGATGGCAGCTCGCCGAGGGGATCGACAGTCAGATACTTTTCGATCCCGCCGCCCCGTTCGAGGAGGGGCACGACGAATCGGGAAGCCCGCTCACCGAAGGGGAATACGGCGGCTTCACCGATGCGGCGGGCCTCCTGCAGGTCCCGCGGTTCATCCGCCGGAACGGCGCGTGGGAGGCGGTCGTGCCGCTGCGCGAACTGTTCCTTCTGCAGGTGCAGAAGGACCGCTCCTTCGCGCTCGAGATCCTCTCGGCGGCGTCACTTAACGACGCGGCGAAGGATCCGCTCCGCGCCTTCGGGATCACCGCGGCGCGGACCACCCTGCGCACCCGGACCAAAAGCGGCGTATCGTTCACCGGCGCCGGCTTCTCGAAGATACGGATCCCCGCATTCGCCTTGGTTCCCGGCGACAGTTTCGGCCGCTACCGCATCACGGTGAAAAGCGATCTCACCGCCGCGAAAAAGGGGCCGGCGAAAAAACGGGATCTCGCTCTGGGGTCGCTCTCCGCGCACCTCGCCGCCGAAGCGAACGGCTCCTTCGATCTTGAAATAGTGGTGAATAGCCCGGCGATACCGGAGGCGGAGGCGGAGAAACTTTCTCAATTCCTCCGGCGCGAACTGCCGGAATCCTTCGCGGCGGGCCAATGAAGAACGAACGGCTGCAGGAACTCATGGCGCGGGCCGCGGCGCTGGCCCGGAACGGCGGTCGCTCCGTCTATCCCAATCCGATGGTCGGCGCCGTCATCTTCGACGACGCGGGAACGCTACTCGCCGAAGGGTGGCACCGGTGCTGCGGCGGCGACCACGCCGAGCTCG
>CALMRE010000141.1 GCA_937871295.1 uncultured bacterium | reverse complement strand
TTGTTATAATGGAGGAAGGTATGCAGATAGTGCGTACGGCGGCGGAACTCCGGGCGGCGCGTGAGCCGCTTGCGGGACGCGTCGGTTTCGTGCCGACGATGGGGGCGCTCCACGCGGGGCACGCCCGCCTGATGGAGGTGGCCAAGAAAAAGGCCGACCATCTCATCGTTTCGATCTTCGTCAACCCGACCCAGTTCGGCCCGAACGAGGACTTCACCAAGTATCCGCGCACCGAAGAGGCCGATCTTGCCCTGTGCGAAGCGACCGGCGCCGACATCGTCTTCCTGCCCAAGGTCGCCGAGATATACCGCGCCGAACCGCTCATCCGGCTGACGGTCGATCCGAAGCTCGCCGGGGTCCTCTGCGGCGCCCACCGGCCGGGCCATTTCGACGGCGTGGCGCAGGTGGTGGCGCTGCTGTTCAACCTCGTCAGGCCTCACAGCGCCTGTTTCGGCGAGAAGGACTACCAGCAGCTCGTCGTACTGCGGCGGCTTGCCGACGATCTCCACTTCGGCATCGACATCATCCCGGTCGCGACGGTGCGCGAGCCCGACGGACTGGCGCTGTCGAGCCGCAACCGCTATCTTTCGCCCGACGAGCGGGCCGCCGCCCCGGCGATCTACCGCGCGATGCTCCAGTGCAAAAGCCGCGCCGAGCAGATCCGGTTCGACCGGATCGCCCAGCCGGTGGCGAAGGTCGAAGAGGAGGGCAAGGCGCTTATCCTGCGCGATATTCCCGGCGCCCGGATAGACTACTTCGAGATACGGCACACCGATACGCTCGAGCCGACGCAGTTCATCATGAACAAGTCGCGCCTCTTCGCGGCGGTGCGGGTCGGAACCACCCGGCTCATCGACAACCTTCTTCTTTTCGGGTAGAGACATGGTTCGGATATCGCAGGCGGTCGCGGCGCAGGCGGCCTACCCGTTCGCCGCGCTCGCCGCGAAGAAGCGGGAACTCGAGGCGCGCGGACTGACCGTCATCGATCTCTCCATCGGCGACGCGTCGCTCCCGGCCCCGGCGGCGGCGGTCGACGCGCTCCGCGAACGGGCGACCCGCCCCGAACACCATCACTACTCCAGTTACAACGGCCTCCTGCCGCTGCGCGTCGCCATCGGCGGCTGGATGAAGCGGCGCTTCGGCGTCACGCTCGACATCGACCACGGGATAACGGCGCTCATGGGCTCGAAGGAGGGGCTCTTCCGTTTCCCGCAGGCGGCGCTCGATCCGGGCGACATCGTTCTTTTCCCCGACCCCGGCTATCCGGTCTACGCCAACGCCGTCGCCCACGCCGGCGGCCAACCGCTGGCGATGAAACTGTCGGAACGGAACGGTTTCCTCCCCGACCTCGACGCACTGCCGGAAGAAACGCGCCGCCGCGTCCGGATGATCGTCGTGAACTTCCCTTCCAATCCGACCGGCGCGATCGCCGACGACCCTTTTTATACGAAACTCTACTCCTACGCGCGGCGTCACGACTGGATAGTCGTTTCCGACAACGCCTACTGCGAGATATACGACCATACGCCGCCCCGCTCGGCGCTCGAATTCGACCCGGACCATGAGCGGACCATCGAATTCTTCTCGTTCTCCAAGTCCTACAGCATGACCGGCTGGCGGCTCGGGTGGGCCTGCGGCAACGCGAAACTGGTGCAGGCGCTCCTCAAGGTGAAGGGTCTGCAGGATTCGGCCCCCTTCGAGCCGGTCCAGTTCGCCGGGATCGCCGCGCTCAACCTGACCGAGGCCGAAACGGCGCCGATACGGCGCTTCTACGCCGATAACCGGACCATCGTCAAACAGGCGCTCGACGCGGCGGGCATCGTCTACTTCGACGCCCGCGCCGGATTTTACCTCTGGGCCCGCGTCCCGGCGGGGCTGACGGCGGCCGAATTCACCGACCGGCTCCTCGCCGAGCGGCAGGTGCTGGTCACTCCCGGCACCGCCTTCGGACCGAACGGCGAGGGATGGTTCCGCATCGCCGCGACCCGCCCGCCCGAAGAGATGGACGAGGCGGCGGAACGCATCGCGCAGGGGCTTGAGAAATGAAATATCTACTCTCCTTCGGCTCGAATATCGGCGACCGCGCCTCCAACATCCGCACCGCACTCGTTCGGTTGAAAGAGCGGGGCATCGCGGTGGAGGCGGTCTCCTCGTTCTACCTGACCGCCCCGGTCGACGCGCCGCCGCAGAACGACTTCGTGAACGCCGCCGCGCTCGTCGAGTCGCCGTGCGGCCCCGAAGAACTGCTCGATCTCATCGGAGAGGTGGAATACGAACTGGGCCGCGTGCGCACCATGAAGAACGGCCCGCGCATCATCGATATCGACATCGTCTTCGGCGAAACCGGGATGCACCGCTCGGCGCGATTGGAGATCCCACATCCGCGCTGGCGGGAACGACGGTTCGTGGTCGAGCCGGCGCGTGAGATCGCGGGACTCTTCGCCCCCTTCGCCGCGACACTCAAGAACTACGGTCCCGATGCCGATATACTGAAATGTCAGACGATACGGAAACTTGATGAGGGAGAAAAGAAATGAGGAACCGACTGGTCGACAAACTGCTGGACCGGATGCCGATACCCGACGAACTCAAAGGGGCCATCGGCGATCAGTTCGATCTTTCGTCGATCGTCACCCGCGAAGTGGTCTCCCAGATGCTCGAACACGGCGGCAAGATAAAGGACGAGATGAAGATCATTCTTGCCAAGGAGCTGGCGCAGTTCCTTGAGAAAGTCGATGTCGACCGGGCGCTCACCAATGCCTTGGAGGACCTCGAACTCGAGGTGCGCATCAGCTTCCGCCGCAAGGATAAGGCGCCCGAAAGAGTGCCCGCGAAACGGCGCGGCAAAGCCCGCTAGATAATGCAACGCGGTTACACCATACTTCGCGATTTCCTCGCCGACGCGGTGCGGACGAGCATGATCCTCTTCAAGATCATGATCCCCGTCTCCATCATCATCAAGATACTGAAAGAAACGGGGCTCATCGAACTCATCGGCGCCGGGTTCGCCCCGCTGATGGAGCTCATCGGCCTCCCGGGCGCGATGGGACTGGTCTGGGTGACCGGGATGGTGACCAACCTCTACGGCGGCATACTCGCCTTCGTCGCCATTTCGGCGGATTATCCGCTCACCACCGCGCAGGTGACGGTGCTGACCACGATGATGCTGGTGGCCCATTCACTGCCGGTCGAACTGCAGGTGGCGCGCAAGGCGGGGGCAAGTTTTGCGGCGATCTTCGCCGTGCGGGTCGGCGGCGGCTATATCATCGGGACGCTCCTCTACATCGGCTACCGGCTGACCGAGACGCTCGGCGGCCCCTCGACGATCTCGTGGGCCTCTCCAACACAGGTCGATCCATCGCTCGCGGCGTGGGCACTGGGGGAACTGCGTAACTACGGGATGATATTCCTCGTCATCTGCGCGCTCCTTTTTCTCATGGCGCTTCTTAAAAAGTTCGGCGTACTCGCCCTTATGGACCGCCTATTCGGGCCGGTACTGTCGTTCATCGGCATCGGCCGCGAGGTGACGACGCTCTCCATCATCGGGATGACGCTCGGCCTCGCTTACGGCGGCGCCCTCATCATCCGCGAGGCGCAGACCGGCCGCATCGCGTCGCGCGACATCTTCTTCTCGATGGCGCTCCTGAGTCTTTTTCACAGTTTCATCGAAGATACCCTGCTGATGGTATCGCTGGGCGGCCACTTCTCGGGCCTGCTTATTGTGCGGGCACTCTTTGCGGTCGGGGCGGTCTGGGCGATGGTGCGGCTGACGGCCAAGATGCCCGATGAGCGCTTCGCGCGGCTACTGCTCAGTCGAGCGGTATCGACAGCGGCCCCTGCTGCGGGGCGATGAACGATTCGCCGGTGAAGGCACTGCGCCCGAAACATTCTTTGGCTGAATGACGGACCAGTTCGGGGCTGTTGTTCTCTTCACTGAGATGGGCGAATATCACTTTTTTCAATTTATCGTGCGGCAGTTTTTCGAGCGCCTCAAGGCACTGCTGGTTGGAGAGATGGCCGCTCGCGCCGCGTATCCGCTGTTTGAGATCGGCGGGATAACGCGGGTTGCGGTAGAGCATGTCGGGATCGTGGTTCGCCTCGATGATGAGGTACTCGCTCACCGCTATCTGGGCGAATATCCGCTGGGTCACGATGCCGGTGTCGGTCACCAGCGTCAGCCGTTCGCCGTTGGGAAGCGTTACGGTGAAGCCGTACGGATCGCGGGCGTCGTGCATCACCGGGAAGGGTTCGACGGTGAAGCGGCCGATCTTCGCCGGCTTCTGCGGCGTCAGTTCGCGCGTTTCGAACTCATAGCGGCCGAAATCCTGAAAATAGGCGACGACCGCCGGGGCGGCGTAGACCGGCAGACCCAGTTTGCGCGCCGTGAGCGGGACGCCGTTGATATGATCGACATGTTCATGGGTGATGAGAATGCCGACGATGCGGGCCGGGTCGATCCCCGCCGCCGCGCACCGGCCGGTAAAGCACTTGAGCGACAGCCCCTGATCGATGAGGAGCAGCTCGTCGCCGCTCTCTACGACCACGGCGTTCCCCTTGGAGCCGCTGGAAAGGATATGGAGCCGGTTCTTACTCAAGGCCGAGGAACCGCTTGATGTCGCCGACGAAGGTGTCGTTGGTCCGCTCGATGAGAAAGGTCTGGAAGAGCGCCCGCATGATGTTGTCGATCTCCTCCATCTGGATGAGCCGCAGATGGACCGTCTCCTCGTCGGCCGCCTTGTCGGGGACCGGGAGCTTGATCGACTTCATCGCCAGCGGTAGCGCCGTCAGCACGAACTGCCATTCCGCCTTGCCGCGCGCCACGCGGACCCGGGTAGCGACCGGCAGACGCCCGGTCTGGATGGAGGTGCGGACATCGTCGTGCTCCGCTATCTCGCGGGTCTGTATCGTTTCACGGTACCCTTCGCCGTGGAGCGATTCGAGCGTTATCTGCTCTTCGAGGTGCAGGTCGACATTGCCCAGCCCGAAACTCTCCAAGTAGAAGTACGGATCGGAGGAACTGCGCCAGTAGAGCCACAGGATGAATTCCTGTCCGAGGAACTGGGCCGCCTGCGCCGCTTCGCGTTCTTTGCGTCTCATTCTTCACCTCCCCCGAGGTCCCAGAGTTCCCCGATGATGGAGGTGAGTTCGCCCGGTTTGTCGAGTTTCTCGACCGCGTCGACCAGCAGCGACGGCGCGATGCTGATGGCGAAGGTCTTCTCGAAGGTGTCGACGAACTTCGATATGACGGTCGACGACTGCGTAAAGAGGTAGAGCTTGTTCTCGCCGAGATTCCACGCCGCTTCGGTGATGATGGTGCGCGGCAGTGTCTTCACCCGCACCCGCCGCATCGCCCGTTCGCGCAGTTCCTTTTTCTGGAACGCCGGGATGAATTCCACCTTGTTGTCCTCCTTGAAGCGGTGTATCTCCTCTTCAAGGAAGGGGCGCAACTGCGCGCCGCCGAGGCTGTAACGGTCTATCCGGAGCGAAAAAAGGTAGTAGTCGCGGAAGTAGCAGTTGGGGAAGGCCTGATTCTCGAACGAGAGGAAGGCGTCGACCCAGCCGACCGATTCGTCGCGCACATCGGTGGGAAGAAGTTCATGGAAGCGGTGGTCGAAGAGTTTTTTGCGGAGATCGTCGCTGTCGGGCGCCTTCTTTTCGGGAAGGAAGGTCAGGAAGCTGACGCGGCCGCCGAGAAGTTTGCTCATTTCTTTTCCTTTTGTGTTTTCGGCGCCTTGGGCGCTTTTGCCGGGATGAACGGCTCGGGCAGTTCGGCCACCCCGATCACCGCTTTTTCGGAGATGGCGATGAAGATGGGGCCGGCGAGTTTGTTCTTTTCGAAGATGCGGCTGATCTCGACATAGAGGAGGTTCTTGAGTTCCTCTTTGTTGTCGGTGTTGTACTCGCCGATCCAGGTGTTGGCGGGTAGTTCGGCGAAGGTCTCTTCGCCGGTTTTCAGGAGGTGGCGCAGGCCGACCTCTTCAAGTTCTTTGATGAGATTGCGGATGCCCACCACATTTTTTTGCGTGAAGTGGGTCGTGAAGGTCGCGAAGTAAAACATGGGTCGCTCCGTCGCTCCGTATCGGTTGGCCGAGCATACGACAACGGGGCGCCCGAGTCAAGGAAACGGCCTATCCCGCGTCGAAGATCATCGCCAGTATGCCGGAGACCTGCGCGGCGAACCGCTCGTCGAGGTCACCCAGTTTGCGGATGAGCCGCTCTTCCGACAGCGACCGCAACTGAAAAAGATCGAGCACCGACTTCTTCTCCAGCCCGTTCCGCGCCCCCGGCGTCACCGTCAGCATCCACGGATTCTTGTCGTAGTGCGGTTTGTGATCGGTGAACGGCGCGACTATCTTGAGCGGCAACAGGCCGATATCGTCGTTGTTGAGGATGAGGCACGGCCGGGTCTTTTTTATCTCGGCCCCGATCGTCGGATCGAGGTTCACCAGCCATATCTCATACTGCTTCAAAGTCGCCTCCCTCCAGCTCTTTCATCACGGTCAGGTCGCGGTTCACGCGGTATTCATCACGCATCTGCGCCGCCCGCTTGCGGAGCTTGGTGCGTTTGTACTCCCGGATGAAGGCGTCGAACGCCATGCGCAGGAGGGTCGACCGGCTGACCTTGAGTTCCTTCTGGATCGCCTCTATCTCGGCGCCGTAATCTTCCGGCATCGAGATCGTCATACGATTGCTCATAATATTCCTCATAATAAAAGTACGAACGACGCTCTTACTATAATTGGCATCCGCATGATTGTCAAGGAGAAAATAGGCGATTAAACGGTCGCCCTCACGACGGCAGTTCGGTCCCTTCGTTCATGATGGCGATATACTCCGCATAGGTGTAAATGCGGTTGCGCCGCTTTTCGGTCGTCTCGCGCACGATGCCGAGCGCCGTCAACTGCACCAACCCCTTGTTCACCGTCGCCATCGACAATCCCGACCGCCCCGCTATGGCCTTCGCCGTCGCCACCGGCCGCTCAAGAAGCGCTCGATGCACCGCGGCCACCGTCGGCGCCGTCCGTCCGAGCGCCGCGACCTTCGCGCGGTCCGCACCCACCAATTGCGCCATCCGCCCGGCCGCCGCCACCGCCTGCTCCGCCGTATCGATGATCGCGTCGGCAAAAAAGTCGAGCCACTTCTCCCAGTCGCCGTCGGTGCGCACCGCATTAAGCAGTTCGTAGTAGCGGCGCCGATTGCTCTTGAAATAGAGACTGAGGTACAGCAGCGGTTCGCGCAGTATTTTCTCTTCACAGAGGATCAGCGTGATGAGCAGACGCCCCAACCGGCCGTTCCCGTCGAGGAACGGATGTATCGTCTCGAACTGCACATGGGCAAGCGCCGCCTTGACCAACGCCGGGGTCGGCGTTGGACGATCATGCAGAAAGAGCTCCAACGCCCCCAGACACGCCATCACTTCGTCGGCGGGCGGCGGCACGAAAACGGCGTTCCCGGGTCGCGTCCCGCCGATCCAGTTCTGACTGCTCCGGAACTCTCCCGGCAGACGGTCGCTTCCGCGTCCTTTCGCCAGAAGCACGCCGTGCATCTCGGTAAGCAATCGCAGGGAAAGCGGGAATCCGTTCCGCAATCGCGTCAGTCCGTGGTCGAGCGCCGCGACATAACTGCTCACTTCCTGTGCGTCGTCCAACGGTACGCCGGGCATCTCGGCCATCTCGAACAAAAGGAGATCCGACAAAGAAGATTGCGTTCCCTCTATCATTGATGAGAGTACCGCCTCCTTCCGCACATACATATAAAGGAATAGTCCGATGTCGGGCACCAGCGCCGACGCCGAATCAAGCCGACCAAGCGCCATGAGTGCCCGATCGAATTTCGCCCGCAGTTCCTCCGACCAATCGATGGGCGGCACCGGCGGCAATGGCGCGGGGATGAATGCGCGGACCGTCTCTCCCGCCGTGGTGACCGACCGGTAATTCCCTTGCACCTTTCTTTTCATTGTCCACCCGCTGAACTTAAAATAACGAATTCTCTTATTTTACGAAAAGCCGCTTTCTTAAAATAACGAATTCCCCGGCAAAAGCAAGTCCTTTTTGCGTTCCGCCTTGCTTTTTCATACAAGGTGATTAGAATCGGTCTGCTGAGAGGTGGAATACATGTTGCGTCTATTCGTCAGTATTTTCGCGGCAATAATGATGCCGACCCTCCTCTATGCCCTCAGTCCCGAACGCGAGATCACCCAGTACATCCATGAATCGTGGATAGACAAGGACGGACTCCCGGTCAATACCATCGTCGCGGTCACCCAGACCCCCGACGGCTATCTGTGGCTCGCCACCGAGGAGGGACTGGTCCGGTTCGACGGGCTCCGCTTCGTCACCTACACCGAACAGAACGCGCCGGCGCTTCCCGGCCGCCACCTCCTGCGCCTGCTGGTCGACCGCAAGGGACGGCTCTGGATCGGCACCTACAGCGGCGTCGCCTACCTCGAGAACGGCGCGTTCAAGCGGCCCGCTGCGAAGGAGTTGCAGGGGATCACCGTCTTCGGTTTCCTCGAAGACCGCGACGGGACGCTCTGGATAACGACCTCCGACGGTCTGTTCTCCCTGCGCGGCGAGGCGATCGCCCGTTACGGGACCGATGCGGGTTTCCCCGACAACGATATCCAGATGCCGCAACTCGACCGCGACAATATGCTGTGGGTGGTCTCGGGGCGGAAGTCCATCTGCCGCTTCAAGCCGGGGACTGCGCCCGACTGCGCCGATCACGGCGAGATGGTCCGGTCGTTCCGCATCGACCTGCGCGGCCGCCACTGGATAGGCACCTATACCCGGCTGCTGCTCAAGGACGAGGCGGGCCTCCGCGCGATGACGCTCGACGACGGGACACCGCTGTCCAGCGACCAGATGTACGAAGACCGCGACGGCAACCTCTGGATCGGGTCGCGCGAACTGGAACTGGTCAAACTGACCCCGCAGGGGAAACGGTACGAATCGGACCGCAAGAACGATCGCATCGGACCGGTCATGGCCCTGTTCGAGGATCGCGAGCGGAATCTCTGGATCGGCACCGGCGGCAACGGCCTGCACCGTTTTTCCGACAGCAAGATAACGGTGTACGGCACCCGCAACGGCATCGATTCGGAGATCGTCCTGCCGGTCCACCGGAGCCGCGACAACGATATCCTGTTCGCCTCCTACACCGGGTTCCTCTATACGCTCAAGGACCGCAAAGTGACCGCGTTCCCGGGCATTCGCGACGGCACCGACCGCGCGATGCTCCTGTCGCTGATGGAGGACCACGAAGGGACGCTCTGGATCGGGACGCAGGGCCACGGGCTGTTCCGCATCCCCAAGAACGGGGCGCCGGAACGGTTCGCCCTGCCGCTGGAAGGGAAGGTCATCCCGGCGGTCTATCAGGACAAGACGCAGGCGCTCTGGATACTGGTGCGCGGCGAAGGGGCTCTGCGGTGGGACGGTGCGAAGTTCGACCATTTCACCGTGGAAGAGGGCCTGCCCGACAACTATGTCAAACTTCTGCGCGAATCGGCCGCGGGGGAACTCTGGACCGCCAGTCAGACCGGCGGCGTGGCGGTCTTCCGCGAAGGACGCTTCGTCTCCTTCGAACAGGCGACGGGCCACGCCCTCCCCTCGAAGGCGATACAGACCATCTACAGCGACTCGCTGGGCCTTCTCTGGATATCGACCAACGGTAACGGCCTGTTCGTGTGGGACGGCGAAGAACTTACGCCGGTGAAACTCAAGGAGGGTATCGTTTCGAGTCTCGTGTTCGGGATGCTGGAGGACCGCGCGGGGAATCTCTGGATGTCGACCAACCGCGGCATCCTGCGGGCCGAGCGCAACGAGATCGGGATGTATCTGCGCGGCATCGTGCCGGCGCTCGCGCCGCTGGTGTTCACCACCTCGCACGGACTCAAGAGCGCCGAATGCGTCGGCGGCACCCAGCTCAATGCCGATATCGGCCGCGACGGGAAACTTTACTTCGCGACGGTGGGAGGGCTGGCGGTGATCGACCCCGAGAACCTGCCGACCAACACCGTCAAACCGCCGGTCCGCGTCGAACAGGTCATCGTCAACAACGAGCCGCTCCCGGCGGGCGACGATGCGCCGCTGTGGTTCGAACGGGGCATCGACCGGCTCGAGATCCGCTACACGGCGCTCTCCTTCATCAACCCCTCCTACATCACCTTCAAATACAAACTGGAGGGATTCGACCGCGACTGGATACCGGCCGGCACCGCCCGCGCGGCCCACTACACCAACCTCGGACCGGGGAACTACTCCTTCACGGTGCTGGCCGCCAACAGTGACGGCCTCTGGAACCAGACCGGCGCGACGCGGGAACTGACCGTGCGGCCGCTGTTCTATCAGACCGCCTACTTCCATCTGCTGGTGACCCTCTCCATCGCCCTGTTCGTGTATCTGGTGTTCCTCTTCCGGATACGGACCGTACGGGCGCAGAACCGACGGCTCGAGGCGATCGTGGAGGAAAAAACGCGCGAACTGACCAATGCCAACGATACGCTCCGCGAGATGTCGCTCATCGATCCGCTGACCACCCTGCGCAACCGCCGCTACTTCACCGAGATACTCAAGAACGAGGCCTCCAGTTATCTGCGGGCGAGGACCCGCGCCGCCGCGGGACTCGACCAGCGCAACCTCGACAGCGACAAAGTGTGGGGGGTGTTCCTGCTCGACATCGACTTCTTCAAACAGGTCAACGACCGGTTCGGCCACGATTCGGGAGACCTCCTCCTGACCCAGTTATCGAATTTGCTGAAAAGTTCGGTCCGCGCCGACGATGTGGTGATACGCTGGGGCGGCGAAGAATTCCTCATCGTACTGCGCAACAGCGTTCCCGAGTATCTCCCCGCCTACGCCGAGAAGGTGCGCCTGCTCATCCAGAATTCGTTCCTGCGGACGATGCAGGGAGATCTGATCCGCAAGACCGTCTCTATCGGTTTTACGCGGCTTCCCTTCTATCTCGACGATCCCGAACGGATGAGTATTGAACAGACGGTCTCCATCGCCGATCTGGGGCTGTATCACGCCAAGAATCACGGCCGCAATTGCGCGGTTTATATTCAGGCGGGAGGCCGCATCGCCGACACCGCCCCCGAGGAGATGCAGAGGATACTCACCGACCTCGACGCGTCGGTGAAGAACGGATTTTTTACGATAGTTTCTTAACTTCTGCGGTCGTTTCGCCGTCGGCGAAACGGACGGTGAGCGCCGCGTCGGCATCAAGCGACGCCAGCCGTTTGACCGTCGCCCCCTTCTGCCGGATAAGCGCATAGCCCTGTTCGAGCGGCCGCAGGGGGCTCAGCGTCTCGATCTTCAGGAACAGTTCTGCAAGCCGCCGGTCGGCGGCGCGGTGTCGCCGGACGACCTCTTTCCCCAACGACGCGGAGAGTTCCGCCAGTTTGAGCCGGAGCCGCTGTATCCATTCGGCCGGACGCGGTAGCGACAGCATCGCGCGGTCGAGCCGCATCCAGTGGTCGCGCAGGATACCGCCGGTCCTCTCGCCGAGGAAGGAGGCGATCCCCGCCGCCTCGCGCGCCAGTTCCAACGCATCGGCGGTGCAGAGTTCGGCCGCGGCCGACGGGGTGGCGACCGAATAGGAGGCGACCAGATCGAGTATCGTCCGGTCGGTCTCATGCCCCACCGCCGCGACCACCGGCACCGGGCAGGCGGCCACGGCGCGGGCGAGCGCCTCGCCGTTGAAGGCCATGAGGTCCTCCTTCGAACCGCCGCCGCGCCCGACGATGAGCGCTTCGATACCGTCGATCGCGCCGAGCGCTTCAACGCCGCGTGCGATTGACACTTCGGCCTTCTCCCCCTGCACGAGCGCCGGATAGAGCGTTATCTTGAGCCGCGGATAGCGGTCGCGGCCGACCCGGATGATGTCGTGGATCGCGGCGCCGCCCGCGGCGGTGACCACGCCGATATGCTCCACGAAACGGGGAAGCGGCTTTTTATGCGACTCGTCGAACAGTCCTTCCTTCGCCAGTTTTTCCTTGAGCGCCTTTATCTTCAGCGCCTCCTTCCCCTCGCCGGCAGGCAGGAAGAAACTGACGATGATCGACAGATCGGCGCGCGCCTCGTAGAGCGATACGCGGCCCCAGACGATATATTCGCCGTCCTCGACCAGCGTACGATCGGCCGCCCCCTTCTGCCCCTTGAATATAATGCAGCGCAACTGCGTCGCGTTATCCTTGAGGGTGAAGTAGGTGTGGCCCGAGAAACTGGCGCGGAGGTTGGTCACCTCGCCCCGGACGGCGACAAAACCGAAACCGGCCTCGACCGCGCCCTTGATGTCGCGGACCAGTTCCGATACGGTGAATACCCGTTCCTCCATGCTACTGCATCCGTTTTTTCGCCATGTTCCGGATAATGGGGGTTATCCCCTTGTTCTCGGAAACCTTTTTGAGATCGGCGCGCCGGACTATCTCGAGGAACTTCTGCGCCACCTTGATGGGGGTCTTGGGATTCATGACCAGCGCAAACTTGACCATGTAACTTTTAGAAAGGTTGCGGTTATTGGCGATGTGTTCGACGACATCCTGAAAAGTGGCGGGATTGATGGCGAGCCCCGCGATCTCGCCCGGGGTGATGCCGCCGTTACCGAGGACCGCCATCGCCACGATGCGCCGCGGGTCCTTGATGAGCATTTTACGCACTTCCATGTTGCCCACGGTGGCGAGTTTGACCCGCTCGCCCATCGAGAGGCTCTTGAGGATGTCCTGTATCTTCTGCCGGTGCAAAGCGATATCCTCGGGCGTCATCCCCTCGAACGGGTTCTCGGCCAGCAGGAAATCGGGAACATCGAGTTCCACCGAATCGAGATCGACCACCTCGTCATCCGCGGCGACCACCCCTTCCCCGGTGTCGAAAAGGGCGCCGGAAACATTCATCTCCTGCCCCGGCTGGACCAGTTCCTCGAGGCTTACCCCCTCCACTTCGACGCCGCCGTGGAAGGTATCGATGCCCTGTATGACGACGCGATCGGTGAAGTCGACCGTTTCCCCCTCGGGCCCGCCGGGAGCGGCGACCGGGGCGACGCTCGGAACCTCCTCCTGCTCGGAAGGCCGTACGAACGCGGCGAGTTCCTTCTCGGTCACCCACTGCACCTGTTCGCGGTAGACCGCGGCGATGGCCTTATTGAAGGAATCGAGGAAAGTCGCTATCGTCGCGTTCTGGGGGTGCGAGAACAGCACGAAGTTCCGGTTGGCCACCAGCGCCCGCCACAGATCCTCCTGCGGCGTCAGCCAGAACTCCTCCACCAGCGACCACGGCAGTTTCTTCGAATTGAGGAGGCGCGCGATAAGCCCCGGGTGGGGATTGGCGACGCAGTAGCGGGCAAGCGTCCGCACCGTCCGGCGGGTCGCGGCGGCGGTGGCGCGTTTGATGAGATCGGCGATATCGAGGCTCCGGAGCCGCACGAAGGCGAGCGACCGGATCGCGTCATCCTCATCCTCGGCGAAGGCTATCGCCGCATCGACATATTCGTCATGCGTCGTCGGCAGGAAGTGTTCGAGTATCGCCTTCTTCTGCGCGGCATTCCCGGCGTTCTGCCATACGGCCATAGGCGTCTCCCTAGTTCAGCGACGCGATGAGATCGAGCCCGCGCAACGTCAGGTCGCGGTCATATTCCTCGATGTGGCGCGATACCGACGCCAGTTCGCCCGCCATCCCGCCGGTAGCGATGATGCGCGGCGTGAAGCCGAGTTCGGGAAGCATCTCCTCCATCACGCGGTCCACCATGCCGGCGAACCCGTAATACATACCGCTGCGGATACCGTCGGCGGTGCCGCGGCCTACGGCGCAGGAGGGTTTTTCGAGATGGACCCGGGGCAATTTCGCGGTCCGCGCCGCGAGCGCCTCGAGCGAAACGAGCATCCCCGGCATGATCGCGCCGCCGCGGTAGGTCCGGTCGGGCCCGACCACATCGACGGTTATCGCGGTCCCCGAATCGACCACCAGCGCCCCCTCGGGATACCGCGCAATGGCGGCCACCGCGTTGACGATACGGTCGGCCCCCACCTCGCGCGGATTTTCGACGGCGAGCGTGATCCCGGTCTTCGTCGCCGGTCCCACGAAAAGCGCCTCTTTCCCGAAGTATTCGCGGGAAAAGCGCTCCCAACTGTGATCCCACACCGGGACGACCGAACTGACGATGACCTTGGCGACCGCCTCACGCGGCACTTTGGCGAGCGCCATCAGCGGGTGGAATTTCGCCGCGAGATCGTCAAAGGTGGCGTTGCGGTCGGTGGCGATGCGCCAGCGGGCCGTTATCGCCCCCTTTTCGGCGATGCCGACGACGGTGTTGGTATTGCCGATATCGACACAGAAGAACATTGTCTCCCCCTTGCTACGCGGTACGGCCCACTATACCGTGAGGGAAAGAAAAGGCAAGAACTACTTGACATGCGCGGCGTTACGGGCGATAAGGGGCCTCACCGCGAGGGAGGCGTCGATGCGCAACATTTCGTCGGTCGAACGGACCGTCACGGTCCGGGTCGACGCGCAGGATCCGTCGGGGGCGGGGGTCGTCCACGCTTTCGGCAAAAAGATACTGGTCACCGGCGTCATCATGGGCGAACGGGTGGCGCTGCACATCAGGAACCCGCAGGAGGTCTATCCCGAAGCGGTGCTCAAGCGGGTGGTCGAGCCCTCGCCGCGCCGCGTGACGCCGAAATGCCCCGTCTTCGGCCGCTGCGGCGGCTGCACGCTCCAGATGCTCTCCTATCCCGAACAACTCAACTGGAAACGGCGCGTCGTGAAGGAGGCGATCCTGCAGGCCGTGGAGGACCCGTCGGTGCTCGTCCGGCCGACCATCGGCATGACCGATCCGTGGGGCTACCGCAACAAGGTGCAGTACCCGGTCGGTCGCGACGGCAAGTTCCCCGTCATCGGCTTCTATGCCCCGGTCAGTTACCGCATCGTCACCAACCGCGGCTGTCCCATCCAGCATCCCGAGGCCGATCTGCTCAAAGAAACGCTCCTTGCGCATATGAAAAAGCACCGCATCGAACCCTACGACGAACGGGAAGGCGACGGTCTGGTGCGGACGCTCATGACCCGCAAGGGGTTCGTCTCCGGCGCGGTGACGCTGATCGTGGTCCTCAACGGCAAAAGCCTTCCGGCGCTGGATGAATTCGTCGCGGCGGCCCGCGCCGCGGTCCCGGCGCTCACCGGCATCGTCGTGAACGTGAATACGAAACGGACCCGCGTCATCCTCGCCCGCGAAAATCGCGTCGTCTGGGGTACCGCGACGCTGACCGATACGCTTCTGGGCCACACCTTCGAACTGTCACCCAACTCGTTCTATCAGGTGAATCACTCCCAGACCGAGACGCTTTACCGCACCGCGCTTGACTTCGCCGCGATCAGGAAAGAGGATACGGTCTTCGACCTCTACTCGGGCGCCGGAACGCTCACGATACCGGCGGCGAAACAGGCGAAGGAGGTCTGGGGCATCGAACTCTCGACCGACGCGACCGCCGACGCCGGACGCAACGCGAAGTTGAACGGCGTCGAGAACGCCCGTTTCATCGCGGGCGACGTGGTCAAAGAGGTGGCGACCCTGATCAACAACAAGAAGATATCTCCGGCGGTGGTCATTCTCGACCCGCCGCGCACCGGCTGCGAGAAATCGCTCCTTCTGCTGCTCGCCGCGGCGCGGCCCAAGCGGATCGTATACATCTCGTGCGACCCGCAGACGCTCGCCCGCGACCTCGCCCTGCTCGAACTGCACGGCTATCGCGTCGCCGAGGTCCAGCCGGTCGATCTGTTCCCGCACACCGGCCATATCGAAGCGGTGGCCCTGCTCGAACCGATGTCAAGAAAAGCGCCCGCAAAAAGGACCTAAGCCTCTTAAATCGAATAATATTTTTGACTCCCCCGAGCGGCGCGATATAATCACCCGTTCGCGAAACGGATCGTTCTGGGGTTGTTCGTGTTTTGTCGTACGTCGATCCATCGTATAAATGTTACCCTTTTTCTTCCGCGCGCGCCCGAAAATTCATTTGTGGAGGAGTAGTCTATCATGGCCCTTATCCGCTCCTGCTGCGGCGATCTCGAACAACTCCGGCCGCGCCTCGCGCCCGGCGTCACCCTGACGCGGTTCGGCGACGATATCGTTTTCCTTCACGGCAACGGACATTCCCTGAAACTGGATGACGCGTCATCGGCGCTCGTTGCCGAATTCACCGGGGAGCGTTCGCTGGCCGATCTCATCGCCGCCCGCCTCTCTACGGGCGATACGGCGGTATTCGACCGGCTCCTTACTCTGATGACGCGGCTGACGGCGGCCGGTATGTTCGACGCCGATTGCGCCGCCGCCTTCCGCCGTGCCGCCCCGGTCAATGCTCCGTGGTCCGGCGGCGACCGGCGGTGGCCGCTGTTCACGGTGCGGCCCGGCGGATTGGCCGCGCTCAAGGGAAAGATACTCCTTTCGACGCCGGGTCTGTTACTGACGGCGCTGCTGGCCGCCGCCGCCGCGCTTATGCCCTCCCTGCAGGGGACCAATCTGCTGATCGATCTGACCGGCGGCCTCTTCCCGCCCGGCATCGCCTATCTGCTGGCCATTGTCTTCCTCGCCTTTTTTCTTTCGGCGATACTGTCGGTCCGCGCGCTTCTTAGCGCCGCCGGGCTTGCCGCCCGCGGGCTTGCCGCGCCGGTCGCCCTCCGGTGCCGCTACGGCCTGTTCCAGCTTTCGGTCGATGATACTCCCGTAGTGGCGCTCGGACGCCCGGCGGCAGTGCGTCATCATCTTTTGCTTCTCCTTACCCCCTTCGCCCTTGCCGGCATCGCGGCGCTACTCGGGCGGGCGGGTCTTCTGCCGCCGCTGATGGCGCTGATCCATACCCTCGCCCTGTTTGCCGGACTATACGCCGCCTCTCCGCTCCTGCGCTCCGATCTGACCACCCTCATCGGGTTCTTCACCACCGGCGAAGGGCATACCGCCACCTTCCTGCGGCGCCGGTTCCTGCTGGATCTTTTCAGCCCCCACCGGCACGCACCGGAGACCGATCGCCTGATCCTGCTTTCGGCGCTCGGATTGCTCTGGTTCTCCGTTTCGTACAACTATCTCTGGTATGTCGCGCAGAACACGATCAGCCATCTTCTCGCCGATATGCTTTCGGCCGACGGTCTGACGCTCGCGCTCATCTCCTGCTGTCTTCTTCTTCTGGTCCTGCCGCTTCTTTTGATGGCGGTGAGCCTGCTGACGATGCTTGCCGGGAATCTTGAGAATGTCGCCCGGACACCGCTGTCCCGGATGCGCCGACTGGCGGCCGGTATCACGGCGCACCGTGTGCCGGCGACCGCCCGGATAACCGCCTTTCTCAAACAGATACCGCTCTTTTCGGGCCTAAGCGACGCGGAACTGATCGCGCTGTGCGCCCATATCCGCGTGGTGCGCTACGGGGCGGGACAGCGAGTGGTCGCGCAGGGCGACCGCGGCGACCGCTTCTACACCATCGTCGCCGGCCAGACGCAGGTCGTCGTGCAGGACCGCGCGGGCCGCGAAACGGCGATAGAGAACCTTTCGACCGGCGATTCCTTCGGCGAAACGGCGCTCCTCGAACAGGTGCCGCGCACCGCGAGCATCATAACGACCGCCCGGACGGTCCTTTTCGAAATAGACCGCGATGGCTTCGAACAGTTCGTCGTCGCCTCGGCGGGCGGCCGCACCGGCGTGACCGACGCCATACGGCTCGGCAAACTCCTGCTCGCGGCGCCGCTGTTCTCGTTCATGAGCCCGCGGCAGGTCGCGGCGGCGGTGCGGCGCCTTATCGTGGAACGACATCCCCGCGGCGCGACGATCTTCTCGCAGGGCGATCCGGGCGACCGCTTCTATCTCATCAAAGAGGGAACGGTGCGGCTCAGGCGCAGCGAGGAAGAGACGACCACGCTGGATGTGACGCTGGGCGCGGGACAGTTCTTCGGCGAGATGGCGCTCATCCGCGATATTCCGCGCACCGCCACGGCGACCGCCGCGGATGATGTGATCGTCGCGACGCTCACCAAGGAACAGTTCCACGACCTCATCGGCCACAGCCTTTTCAGCGGCAGGGAACTTGACGCCGTCATGCGCGAACGGGCGGCACAACTCGGGAAGGAGGCCCTACTGGCATGCTCTTCAGACTGATCGGCATCGGGGTGACCGTTTTTCTCCTCAATCAGGCCACCGGCATCGGCGGCGAACAGATGACCTACCTTATGAATGTCGTCAAGATAACGCTGACCCAGCATGAGGTCGACTCCATCGTTCACCTTATCTACACCGACAAGGTCCTTGCCAACGATCAGCGCCTGCCGTGGCTCTCCGACGACGAATGGGCAGAGTTCATCCGCTATCAGATGCAGTCGAAGACCGAGGGGCGCGACACCGCCGCCGACCTGTGGGGGGTCCCCTACCGGGTGCGCGAGACCGACCGCGTCCCGGGTCGCGACGGCGCCGGGTTCGTGGTCCGCAGCGCCGGGCCCGACGGCAAGAGTGAAACAAGGGACGACATCGTGGGGGGACGGGCATACAGAAGAGGAGAGGGCTTTTGATTCGGGAAAAAACCGGGAGAAAATAGGATGCGGAACGGCTTTATTTGGATCCTTGTCGCGCTCTTGACCGCTCTCTTCGCCTGCGAGAGTAACGAGGCGGGGGGCATCCGCCTGCACTACTCGTGGACCGACACGGAGGGCAACGACATTACTCCGCCCGATCTGACGCTACTCCACACGTGGGGTGAATTGACCTACGCCAAAGAGACGAAAACGGCGGGTCCCGCGTGGCTCGGCGATCCCGATGATACCCTGCGGTTCGAGAATCTCCCCTACGGCATCGCGATGACGCTCGAACTGACCATACGCGCCGCGGAGGACCCGGCCCACAAGGATCTCGCCCCCGATGAGCGGCCCGACAATGTCGCCTACTACTGCACCTCGCAGGAGTTCAAACTGGTGCGGGGCAAAGTGACCGATGTCGAGAACGGCTGTGTCATGCAGAAAGGTCCGGCCGCCGAAGAGGGCGGCACCCCCTCCGTGCGGGTATTCCTCCCCGATGGCACGACAGAACTCGCGGTCGGCGGCGTACTCCGGGAAGAGGATGCCGAGGTCCTGCTCCGTTTCAAGGCCGAATATGCGACGCAGGCGGTCATCGGCAACGAAACCGGCTTCAAGGCGGCGAGCACCCGGACGCTGACGCTGGCGGAACTGAAGTCTTTGGCCGAAGAGCCCGGCTACGGCGCCGGCTGGTATGAGACCGCGTGGGACATCAACTACGGCCGCACCCTCGAGAGCGAACCGACCGACCGCGCCCAACGGGTCATCTATCTCAAGACGAACAACAGCGTCGGCTATGAATCGAAACCAGCCTCGTTCGAAATCTTTATCGACAACAAATCTCCGTTTATCGTCAACCGGGTCCTCGATCCGCAAAAAGCGAACGGCGGACGACCGATAACGCTGAGCCTCAGTTTCCACGAACCGGTACAGGATGTGCAGCTCTCGGCCAGCCATGCGACCTTATCCGCTGCTGTGTTTTCATTTTCTCTGAACGAGGAGCTCAGCAATGAGCAGGTACTCGTGTTCGAACATAGCATAGATTCCAATGGCGACGACGCCGAGGGCGACTATGTGCTGACGGTCGTAGCGGTCGACAATGTCGGCAACGAACTCTCGGCAGAACTGACCGATATTCTTACGATAGATAAGACGCCGCCCGAGGTGACGGTCACGGGCTGTTCGGTACGGACGCGCCGGGACATCGTGTACACCGACACCTTCTCGGGCGAGCCGCTCTCCATCGCCGCCGCTAAAGAGGGCGATGTGGTCGAGGTTACGCTGGAACTCGTGATCGAGGATAATATTGATGTTGGGCTTGCCCCGCTGCTTACCTTGGGCGGAGAACTCATGGTGGAAGAGTGCGAAACGCCGGGCGCCTTCTGCTGGGCGCAGACGGTCATTCACTCGAACACCAATCCCGAAGGAAACAAACGGGTCGTCGTCGAGGCGGTCGACTCGGCCGGAAATCTCTATTCAGAAACGGTGTTGCCGGTCATCGGCGGCATCGACAAGGATACCTGCCGCGCCATCTTCGATTTCACCGGACCGATACTGACCAGCGCCTCCCTGCGGCGCGATCCCGACTTTCTTCCCGCCTACGACCATGCGGGGAAGATACTTCATTTCAGCCTGACCGATCCGCTTACCGACGGGGCGGTCACGGCGCAACTGAACCTCTACGCCGACGAAGAACTCGATGTCGGCACCGTGACGGTGGCAGGACTCGACTTCGGTGCCGCGGCCGAGGTGACGGGAAATTTCGCGCAGTTTGAAAGATTGCTCGATGCCGGACTTGCGGAAGGCGAATATGCCTTTATGGTGACGTGGAGTGACCTCCTCGGCAACGAATCGACTCAGCCCGTCGATTGGAAGATGCTCCTCGACAAGACGGCCCCCGATGCGGCGCTCGTGGATATGAAAAAAGTGCTCTACACGCGGAAGCCGTGGGGCACCGACGACACCGCCGGCAAACCGAAGTTCAGCGTGGCGGGCGAAACGGGCGCGGTGACGAGCGCCGATATCGCCACGCTCATCGCCTACAACGAACTCGGTTCCATCATCGGCCAGACCAGTGTCACCGGAGGCGCGTTCGACATCCCGGCCCTCACCGGCGGCGACCTGCCGAACATCTATCTGAACCCGGTGAAGAAGAGCGGCATGAAGGCGACCGGCACCGGCGCGCTAGTCACCGAGATATCGTGGCACGCCACGATGGGAGGAAAGGTGCCGGGGAGCACTTTTGAGAATCCGCATACTTTTATAACGACCGGGATGATCGATCAGGTTCTTGAACAAAAGGGGGTCCTTTTACAGGAACCAATGGGGGGAGGACAGGGCGAGATCGTCCGCGCAGGCAATGATTCATGGGATAAGTGGAATGACCATGGCGAAGAACCGGTCGGGCAAGAAGGCGCCGCAATGGCCTACGATAGTGCCCGCGGAAGGATGCTATTGTTCGGAGGATTCAACGGCTCTGCAACGACCAATGAGACATGGGAATGGGACGGAACGGCTTGGACCCAACTGAACCCCGTTACTAGACCCTCGGCACGCTCCGGCCATGCCATGGCCTATGACAGCGCCAGAGGAAAAGTGGTCCTGTTCGGCGGCGCGGTTGAATCAAGCAACGACGAAACATGGGAATGGAGCGGAACGAATTGGACCCAGATGTATCCGACGAATAATCCCTCGGCACGGAAGGGTCATGCAATGGCATACGACAGTGTGCGCGGCAAAGTGGTTTTGTTTGGCGGAGGAGAATATTACGACGG
Source organism: uncultured bacterium (assembly GCA_937871295.1). Taxonomy (GTDB): domain Bacteria; phylum UBP6; class UBA1177; order UBA1177; family JAKLFG01; genus CALMRE01. The sequence goes on along the minus strand of CALMRE010000141.1, from coordinate 4,934 downwards.
CTATTTCCACGATTATCAGGATACGTGGGAATGGGATGGAGCAAATTGGGCACAAATAATTCCGACGAATAAGCCTGCCGCGCTATCCGGTCACGCTATGGCCTACGATGATATTCGTGGCAAAGTAATCCTGTTCGGCGGGACTAGTTTTTATGATAATGCCTCTCACACCAACCAAGAAACATGGGGATGGGATGGCGTTGATTGGCTGCAGGTCAAAGGATCAGCCGGCACCACATGTGCCGGTTCATGTGTCTGCACTATAGACACCTGCCCTTCGGCACGAAGGGGACATGCAATGGCTTACGACAGTTCACGAGAGAAAGTGCTTCTCTTCGGTGGTTCTGAGGCCACAGAGGGGGCATGGGAATGGGACGGTATGAATTGGACCCAACTGAATTCCGTTATCAAGCCATCGGCACGATACTCACCTGCGATGGCATATGACCGTGCTCGAAAAAAGGTTATGATGTTTGGGGGAGTATATGCCGGTTCAAATAAGAACGAGACGTGGGAGTGGGACGGAACGAACTGGAAGCAGAAAAACCCAGCGACCAAACCATCGGCACGAAACGATCATGCTATGATCTACGACAGCGGCCGCAACAAGGTCGTTTTGTTTGGAGGTGAGGGCCTCAATGACACATGGGAGTGGGACGGAACCAACTGGATGCAGATCAACCCGACAAATGAACCATCCGCGCTAAGCGGACATGCGTTGGCGTACGACAGCGTTCGTGAAAAGACGGTCTTGTTCGGAGGCGTGGACGCTCAAACATGGGAGTGGGATGGCACTAACTGGACACAGAAAAATCCAGCGAATAAACCCTCGGCACGAAGCGGTCATGCGATGGCATACGATAGAACCCGTAGCAAAGTGGTTTTATTCGGTGGATCGAACGGAGCATCTTCCAACAATGAAACATGGGTCTGGGATGGCACCAATTGGATCCAGATGAACCCTGTTGATAAGCCTTCCGTACGGACCGGCCACGCAATGCTCTTTGGCAACATCCATGAAAAAATAATTCTTTTCGGGGGCTCCGATGGACTATACTACGACGATACTTGGGAATGGGATGGCACCAACTGGACACAGATGAATCCGGCGAGCAAGCCGGATGGGCGCTCCGCTCACGCGATGACCTACGACAGTTCTCGCGCTCAAGCGTTGTTGTACGGAGGGTTCACAGGGGCCGTGTTCAGCGACGAGACATGGGAATGGGGCGATAACCGGTGGAAACAGAAAAACACCGGCAACAAACCTCCGGTGCTGATGAATCACGCGATCACTTACGACGTTGCGCGAAGTAGAACGGTCCTTTTTGGGGGCATGAGCGAGATAAACACCTATGATGAAACATGGCTTTTCAACGGCGGCGGCACCGACCGGCCCGGCCAGATAATGAATGTTGCATGGGAAAATGCGGGCATTGTCGATGACGATAGTATCCGCTCCGTTTCGGTCTTCTTTAACGCCGGTGGTCTCGGCGATTACACCGGCACACCGACGAACGGTGTTGACCTCCTGACATGGAAACACGACCGTTGGGTGAGCGTTTCGTCGAACACCGCCGACCCAGACAACCTTGCCCCCGTCACTTGGGAAACGACCGACCCGGTCGAGATACGGACGCTCCTCAACAGCGGCCTGCGCAAATTCAACTTCGCCGTCGTTCCCACCGCGCCAAACGGCTTCTTGAGTGACATGGGCACCATCGCCACCGACTACGCCGAGGTCATTGTGAGATACACGACACATGAATGATGTAGGGGCACTATTTATCGCGCCCTGTTGAACGGGAGTTGATGGTTGAAAGGATATAACGGGGAGAACTTCATGAAGAGCCGCATCGTCTGGTCGATTGTCGTACTTGTCGCGCTCGTCGCCTCCTGTGATCTGAACAAACAGGGCGGCATCCGCCTGCATTACTCATGGGTGGACAGCGCGGGGAACGACATAACGCCGCCCGATCTTTCGCTTCTCTTCGCGTGGGGCGAACTGAAATACGGGAGTGAGACCAAGGCCACCGAGGCGGTCTGGATGGGTGACGACGACGCGACGCTCCACTTCTCCGGGCTCCCCTACGGCGTTTCCATGACCATGACCATCACGATGCGACTTGCCAACACGACCGGCAACGACTCCGACATCATCGGCGCCGAGGATGAGCCCGAGGCGCGGCCCGACAATGTCGCCTACTACTGCGCCTCTCAGGAATTCTCTCTGGCCCGCGGCAAGGTGACCGATGTCAACAACGCCTGCGTCATGCAGAAAGGGCCGGCCCTCTCCGACGAGAACAAGCCGGGCGCCCCGGTACTTACCCTCTCCTACACTGATGACACCGATAGCGAGACCCCCATCGATGCCGCGACCGAGTTCAAGACGCCGAAAAATATCATCGCGATAGAGTTCACCGTTCCCAACGACAACTTCGACACGGTGATCGTGGCCAACGACACCGGCTTTGCCATCGGCCGGACGGAGTACCCCAAACCGGAAAAAGTGAACGGGACCTACCGTATCGACGGTCACGACCTCAACGACGGACTCCCCGTCACCGGCGACGGCAGTCGCATCGTCGCCCTGAAACTCCGTAACGCCATCGGCTTTGAATCGCTCCCTGGCAGTAAGACCCTCTTCCTCGACACCACCGCTCCGTTCCTGACCGTGAAAAGCGACGCGACCGCCTACAACGGCGCCAGCACCATGACGGCAACGATCTCCAGCAACGAAACGCTGAAAGGCGCACCGACCGTCGGGCTCTACGATGAGGACGATACTCTTGTCACCGACCTTACCGCTGAAGCGGAAGAGTTGCAAAAAGGAACCTCCTTCCGCTATCAGGTACCGGTCCACGGGAACCTCACCGACGGCGATTATCACCTCAAAGCAACAGGGGCAGATATCGTCGAAAACCTCTCCGACATCATCCTCTCCGACCCCTTCACCGTTGATTCCATCGCCCCCGAACTCGACGGCGACCCGGTCATCGCTCCGGTTCGCATCGCGGCAGAGCAGGAATACACCGTCACCTTCACGACGAAGGACGACATGACCGGCGGCACCGTAACGGTCATCCGGAAAGAGGAGACGCTCACCTGCACGAACGAAGGGAAGGACTACACCTGCACCGGCACCGCACCGACCGGTGATAAGGACACGATCGATCCGGTCATAATCACGCTCACCGACCCGGCGGGTAACCTCGCCAGTTTCAATGCGGGCAATCTCTACATCGATAGAACCCCGCCGGAAATCACTCTTGACCTCAATAAGAACGCATTCAACTCGAACGACACCATACGGATAACCGTCACCAGTTCGGAAGAACTCAACGGCCTGCCGATCACCGAGATACCAAAGGCTTCGATGACGCTCGCCAATCCGACTCAACTCTCGAGTTTTTCGTGGCTGTACACCCTCGATCCGACCCTCCTTGCTGATGACGATTATGCTGTTGAGACTTCGGCGACCGACAAAGTCGCTTGGAGCGGAGAGGCCAGCGCCGATTTCTCGGTGGATACCTCCATCCCGAACCTTGTAGAGGGATACTATGGCGTTGACCGCGCCAAAGCGGGCCTTGGTATAATGTACACCGTTGACTTTGAGACGACAGAAACGGTGGTCGGCACGGGCGGGGTGCCGGCCGTCAAGGCGAACAACATAACTCTCGCCTGCGTCAAGAACGGCGGTGACACGATATTCCGCTGTACCCGCACCGTGGGAGCGGAGGAGACCGACGCGACCGTCTATGGCATCAGCACGACACTTACCGACGCGGCAGGGAACAGCCGCACCGTGACGATAGGATCGGTGATGGTTGACAAAACACTCCCCGGCGTTGTGGCGGGAACGGCGGTCCTCTCGATAGATGCCGGAGCCGACTGCGGACTGACACAGACGCGGGTGACTACCCTCGCCGACGGCTCGATCGCCCATCTCTCGGTGCAGGTGAGCGAGAAACTGGAGGATGGCTACACCCCGGTCCTGAGGGCGAAGAAGACGGGAGCGCCCGACCGTGTTTTCACACTTGATACGCAGAACGGCCTGACCTACTACTTCAGTTATCCCTACAGCGAGGCGAGTCCGACCGCCGACATGATAGGAGAATACACCCTTGAACTTGCGCTGAAAGACGAGGCGGGGAACGAGACGACGGTCACGGTCGGCGCCGACAAGCCGTTCAAGACGGGGTGGAACACCCCGACGCTCGTCGTCAATCAGAATGTCGTCAGTTACAACCGTTCGCCGTGGGGGAGGCCGACCGACTACGAGATCAAGGACGGCGACGACAACCTCGTCTACACTATCCCGAAGGATGATTACTATGAATTGGGACCGAACGATATCTACGAAGCGACCGACCGACTGCCGGCGGACACCTTCACCCTCAATTACGGGACGGCGACCGGGGTGCCAATTCAACTCAAGGCGTATGACTCCACCGACACCGAATTGCGTATGGAGCATAGTGATTTTGAAGCCGATGGCTCATTGAGACGGGGCAAATTGTACAGCTACAACGCAGAAAAAGTGTATATCTCCGGTATAGACAGCTCCTGCCGCGAAACCAGCAGAATTATGGTGCAAAATGTCAACTGGATCGCAACGATGAACAAGAAGGAACAAGGGAATTATTACAAAAATCCCCATGAATTTATTTCAAAAGGGTTTATCGAGCCGACCCTGGAACAGAGTATAAAACATTGGCAGGAACCACTCAAAGGAGGAATTTCTCTGCAAACACAGTCGGGAAAAAGTTCCGGGTGGAATCAATGGACTGAAGGTGAGAAGCCGTCGGCATGTTCTTGGTACGCGATGGCGTACGACAGCGCCCGCGGCAAGGTGGTCCTCTTCGGGGGAATGCTTTTAGACCCCAAAGACGAGACCTGGGAATGGGACGGCACCAACTGGACCCTCTTGAGCCCGA
>CALMRE010000140.1 GCA_937871295.1 uncultured bacterium | reverse complement strand
AACAGGGGATCCTCTCTCTTGTCAATAAATGTGCGAAAGATATTGTACGTTATCCCTTGTGCACGAGGAACGACATCTCCTTCCCCGCCACCTTGCTGAACAGGAACGAATGCTCCGCCCCCTTCTCATCGACATGCATCACCTCCGCCAACTCCTCGTCGAACGATAGCGTCAGATCGTACCCGCAGTGAGGACAGAAGAAATTGACCTGCGCCCCCTTTTCGACCATCAGATTGGCCGCCAGCGGCACCCCGCCGAACGCATCCTTCTGATGATTGAGCTCGAACATACTCTCCACCGAGAAATGCTTCCCCTTGAGCACCCCCGTGAGGACCAGCTTCTGCTCGGCCGCATTGTAAAGAGACTTTTTGCACTTGGGACAAAGGTAATTGATAGCCATGACCACCTCCGTGATAAGAGAACAAAAGACCCCCTATTGTATCCGGTATGGCGCAAAGATGCAAGGGGGAAATGGGGGCCCATCCTTCCACCCCCTTGTCAAAGGGGGTTTGACGGGATTTATCTGTAGGTCGGCATTCCCCCGAACACCTTGACGAACCGTTCGATGATGGCGCGCCAGTCGTCGGGTCCTTTGGCGGGGGCGCTGACGGCGTTGGGCGGTACGAACTTGGCCCGCAGAACATCGACCGCTTCGAAGAGGTCGTCCATGCTCTTGGGGGTGGCCGTCTCGGCGAAGTGGAGCATCAGGCGGTCGGACGACAGTTCCAGTTTCACGATGCGCGCCTTCCGGGCGATGGTCCGCATTTCGTTCAAGGTGAAGAGGTTCTCCACCTCGGGCGGAATGGTGCCGAACATATCGGTGAGGAGGTGGCGCACCCAGCCGACCTCTTCGGGTCGTTCGGTGTCGGCGAGTTTGCGGTAGAAACTGACCCGCACCTCGGCGTCGGCTATGTAGGTCTCGGGGATGAAGGCGGGAAGATCGGTCTTCACCTCTATGTCGCGCGTCTCTCCGGTCTGACCGGTGCGGAGGAATTCGATGCGGCGGCGCAGCATTTCAAGGTAGAGGTCGTAGCCGACCCCTTTGAGTTTGCCGGTCTGCGACATGCCGAGGATGTTTCCCGCTCCGCGGATGTTCATGTCTTCCATCGCCACATCGTAGCCGCTCCCGAGCCGGTCGAACCGTTTGATGACCGAGAGGCGGTTGTAGGCATCTTTGGTGAGCGTCTTGAGCGACGGGACCATGAGGTAGGCGAACGCCTCGCGGTTCCAGCGGCCGACGCGGCCCCGCAGCTGGTAGAGTTGGGCGAGCCCGAAGGTGTCGGCGCGGTTGATGATGATGGTGTTCACCAGCGGTATGTCGATACCCGATTCGATGAGCGAAGTGGCAAGGAGGAGATTGAAGCGGCGCGCGGTGAAGTCGAGCATCACCTGTTCCAGTTCGTCCTCATCCATCCGGCCGTGGGCGGTCGCGATCTTGAGGTCGGGGATGATCCGTTCGAGGAACCGTTTCATCGTCGGCAGCGACTCGATGCGGTTGTGGAGGAAGTAGATCTGGCCGCCGCGTTCCACTTCGCGGAGGAGCGCCTCGCGGATGATCTCTTCGCTGTACTCGACCACATAGGTCTTGACCGGTTTGCGTTCGCGCGGCGGGGTGCGGATGAAACTGATATCGCGGACGCCGAGGAGCGACAGTTGCAGGGTGCGCGGGATGGGCGTTGCGGTCATGGATAAGGTGGCGACCCCTTTCTTTATCTCCTTGATGCGCTCTTTCTGCGTGACGCCGAAGCGGTGCTCCTCGTCGACCACGAGGAAGCCGAGATCCTTGAACTCGACATCCTTCGAGAAGAGGCGGTGGGTGCCGATGACGATATCGACGGTGCCTACTTTAAGCCCCTCGATGATCTTCTTCTGTTCGGCCGCCGACTGGAAGCGCGACAGCATCTCTATCCGCAGCGGGAAACCGCGAAACCGTTCGGTGAAGGTCTGCCAGTGCTGGAAGGCAAGGATGGTGGTGGGGGTGAGCACCGCCGCCTGACGCCCCGCGACGGTGGTCGCCATACAGCCGCGCATCGCCACCTCGGTCTTGCCGAAGCCGACATCGCCGCACAGGAGCCGGTCCATGATGCGGCCCGACGAAAGATCGGCCTCCAACTCGCCGATGGAGCGCGCCTGATCGAGCGTTTCGCGGTAGGGGAATTCGGCGGCGAACCGCTCCATGAGCTCGCCGACCGTCGGGACCGGCTGACCCTGTTCGACCGCCCGTTCGGCGTAGAGCTGGAGTATCTTTTCGGCCACCTGTTCGATCTCGCGGGTGAGTTTCTCCTTGGTGTTCTCCCACGCCGTCGAGCGGAGGCTGGAACTCTTCGGGAAGTAGCCCTCCTCGAACCGGTACTTGTAGAGGAGGTGCATATTGTAGACCGGCAGGTAGAGCCGGTCGTCGTGGTCGTAGCGGAGCGTCAGGCAGTCGGCCCCCGCGATCCGTTTTATCCCTTCGTACACCGCGATGCCGTAGGTGTAGTGGACCACATATTCGCCGGGGGTGAGCTGGTCGAGGATGAGCGGCAGGCGCGTTTCGTCGGCCTCGGGCGCCTCTTCGACCACCCGTTTGCGCTTCGGTTTTGCCGGTGCGCGCAGGGCGAAGAGTTTTTCGTGCAGTATCGCGATGCCGGCGTGCGGCAGGATGAGCGCCGCGTCGGGGGCGAACCAGCCTTCACCTTCGAGGATGTGGACGGTGCCGCGTTCAAGTACGGCGGGAAGCGTTTCAAGCGGGAGCGCCGCGATATCCTTATCGATGCACAGGTCGCTCCAGCGGTCGCGGCCGCCGCGGTCGGTGAAGAGGATGAGGGCGTTTTCCGATGCCAGCCGCCCGATGAGCAGTTCGGGGTGCTCCTTCTCGTGCGGTGATGCGGGCTGGTGGGAGGCGGGATATTTGATGATGGTGTCGGCGGTGGAGAAGAACGAGCTTACCTCGATACGCGGAGCGGCGACCCGTTCGCGGAACGAATCGTGGGCGTTGAAAGGGGTGAAGGTCCCTTCGGCGCGGCGCTTCACCCGCTCCGATTCGATGGTCGCGAGTTCTTCGTCGAGCGATATCTCACAGCGGACCTGTTCCCAGCGGAGGACCGGCGCGTCGAAGTATTCCTCGATGACGCGGTCGCCCGCCGTGAGCGGGTGGAGGTCGCCCGGCAGTCCGGCGCCCGCCTCGATCGCCTCCTCTACCTCCAGCACCTTTTTGTTCCCTTCGGCGGCGAGGAAGGCGGCACAGCGCGTTTTCCAGTCGGGGGCGAGGAGCCGCGAGACGATGCGCGGGAAGAGGTGCGCCTCGGGGGCGTCGCCGATATTGCGCTGGCTGGTGAGCGAGAAAATGCTGATGCGGTCGACCTCGTCGTCGAACAATTCGATGCGCCAGCCGGTGTCGGGTTCGTAGGCGGCGATGTCGATGATGTCGCCGCGCACCGAGAATTCGCCGAAGGCGCGGACGATGGGGACCGCCTCGTAGCCGCGCGCCGTCAGATCGCGGGAAAGGGCGGAGGTGCTGAGCCGCGTTCCCGGCGCGATGCGGAGCGCCCCGCTGTCGAGCGCGGCGGGGAGCCGGAAACGGCGCGAAAGGGGGGTGACGACGATGACGCCGCGGCTTTTTTCCAACAGGCGGATGAAGCGCTGTTCCCACGAGGCGTCGTATTCGCCGCGCTCCATCAGGAGGAACGGTGGGAGGAAGAGTTCGCAGTCGATGTCGAAGTGGTGGAGCGACCGGGCGAGGAGCGACGCCTCGCGCGGGCCGGGCGCCTCGATGACGAGCCGCCGGTGCTCTTTGGCGAGTTTCGCGATGAGGACCGGTACCGCTTCGGGGGCCGTTTCGATGAATGTCGTCGGGATCTTCTCGCTCATGGTATCCTCATGACCGGGGCGATTCTAGCGGGACGGCGCGAATTTGCCAGAAAAGTCGGCGAATACTTGCCAAGTTCTGTTCCCGCGGCTAAAATCGGACGGTCGTAGCGGGAGGAGGGATCCGCCATGAAGTGGTTCATCATATTTTTTGTTGCCGCGTTGATCGGCTATTTCCTGTGGATAAAGGGACATCTCGACAGCACCCTGCCGGAGAAACTGGTGCCGATGGCCGCCGGCGATACCAAGAACGCCGCCGCTCCCGAAACGACCGACGCGCCGCCGCCGGAGAAGGTGGAGTTGAAGAATGTCAATCCCGACCTGAAGTCGACGGGAAGGATCTATACGGAAACCGATGTCAGGCGGGTGAGCGAAAAGGCCGAGAAGGACTCGCCGAAAAAGAACACCTTCACCAACGCCGATCTGAAGAAATACAAGGAGCGGCCGGGAAAACCCGACATCGAACAGGCGCGCAAGGATATCCAGTGGGCCGAGGAGCCGGAAAAGAAACCGAAAAAGAAACAATGACCTCATCCCGGCCTTCTCCTTGAAAAAGGAGAAGGAGTATACGGTAGGGGCGTGATTCATCACGCCCGGTTTATTCGTCCGCGTAGTCCATGACATTAAGCCGACGATAATTGAATATCTCGTCCTCGGTGAAGAACCGCTGCAATTCGTCGAGCGCCTCCTCGATGCTCCCCGATGCATGGACGACATTGCTGCGGATCGATACCGAATAGTCGCCGCGGATGGTGCCGGGGGCCGCTTCGCGCGGGTTGGTGGCGCCCGAAAGGGTCCGTACGCGCCGGACGATGTCGTAGCCTTCGAGGGCGATGGCGACCACCGGGGTGGCCATCATCGACCGTTTCAGATCGGCGAAGAACGGCTGGTCCTTGAGATGGGCGTAATGTTCGTTGATCAGTTCCTCGGTCATCTGAAGCATCTTGAGCCCGACGATCTTTATCCCTTTGCGTTCGAACCGGGTGATGATCTCGCCGATGAGTTCGCGCTGAACGGCGCCGGGTTTCACGAGTACCAGTGTGCGTTCCCTGTTCATGAAAGACCTCCGTTATCTGCCGAGCCGGGAGAAATGCGGATCGAAGTGCAGGAACACCTCGCGGCGCGTCTCGACCGACTCGTATATCGCGTTGAAAAGTTCTATCGTCTTGCGTCCTTCGATGCCGTCGATGAGGGCGTGCCTGCCGTGTTCGAGGCAGTCGACCACCTGCTCCAAAAACCGTTCGTGACCGTAGCCGTAGACATTGGGCGGCATCTCGGAGAATTCCTTCACGACCGCCGCGCTCTCCTCTTTGGTTTCATCGATGAAGCGCCAGGTATCCATCTTGTTGACCGCGAAGCCGCCGATGACCACCGATCCTCGTTCGCCGAGTATCGACAGCGACCCTTCGAGATCGTCGGGCCGGGCGGCGGTGGTCGCCTCGATGATGCCGAGCGCGCCGGAGCGGAAGGTGACTATCGCGGCGGCGGTATCGTCCACCTCGATGTTCGAGAAGTAGGTGCCGTTCTTCGCCATGACCGACAGCGGTTCGCCGAGCATCCAGAGCAGCAGGTCGATATGGTGGGACGCCTGATTGACCACCACGCCGCCGTCCTGCGCCCAAGTGCCGCGCCACGCGTCCTGATCGTAATATTTCTGATCGCGCGACCAGCGGACGCGGACGGTCCCCAGCGCGATGCGACCGAGCCGCCCGGCGTCGAGCGCCTGCCGCAGTTTCTGGACCGGTTTATTGTAACGGTTCTGCTTGACGATGAACAGATGGACCCGCGCCGCGTCGCAGGCCTTTATCATCTGGTCGGCGTCGGAAAGACGCAGGGCCATCGGCTTCTCGCAGACCACATGCTTGCCGTAACGCTGCACCACATCGATGGTGTGTTCGGCGTGCATGCCGCTCGGGGTGAGGATGCTCACCACATCGACCGTCTCTTTCTCCAGCATCTCGTGATAGTCGGTGTACCACGGGACGCCCAGCCGTTTGCCGGCGCTTTCGGCGCGGTCGCGCTGAATGTCGCAGACCGCCGCGATCTCGGCGTGGGGGAGCGACTGCAGGGCGTCGTGGTGTTTCTTCGATATGCGGCCGCAGCCGATAAGGGCGAACCGGTAGGTCATAGCGTCACCTCCTTCCGTATGGTAGCGGCGAACTGTTCTATTTCTTCGATAAAACGGGCTATCCCCGCGATGTCGGCGGGCGGCTTCACGCCGGCGAACTTATCGACGCTCCGCTCGACGATGCGGTGCAGGCCGCCGATCGAGATCGTTCCCGCCAAAAGTGCCTCGACCGCTGTTTCGTCGGAGATGGCGTAGGCGACCATCCCGGCGTAGTCCTCGCGGTGCAGGAGCTCGAGCGCGAGTTTGAGGAGCGAGTATTTCTCAAGGTCCGGAGCGGCGAAGGTCAGCGGCCGGGTGTGGGGGTAGGCGAACTGCGGGAAATGGTCGAGGAGCGGCAGCATGTCGGGATAACCCAGCGCCGCCGCGATGGGGATGGTCATGTCGCTCACCGCCGCCTGCCAGATGCTGGTGCCGTCGATGAGGTCCAGCGCCGCGTGCACGCCGACCTCGGGATGGACGATGACGCCGAGCTGGTCGGGCCGCAGGGGGAAAAGCCAGTAGGCCTCGATGAGCTCAAGCCCTTTGTTGACCATGGTGGCCGAATCGACGGTGACCTTTTTTCCCATCGACCAGACGGGATGTTTGAGCGCCGTGGCGGCGTCGGCCCGCAGCATCTGGTCGCGGGTGAGGTTGAGCAGTGCGCCGCCCGAGGCGGTGATGTGGGCGCGGCGGATATGGGCGGGGTTCACGGCGCTCAGCAACTGCATCAGCGCCGCGTGTTCGGAGTCTATCGGGATGAGTTTCGTGCGGTCGCCGGTCACGGTGCGGCCGAGGAAATAGCCGGCGATGACCAGCGATTCCTTGTTGGCGAGCGCCACCGGGATGCCGCGTCGCAGCGCCTCCAGCGTTATCTTCCAGCCCGCCTTGCCGCCGAGCGCCATGACCACCAGATCGGGATTGAGGTCGAGCAGCGTCAGCAGTTCGCGTTCGTCGGTGGTGCAGATCGAGCGTTGCAGAGAGGGGAATTGCGGCGTCAACTCCTTCAGCGCGGCGGCGTTGGCGCCGGCCGATGCGCCGATAAGGCGGAACCGATCGGGGAAGGCGCGCAGGACCTTGACGGTGCTGGTGCCGATCGAGCCGGTGATGCCGTAGACGACGAGCGATCTAGCCGACATGATATTCCATGTACTTGAGGGCCAGATAGACGATGGTCACGCTGTAGAAGACCGAATCGAGCCGGTCGAGTATCCCGCCGTGGCCGGGGAAGAGCGCCCCCGAATCCTTGACCCCCGCGCCGCGCTTGAAGAGCGATTCGATGAGATCGCCCAGTTGACCGGCGGTCGAGGCGAGCGCCGCGGTAATAAGACAGAAGACCAGATAGTTGCCTTCAAAGGCGGCGTAGGAGAAGATGCCGCCCGCGACGGTCGATGCGATGAGTCCTGCGATCGCCCCTTCCCAGGTCTTCTTGGGGCTTATCTGCGGGGCGAAGAGATGTTTGCCCAAGGCGCGGCCCGCGAAATAGGCGGCCGAATCGCAGACCCACGGTATAATGAGCGCGAAAAGGAACCACAGCTTTCCTTCGACCGGCGCGGGATAGTCGCGGAGCGCCGGGAGAAGCGACAGCGGGATGAGGAGGTAGAGGAAACCGCTCAGGTGGACCTGCAGGCGCCGGTGTTTCAGCATGACATCGTCATTGCCGAGGAGCGCGAGAATCGGTATCAGCAGGAATGCGCCGATGACATGCAGTATGAAAAAATGGGGTGTCGCGGTGTAGGCGTAGACCGAGAACATCAGGAGCGCGGCGGCCGGCAGGAAGACGAGCGGATGCCGTGTCCCGTGCATCACCACGAATTCGGAGTAGGCGACGAAGGCGAAGATCATCGCGGAGATGAGGAACACCGACGGCGACGCGTAGAAAACAAGGAACAGCGCGGCCGGTATCGCGACCGCGGCGGTGAGATAGCGTGGGTTCACGGGATTATCCTCCGAGTTGTTCGTCGGTCTTGCCGAACCGGCGGGTGCGGCCGGCGTAGGAGCGGAGCGCTTCGAGGAACTCCGGTTCGCGGAAGTCGGGCCACAGCGTTTCGGTAAAGTAATATTCGGCGTAGGCGCTCTGCCACAGCAGGAAATTGCTGATGCGCAGCTCGCCCGAGGTCCGGATGATGAGATCGGGATCGGGAAGTCCGGCGGTGAAGAGATGTTCCGTCAGGGTCGCGTCGGTGACCTCTTCGGGCCGCAGTGTCCCGGCGCGGACCTTGTCGGCGATCGCTCTGGTCGCGCAGGTCAGTTCGTCGCGCGAGCCGTAGGAGAGGGCGAGGGTGAGGGTCATGTCCCAGCCGTTCGTCTCGGTCTCCTTTTTCACCCGTAGCGCCTTCTCGCGGGTCTTTTCGGGGAGGTGTTCCATGTGGCCGATGAAGTGGAGCCGGATGCGGTTATTGATGAGTTTCGGTTTTTTCTTTTCAAGAAAATCGCCGAGCAGTTCCCACAGGCCGCTCACCTCGTCCTGCGGCCGGCTCCAGTTCTCGGTCGAGAAAGCGTAGAGCGTCAGGTACTCGACCCCCGCCACGCGCGCCGCCTCGGTGATGATGTCGACGCTCTCGGCCCCTTCGCGGTGACCGCGCAGGCGGTTCCACATCCGTTTCTTCGCCCAGCGGCCGTTGCCGTCCATGATGACGGCGACATGGCGCGGTACCCGTTCTATGTCGTTGTAGGAAAGGGTCACCGGTCAGCCTTCGGCTATCTTTTTCTGAACCTCGTCCATGAGTCCGAGGATGTAGTCGTTCCCCGGTTCCATGGAGTTGGCCATCTTGAGCTGGGTGAGCGCCTGCTTGAATGCACCCTCGCCCATCGCCTTCTGGGCGAGCAGGGCGAACCGGCGCGCCTGCTGATTGGATATCGTGTCGTGCGGATTCTCCTCGTAACGCATCTTCATGCGGAAATCGAACCGTTTGGTCTCCGGCTTGTCCTTCTGCATCTTTTCGTACATCTTGCGGCGATTGGGATGGGAGAGGACCGAATAGGCCTCGTTGGCGCGTTTGGTGATCTCATAGGCCATCTTGCGGGCCTCCGGTGTCGAATTGCGGAAGCGGTCCGGGTGGTTCTGGCGCGCCAGTTCGATGTAGTTCTTTTTTATCAGATCGACAGATGCGTTCTTCGCAACGCCGAACAGTTCATAATAGTCGAGTTCCTCGAGCCGGCCGTAGAGCGCCTTCATCGTCTCGATCGAGCTGTCGAAGCCCTGTTCTTCGGCCGGGGGCTGTTCGTCGGCCGCGAGCACCTGCTGTATCGTGGCGAGCAGTTCGCCGCTTGAGAAGGGAACGCGGAAGAGACGGTCGGCGCCGTATTTTTTCGCCATCGGCTCGGTTATCTCGGGGCTGTCGGGGAAGGCGAGCAGAATGATGTGCTTCGCCTTCTTGAGGATGGGGATGACCCGGAGCCAGATCCCTTCGGTCACCACGGTGCTTACGATGATAAGGCGGAAGGCGTTGTCGCCGTGATCGGTGAATTCCTTGAGGCTCCGGAGCGCGACCACCTCGGCGCCGGCGACCTTCTGGGAAAGGAAATCGTTGAGCGCGGTGAGGTATTTCTCGTCCTTCAGATAGATGCCGATGCGATAACTCATCTTATCACCCCAAACCGAGAATGTTCAATTCTATGTTCTGCCGGTTCCCCGTTTCGAGATCCATCGCCTTGACGTTGAGCACGCCGTTGGTGTCGACCTCGAAGGTCACCTGTATCTTGAGTTCGCCGCGCCGCGCCGAGCGCAGATCGGACAGCACGATCTCGCCCATCAGATGCGATTCGCTCTTCTTTGTCTTGTCCCCTTGATAGATGCCGATGCGGACCGCCGTCTGGTTGTCCGATGCGTTGGTGAAAACATTGGTCCGTTCGAGCGGCAAAGGCTCGTTCTTCTCGATGAGTATCTCGATGAAGTCGCCCGCGGTGCCGACGCCCAGCGACATGGGGACCACATCGAGCAGGACCGGCGACTCCTGATGCTGCTGTTCTATGAGCGAGTGGCCGAGTATCGCCGCGCCCATCGCGATGACCAGTTCGGTCTCGATGCCGAGGAACGGGTCCTTGCCGAAGAATTCGCTTACCTTCCGCTGAATGTAGGGGATCTTGGTGGTGCCGCCCACGAGCACGATGGCGTCTATCTGCTCCGGCTTGAGGTGGGCGTTCTCGATCGCGCTGCGGCAGCAGTCGAACGAACGCTCGACGATGGGGGAGATGATCTGTTCGAACAGCGTCCGGTCGATCCGGATATTGTAGTCGAGCATGGCGCCGCTGGCCATGGGGATGAGGTGCTTTATCGTCAGCGCGATGCTGTCGACCGTCGAGAGTTCCTTCTTTATCCGTTCCGCCTCGGAGATGAGTATGGTGCGGATCGTGTTGGTGCAGTCGAGTTTGACATGATGGGTCGTTTCGATGTCGACGATGAAATAATCGACCAGCGCGTTGTCGATATCGTCGCCGCCGAGGAAGGAGTCGCCCTCGGTGGAGAGAACCTCGAAGAAGTTGTCGCGCACCTCGAGTATCGTGATGTCGAAGGTGCCGCCGCCGAAATCGTAGACGACGATCTTCTCGTCGAAGCGGTTGCCGAACCCGTACGCGAGCGCCGCGGCGGTCGGTTCATTGATGATGCGGATGACATCGAGCCCCGCCATCTTGCCGGCGTTCTGCGTGACGCGCCGCTGCGGTTCGTTGTAGTTGGCCGGGACGGTGATGACCGCCTTCTGTATCTCACAGCCGACGAAAGCCTCGGCCGCCGCCTTTATCTTGCTGAGGACCATCGCCGAAATGTCCTGCGGCGAGTACTGGCGGTCGTATATCTGCATGACCACCGAATCATTCGGTCCCTCGACGATGCGGTAGGGGAACATCTTGGCGTATTTCTTCGTGTCGCGGTTGGAGAACTTCCGGCCGACGAGCCGTTTGACCGAGTATACGGTGTTCTCGGGGTTCTGCGGCAGTTTTCTCTTCGCTTCGGTGCCGACCACGATACTGCGGCCGCCGTCGAGGAACGAGACCACCGACGGCATGATGTGGCTGTCCTCGCCGGTGATGGGTATCGTCTGCGGGATACCGTCGATGACCAGCGCCGCCGCCGTCGTCGAGGTGCCGAGGTCTATGCCGAGTACATATTCGGTCATCCGTTCTCCCGTTGGTTATCCGGCCTGCGGTTCGTCCGCGCCGAGTTCTTCGATGATCATGCGAAGTTCCTGATCCTCCATGCCGAGGCCGAGGATGTTGAGTTCGATATGCTGGCGCCGGTTCGTTTCCTTGTCGACGGCGTTGACATGCAGCACGCCGTTGGTGTCGAGTTCGAAACGGACCTCGATGCGCAGCATGCCGCGCGGCAGCTTGCGCAGTTGCGAAAGGGTCATTTCGCCCATCAGGAGCGATTCGCTCTTCTTGTTGCCCTCCCCCTGATAGATGCGCACCTTGACCGATTCCTGATTGTCGACGGCGTTGGTGAAGATGTTGGTCCGTTCGACCGGGAGCGTCTCGTTCTTGTCGATGATGACCTCGATATGGTCGCCGACGGTGCCGACGCCGAGCGCGAGCGGAGTGACATCGAGCAGGACCGGCGAATCGTCGTGATAGGTCTGATCGAACGAGTTGGCCAGTATCGCCGCCCCCATCGAGACGACCGTTTCGGTCTTGATGCCGGCGCACGGCTCTTTGCCGAAGTAGCGGATGACCTCCCGTTCGACCAGCGGCACCTTGGTGGCTCCGCCCACGAGGATGACCGCATTGATGTCCTTGGCCTTCAGGTGCGCCTCTTCGAGCGTCCGGTCGCAGATCTCGAAGGTCTTCTGCACGACGGGCGCTATCAACTGATCAAAACGGTCCCGGGAGAGGTCTATCGAGTAGTCGACCGCCGTCTTTTGGCCGGGGATGAGATTGCGCAGTATGACCTTGACGCGGTCGCGTTCGGTCAGCGCGATCTTGATCTGTTCGGTCTGGGTCGCCAGCGTATTGAGAAGTGCCGGGTGGTCCATCACGCGGATACCGAACTTCTTCTCGACATCGTAGACGAGGTATTCGAGCACCGCGTTGTCCATATCGTCGCCGCCGAGGAACGAATTGCCGCCCGTCGACAGGACATCGAGCACATGGTTGCGCGTCTCAAGGATGGTCATATCGAAGGTGCCGCCGCCCAGATCGTAGACCGCGACCTTTTCGTTGGCGGTACTGCCGAAGCCGTAGGCGAGCGCCGCCGCGGTCGGCTCATTGACGATGCGGAGCACATCGAGCCCGGCCAGTTTGCCGGCGTTCTGGGTGGCGCGGCGCTGCGCCTCGTTGAAGTTCGCCGGAACGGTGATGACGGCGCGGGTCGCCGCGACGCCGAGGTGGCGGGCGGCGTACTCCATGGCCTTCTTTATCACGAAGGAGGAGACCTCCTGCGGCGAATAGTTCTTTTCGCCGAGGCTCACGACGATGGAGTCGTTGTTGCCCTCGGCGATCTTGAAGGGGAAGCGCAGGATCGCCACTTCGGTGTCGGGATGCGAAAAGGTGCGGCCGATGATCCGCTTGATGGACGATACGGTGCGCGCGGGGTGGAATATCCGCTGTTTCTTGGCTTCGGTGCCGATGAGTACGGGAACGCCCGACTCGTCGAAATGGACGACCGAGGGGATGAGCAGACGCGTCCCGTCCTCGACCGGGATCACCTCCGGTACGCCGTCGCGCACCACCGAAACGATGGTGGTGGTCGTGCCGAGATCTATGCCGAGTACCGGTTCGGGCGTCACCTCAGACCTCCATGACCTCTTTTTCCTTCTTCGCCGCTATCTCATCGAGCGTCTTCATGAAATTCTTCAGCTCCTTCTCGACGGTTTCCGAGAACTTCTTCTCGTCGTCCTCGGTGATCTCCTTGTCCTTCTGCGCCTTTTTTATCTCGTCTATCGCCTCGCGGCGGATGTGGCGCTGACTGACGCGGAACTTCTCGGTCGACTGATGTATCTGCTTCACGATATCTTTCCGGCGCTCCTCGGTCAGCGACGGGATCGGCACCTTGATGAAGTGGCCGTCGTTGATGGGGTTGAGGCCGAGATTCGCATTGCGGATGGCGGTCTCGATCTCCTTGAGCTGGGTCTTGTCCCACGGCTGGACGATGAGCATCCGGGCGTCGGGACTCGATACGGAGGCCGCCTGATGGAGGGGGGTCTTCTGGCCGTAATAGTTGATGGTCACTCCGTCGAGGATGGCCGGCGTCGCCTTGCCGGTGCGGAATGCCGCGAGTTCGCCCCGGTAGGCCTCGATCGACTTCTGGAACTTCTCTTTCAGGTGGTCGAAAAAGGATCTCTGCTCGAACATGGGTATCCTCCCTTCAACTGGTCATGCCGTTATCATACTGCCGGTTTGGTCCGAAAGGATCGCCTTCAGGATATTCCCCGGGGTGTAGATGTTGACGATCTTGATGGTCAGCGCATTCTCGGCGCACAGGGTGAGCGCCGAGGCGTCCATCACCTTGTAGCCCTTCTCGATCGCCTCGTGGAACGAGGTCCGTTTGATGAAGGCGGCGTCCTTATGCTTCGCCGGGTCCTTGTCGTACAGACCGTCGACCTTGGTCGCCTTGATGAGCAGATCGGCGCCGATCTCGACCGCCCGGAGCGCCGCCGCCGTGTCGGTGGTGAAGAAGGGGTTGCCGGTCCCGGCGCCGAAGATCACGATGCGTCCTTTTTCGAGGTGCCGGATGGCGCGCCGCCGGATATAAGGTTCGGCGATCTTGTTCATCTCTATCGCCGACTGGACGCGGGTCGGCAGACCGTTCTTTTCGAACGACGCCTGCAGCGCGAGCGAATTTATCACCGTGGCGAGCATGCCCATATAGTCGCCGGTGGCGCGGTCTATCCCGGTCCGGGCCGATTCCTGCAGGCCGCGGAAGATATTGCCGCCGCCGACCACGACCGCTACCTGTATCCCTTTCTGGGTGATGGCGCCCACCTCGCGGGCAAGGAAATCGAGGAATTGCGGGTCGATGGGGGAGCCGTCGGCCGCGAGCAACGCCTCGCCGCTCAATTTCAGAAGTACTCTGCGATACATTCCCCCTCCTAATTGGATAAGGTTTAGACACCCTACAATATAAGGAATGCTTTTTCAAGTTTTTGAACAGGGGGGAAAGTTGCACATAAGCCGGATTCTGTCGAGACCGGCCATTCATCTGGGACGGCAGTTGCCTGCCGCCTCGTGCGGTCAACCCGGACGCCTCGGGCGAGCCACCCTTTTCCGCCGAAACGGAAGCGTCCCTATTTGACCTTGCTCCGGAGGGGGTTTGCCTGCGGGACCTGTCACCAGGACCCCGGTGAGCTCTTACCTCGCCATTTCACCCTTGCCCGGTCATGCCGGGCGGTATCTTTCTGTTGCACTTTCCGTAGAGTCGCCTCTCCTGGCGGTTAGCCAGCCTCCCGCTCTGTGGAGTCCGGACTTTCCTCCAGCTTGCGCCGGCGGCCGGTAGTACAACTTTCCCCTAACAGGATGGGACGGGAACTATTCCTCGTCCTCGGCCGGCTGTTCCGACGCCTCGCGGATCACCGGTCCTTTTTTGTCGTTCTTGCGGTTCTCTGCCGGCAATAGGATGCATTGGCAGTTGGGGCAGGTCTCGATCCGTTCCGACTTGAGGACGTTATTGTACAGTTGCGGCGGAAGGGTCATGTTACAGCCGTGGCAGATATAGTTATCGACCTCGGCGATGGCCTTGCCGGTCTTCGAACTTTCAAGGATGCGCTCGTATTTGCGCAATATCGCCGGACGGATGGCGGCGGCGACCTTATCGCGTTCGTCATACATCTTCTCGATGTCGTTCTCGAGCGTTTTCATCCGTTTGAGGTTGTCGGCGAGTTTATGCTTGAATTCACCTATCTTCTTGAGATTGTCCTGTTCCACAAGGCCGAGTTCCTGCGATTTCAGGTCGACCTCGCGCCCGATCTCGGCGATCTCCTCCTCTATCTCCTTGTTGAAGCGCTTGATGTTGTCTATCTCGCGAAGGAGCGCGTTGTATTCGTCCTTGTTGCGGATGGCCGACTGTTTGCCGGTGATCCCCTTGAGTTTGTCCTCGCCGCGGTTGAGGATGTCCTCGCGTTTTTTCCGTTCCTCGTCCTGAATGGAGACGCCGTTGCGGAGTTCAGTTATCTTGTTCTCCATTTCCTTTATCCGCCGTTCGAGCGAGTCGTTCTCCTCCGGCAGGGTGTCGAGTTCATCCTCGCGCTGATAGATCAGTGCATCGCATTTCTGGAGTTTCTTCAATTTCTGGAGTTCTTCGAGCACGCTGGCCTCCTTCTCTTTATTCCATTACCATGAAGCCGACAAGGGGAAAGATAAAAAAAAAGGCACTTGTCTTTTGGAACAAGTGCCGTGAACACCGCGCGGTATCTCTTCTATTTGAAAAAGCCAGATCGCCCGCCTCCATCAACAATGGTGGGCCCAGGAGGAGTCGAACCTCCGACCATCCGGTTATGAGCCGGGGGCTCTACCAACTGAGCTATAGGCCCCAAAATCCGCCCTCACTCTAGTGGCAAAAAGTAAAAAATCAAATTTTTCGGCTAAAATTGACTTCCCTACCGTTCTTACTATCATTTCGACACATTGTTGACCTCTCGGGACGGTCGTTAGATGGAATATTTCAACATACAAGGCGGCGCGGCGACGCGGGGGGAACTGACCCCCTCCGGCAACAAGAACGAAGCATTGCCGGTGCTGGCGGCGGCGCTCCTGTCCGACGGCCCCGTAACGCTCCGCAATGTGCCCGACATAATCGATGTGCGCGTCATGCTCGATATCATGTCGGACATGGGAGTTTCCATAACGCGGGCCGCACCCAACACCCTCTTTCTCTCTGCGGCGGGACTCGCGGACAAGCCGCTCGACCGCGCTCTGTGCAGCCGCATCAGGACCTCGATACTCTTTGCCGGGCCGCTCCTTGCCCGTTTCGGCGCCGTCGTACTGCCGCCGCCGGGTGGCGATATCATCGGTCGCCGCCGCGTTGATTCGCACTTTTTCGGCTTCTCCCGTCTCGGCGCCGGGTATACCGTCGATGCCGATGGCTATCGTATCACGGCGACCGAACTCATCGGCGCGGACATTCACCTTGACGAGGCAAGCGTCACGGCGACCGAGAACATCGTCATGGCGGCGGTTCGCGCCAAGGGCCGTTCCACTATATATAACGCCGCCTGTGAGCCGCATGTACAGGGCTTATGCCGTTTCCTTAACGGTATGGGGGCGCGGATAGAAGGTATCGGGACCAACCGGCTCGTGATAGAAGGGGTGACGACGCTTTCGGGCACCGACCATGCCATCGGTCCCGACTACATCGAAGCGGGCAGTTTCATCGCCCTTGCCGCGCTGACCGGCGGTTCCCTCACCATCCGTGACACCGCGCCGCATCACTTGAGGAAGGTCCTCCATGCTTTTTCAACGCTCGGTATCGAGACGCGGGTGAGCGGCGAGGATATCTTCGTGCCGTCCCACGAGCGTCTGATCATGAAAAGGGAGATGCACAACGCCGTTCCCAAGATAGATGACGGTCCCTGGCCCGCCTTCCCTTCCGACCTCATGTCGATCGCGATAGTGGCCGCTTCCCAGTCCGAGGGAACGATGCTTTTCTTCGAGAAGATGTTCGAGAGTCGTTTATTCTTCGTTGATCGCCTCATTGAAATGGGGGCGCAGATCATCCTGTGCGATCCTCATCGGGTGGTGGTCAGCGGCCCGGCCCAGTTGTACGGAACGACGCTGGAATCGCCCGATATCCGCGCCGGGATGGCCCTTCTTATCGCGGCCATTGCCGCGAAGGGGCGCAGCCGCATCAATAATATCCGGCAGATCGACCGCGGGTATGAGCACATTGAGAAGAAACTGGCAAAGATAGGTATAACTATAGACCGTTGTGCATTGAAATGACTATGAATCCTGTATGAATTAAGTATAGTTATGCACTAATGATATAAAGTTAAGTAAAATTTTCTTGCTTTTGAGAGGCCTGCGTGCTAGCATCGGCGTGGAAAGAGGAACGTTCCCATGGAGATGTCGATGTCAAAGAACAGTCTTAAGAAGTACCGTGAAAAGCTCCTGCTCAGCAAGTCTGAGTTGGCCCGCAAGGCGGGTGTTTCGGTGCTGACGGTCGATCGCGTGGAGCGGGGCGGCAAGTGCCGCATGGAGACGAAGCGCAAGATACTCATCGCGCTCGGGCTTTCGCTGGACGAGAAGTCGAAGGTATTCTCCAACGAAGAGGAGTGATCCAGGGAGGCGATGATGTTCTTCAACAAACAGCTGCTCGGACTCGATATGGGTTCCTTCCTCCTGAAGGCCGCCCGCGTCGCGAAAAGCGGCCGTAAGTATCACTTGAAACGGTTCGGCATCATCCCGATACCGGCCAACACGGTGGTCGACGGCTCCATCATGAACACGTACGAGATGAACGACGCGATCAAAACCCTGCTGACCAAGGACCGGCTCAACGACAAATACTGCGCCATCAGCATCGCCGGGCACGGCATCATCAGCCGTATCGTCAGTATGGTGCAGGTGCCGCCGGCCGAATTCAAAAAGGCGCTCAAGGTCGAGATGGAGACCCACATCCCGCACGACATCAACGAGATATACTACGACGGGATACGTACCGGCGTGTTCGAGGACAACAAGGAACGGACCATCCTTATCGCGGCGCGACAGGATCTCGTCGGCGATTTCATGCAGGTGGTCCAGAATGCCGGCGTCCGCCCGATGTCGGTCGAGATAGATGCCTCGGCCCTCGCGAACATCTTTGAACTGAATTACCCCGAGGAGTTGGAAAATACGGTCGCCCTGCTCAATATCGGCGCCTCGAAGGTGAACGTCGTGGTCCTTTCGAAGGGGGCCATCAGTTTCTTCCGCGATGTGCCCAACGGCGGTAACTTCATAACCGAGGAGATCACCCGTCGCCTCAAGGTCTCTTTCCAGCAGGCCGAAAGCCTGAAATCGGGCGAACAGACGGGCGACGACTCGATCCTTCCCAATCAGGTCGAAGAGGTGGTGGCCGATGTCGCGAAGAATATGGTGAGCGACATCCAGCGCGTTTTCGATTATTACGCGAACATCAACGCCGAGGACAAGATACAGAAGATATTCATTACCGGCGGTACGACCCGCAGCCATACTTTCGTGACGACCCTCAAATCGCTCATGCAGTTGCCGGTGGAGAAGATGAATCCTTTCAAGGAGCTGGTGGTCCCGCCGAATGTCATGGATCATGAGCAGATGGAGTCGAACGCCCACATCGCTGCGATCAGCCTTGGGTTAGCGTTACGGAGGTTGGACGAAGAATGATACGGATAAACCTTCTTCCGGCCGGCGAAGAAAAACATCTCGCATCGGCACGGGTGTTCCTGATATTCTCGGCGGTCATGCTGGCGATCCTGCTCGCCATCATTTTTGCGAACAGTCAGGTTCTTGCGGAGCGCGAGCGGGAGAGCAAAGAACGGCTCGACGAGGCCGACCGCGAGATCGCCAACTTGAAGCAGATCATCGGCAAGATCAACGAATTGAAGGAAAAAAAGGTAAAACTGCAGGAGAAGATCAACATGATCATCAAACTGCAGGAGGCGAATATCGGTCCGGTGCGCGTACTTGACGAGGTTTCGCTCAAGCTTCCCTCCACCAAGATATGGATAGAAAAGATGGGGTTGAGCGGTACCCGTATGCAGATAGACGGCAAAACGCTCGAGAATCAGGAGGTGGCGAACTTCATGAAGCAGTTGGAGTCCTCCATGTTCTTCACCAAGGTCGATCTGCAGCGGGTCCAGAGGAACACAGCGGTCAACAGTGTTCCGGTCCTGTCCTACAACATGACGGGCGAGGTGGTGCTGACCGGTAAACAGGCGACCGATGTCGCGGCTCAGCCGGCGCCGGCGCCGGCGCCGACAGCGGTCCAGCCGGCAAAACAACCTTAACCCGGGCGAGGGCGTTATGAAGGATATCACTCTCAACAAACTGCTTGTTCTTATTGGCAGACAAAAGGCGCTTTACCGGTGGGGGGCGATCGGAGCGATCATGGTGGGGATCGTGATCGCCTACTTCGTCACCAGTTTTCTCCCGCACCAGTCGCGCATGGAGGAGATGGCCGAACAGTTCAGCCAGAAGCGGGCCGAATTCTCCAAAATGGTCGTGTTGGTGCGAGACCGTGGCCAATACATGGAAGAGGTGGAGCACCTCGACCGTGAACTTAAGTATGCGATAACGGTCCTTCCCGATAAAAAAGAGATACCCTCGCTCCTCAAGAAGCTCTCGGAAGAAGCCGAGAAATTCGGGCTGGAGGTCTACTATTTCGAGCCGCAGTCCGAAAGCGTGCAGGGCTTTATCGCGGCGGTGCCGGTATCCATCAAACTGAAGGGCAGTTTTCATGAGGTGCTCAGTTTCTTCGACTCGGTCAATAAGTTCGCCCGTATCGTCAATATCAGCGACATTTCACTGACCGCCGATCCGCAGAGCGTGGCGAAAGAGGAACAACGCAAACGCGACAAGAAGGGATCGGTCTCTTCGGCCGACGCCTTCTCGGCGTTCCAGCCCAACAAGACGAAACTGGATGTTTCCTTCCGGGCGAC
The DNA here is from genome assembly GCA_937871295.1 of uncultured bacterium. Classification (GTDB taxonomy): domain Bacteria; phylum UBP6; class UBA1177; order UBA1177; family JAKLFG01; genus CALMRE01. The sequence continues at coordinate 6,812 of CALMRE010000140.1, read as the reverse complement.
GACCTACCGTTTCCTTACGCAGGCCGAAATGGGCGGAGGTGGCAAATGAGAAGCCTCCTTGTCTTCTTTGTCCTCATTGCGGGGCTTTTTCTCTTATCCTCCTGTGAAAGCGACTACGAGATAGAGCGCTTCGACTATAAGGCCGAGTACGACCGCGTCAGCAAGACCGGCACGGCGATACCGCAGACCAGCGTGGAGAAAGATATCACCGAGATCATCAAGAAGCGCTCCACGTATATCTACTCGGCGGTCGGCAAGCGCGATCCCTTCCGGAGTTACTTCGGCGACATGAAGGCGGTCGAGCTGGATCGCGAACCGGTGAGCGAACTCCAGAAATACGACATCTCCGATCTTAACATGACGGCGATCGTCTGGGGCATCACCGAGCCGCGCGCCATCATCGTGACGCCCGACCGGCAGAGCATCATTGTGAAGCGGGGTAGTTTCATCGGCAAGAACTGGGGCAAGGTGAGCACCATCCTGCAGGACAAAATAGAGGTGGTCGAGGTCTATAAAGATCCGCTCGGCAGAAAGATACTCAACAAACTTTATCTGGAACTTCCTATCAAGACGGTGCTGAGCGAAGGCCGCGAGAACGAACAGGATATAAGGGATATCGAGTCCGAGGAGGAGCCGGAAAAGGCCGGGACGGGGCCGGCGGCTCCGGCGGCGACAAAGGAATAATGATGAAGAATAAAGATCGGGAATAATGGAGCTGACGATGAAAAGCGCGACGATGACGGTTTTACTCGCCTTGGTGTTGTCGGTGGCGGCTGTCGCCACGGCAAAACAGGATGCCGGAGCCCTGACCATCGTGAAAGGCGGTGTCTCGGAATCCTTTGAGAGCCGCTCCGACGGTCCTGCCGTTTTTTATCCGGGGGCCGGTCTGGTCAAGGTGCTGGTTCCGGGTGCGGTCGATGCCCCGCTCAGCACGCTTGCCGAGATCGTCGCCGGCGCCGCCGGCACCCGAGAGGCATCGTTGGTATCGCTCGACCTTGAGGGGGGCGCTTACGCGGTCGAGCGTGCGGGGAAAACCCTTTCGCTGAAGGTCGGCGATATCGAGACCATCACTTCGCTCAAAGAGGATACGGCGCCGAAGAACGCGACCATCGCGATCAAGGAGACAGACGGCGGCATTTTCATCTCCGCCAGCGAAACGCCGGCGGCGGTCCGTTACTTCACCTTGACCGAGCCCGATCGTCTGGTCTTCGATCTGATCGGGATAAGAGGCAAGATGCAGAAGCAGGAGGGCATCCGCTACGCAAATCATCCGGCGGGCTTCCGTATCGTTCTGGAGCGTTCGCTTCCGACCTACTTCACCATGGATATTCGTCGCAACGAGGTCGTTTTCGCGTCGGCCGACCGCGCCAACCTGTTCGCGGAATTCAAAGAAAAAGCGGCGGGCAGGGAAACGGCCGCCGTTCCTGCGGTAAAACCGGCCTCGGAAAAGAATCCGACGATGGAAAAGACGATCAAACGCAGCGAGATAGAAGGTTTTGTGTTCGCCGGAGAGGACCCGCAGATACTCAAGATATCTTCCCCCGCGCTACTTGACATAACAAAGAATGTCGCCGCCGACAAGGTGGAGATACTGGTCAAGGACTCTTTCATATCGAAGGACAAGGAGCAGTTGATAGATGCCGGTTCGCTGGCCGGTCCCGTGAAGGAGGTGGCGATCTTCAACGAAGGGGGTAATGTCAAGATCGTGGCTACGCTCAAGAAGGGCGAGTTCGCGATGGATATGAAGAACGATGCGGGCGGCGCAGAATTCGTATTCGCCCGCAAACTGCCGCCCCCGATAGTGTCCGAAAAGGTCGCCGGCTATGCCGATACTTCCGCCGCCATGGTGCGGACCGCCGTCACCGGCGCGGAGGAGGAACGGGAAACGGTCACGGCGGTCGATGTGGCGGGAGGCTCCAAGGTCTACCGCGGGAAAAAGATCAGTCTCGATTTCAAGGATGTCGATATACTCGATGTGCTTCGCCTGATGTCGGAGATCAGCAAACTCAATATCATCGCCGGCGACGATGTCCGCGGCACTATCACGGTCCGTCTGATCAACATACCGTGGGACGAGGCGCTCGATGTGATACTCAAGAGTAAGTCGCTGGGCAAGGAGCGGTTGGGGAGCATTATCCGCGTTGCCACGCTTTCGACGATACAGCGCGAGAAGGAGGCTGAGCTCGCCAAGATCAAGGCCGATCAGAAACTTGAACCGGTCAAGGTTCGCCTCATCGCGGTCAACTACGCCATGGCGGGCAAACTCATGCCGCAGGTGAAAGACCTCCTTTCGGAACGCGGTTCGGTGACCACCGATGAGCGGACCAATGTCCTGATCGTGAAGGATGTCGAAGAGATCCTTGACAAGGTGGAACAGCTCGTTGCCTATCTCGATACCCAGACCCCGCAGGTGCTCATCGAGGCGAAGATCATCGAAGCCACCACCCAATCGGCTCTCGGTCTGGGCGTGGAGTGGGGGACCGGTTACACCGCCGATGCGGCCCACGGCAATCCGACCGGCGCCATGTTCCCCTACAATCTGGGGATCGGCGGCTCGGTCAGCGTTCCGGGCCCGGCCGATCATTCGGGGACCGTCGGCTTCTCGTTCGGGAGCATCGGGAATGTCGCCGATCTTAACCTGACGCTCAATGTCATGGAGTCGGAAGGCCGCATCAAGATCGTCAGTTCGCCTAAGGTGGCGACGCTCGACAACAGCGAAGCGATGATCCAACAGGGTGTCAGCGTCCCGATAACCACCAGAAGCACCGGCGGCGAGGTCACCACGAAGTTCATCGACGCGACGCTTATCCTCAAGACCACACCGCACATCACCTCCGACGGTTCCATTCTGATGAAACTGAACGTCAACAAATCGGAGGCCGACTACTCGAACACCAACTACCTTGGCGAGCCGGCCATACTCAAGAAAGAGGCCCAGACCGAGATATTGGTCAAGAGCGGCGACACCGTGGTCATCGGCGGTGTGTACACCAATAAGATCAGCAAAACGGTCAGAAAAGTTCCTCTGCTGGGCGATATCCCGATATTGGGGTGGCTTTTCAAGCAGGTCGATGAGCGGGTGGAGCGTTCGGAACTGCTGATCTTCATCACCCCCCGCATCATGAACAAGGTGAAGTCCTCCATGCCGTTACTTAAATCGGAGGAGGAATAACCATGAGAAAGGAAGGAGAAAAAGCCATGAAACGCATCTTTCTTCTTTGCGTGGCGGTCGCTATCATGGTCGCCGCCTGTGCCAATGAGGAACAGTCGGTGGTCCTCGAGAAATTCATTCCTGTTACCGACGAAAATGATTGCAAAATAGAACTTGACTCGAAATACTGGTACGACAAAGGATATGTGGATGTCTATTTCTCCGCCTCCTATCCGCTTGTTTATAAGTTGGTGAACTATATGGCGGCATCGGCGGCGTCGGGACAGGGAGCGCCGGAAGGGACGATAGACTCACAAGAGGCGAACCGCTGGCAACTTAAGAAAATAATCCTTTCCTACGAACTTCCGGGCGTCCCCGGCGTTGACGGCGACGCTTGGCGCCGTAGGGAGGTTCTTTCTCAAGCGGTGGTGGATCCCGAAGGGGGTAAAGCGGCCGGCTCGGTGGAGCTGTTCACCAATGAACAGTTCACGAACCTGCAACAGATATTCAGTCTCTTCGCCAGTGCGCAGGCGACCTTCGATTGGCGCACCTATCCCATCATCGTTACCGTGCAGGCCGAAGGGGTCAAACTGGGCGGCGGCGATGTCATTCGCACGAATAAACTGCGCTTTAATCTGGTGCCGGTTTATGCCATTTCCGCTATGTCTCGCATAGTCTATCCGGTCGATCCCGATTGGCCGACCGACGAAGAAATAGACAATGATTCGACCATGACCGATGCGCAGAAAGAGCAGGCGCGCTATGACCGCGACAAGGATATATACGATACGCAGATGTTACACTGTGCTTTCCCGACCGAACATCTTACGGGCGGTTGTTTCCCGGGAGTTGACGGAGCGCTTGTCGATTGCCATACGTGGGAAGGGTCCGCCGGTTTGATAGAGGCGCTCTACCCCGGCTATGCGTGTTGTCCTCCCGAAGAACCGGATGAACCTCAAGAACCCGAAGCAGAGACTCCGTAACCGGATATTGCCCCCACCTCTTTGTTTTCTTGACTTTATCGTAACCGTTCCCTACTTTTCTTCGGTCAAGTGTTTTTTCAGACAGGATGTAAAAAGGAGGTTCTCATGGTTCGCATAATCGAATGTGTGCCCAATTTCAGCGAAGGACGCGACCGCGCGGTGATCGATCAGATCATCGCCGAGATAAAGAAAGTGAAAGGGGTGAGACTCCTCGATGTCGATCCGGGCTGGGACACCAATCGGACCGTCGTCACGATGGTAGGCGATCCCGAACCGGTCATCGAAGCGGCCTTCAACGCGATAAAGAAGGCGCATGAACTCATCGATATGCGCAAACACAAAGGGGCCCATCCCCGTTTCGGCGCCTGCGATGTCTGCCCGGTCATCCCGGTCAGCGGCGTTACAATGGAGGAATGTGTCGAGATAGCGCACCGGCTGGGAAAGAAGCTGGGCGAAGAGCTCGACTACCCGGTCTATTTCTACGAGTATGCCGCCACTTCTCCGGAGCGGAAGAACCTCGCCAAGGTCCGCGAAGGGGAATACGAAGGGCTCGAGGCGCGGCTCAAAGATCCGCATTGGAAACCCGACGCCGGTCCCGCCGCGTTCCGCCCGACCAAAGGTGCGACGGCGGTCAGCGCCCGCGAATTTCTCATCGCCTACAATGTGAACCTTAATACCGTCGATAAAAAGAAGGCGAATGACCTCGCGCTTCTCATCCGCGAACAGGGCTATCCCAAGAAAGACAAGGATGGCAAGCTCATCAAGGACGACAAGGGCGAGAAGGTCATGGTGCCCGGCAAGTTCAAGTCGTGCAAGGCGATCGGCTGGTATGTCGACGACTACAAGCGGGCGCAGATATCGATCAACCTGACGAACTATAAAGTGACCTCGATGCATCAGGTCTTCGACGAACTCTCGGAGCGGGCTCGCGATGCCGGACTGCGGGTCACCGGCAGTGAGATCGTCGGCGTAGTACCCAAGCAGGCGCTCATCGAGGCGGGCATCCACTACCTTGAAAAACAGGGGGGTTGCGCCGGCCAGTCGGATGAGGAGCTCATCAAGATAGCGGCCCAGTCGCTCGGACTGTCCGATGTCGCGTCGTTCAAGCCGCAAGAAAAGGTGATCGAATATCTCATCCGCGAGCAGAAAGGGCTCGTCGACCTGACCGTTTCCGGTTTCTGCGATCTGCTCGCCAGCGACGCCCCGGCGCCGGGCGGCGGTAGTGTCGCGGCGCTCTGCGGTGCGATGGCGGCCTCTCTCGCGTCGATGGTGGCCAACCTGACCCACGGCAAGAAGGGCTACACCCAGCACAACGCACTTATGAATGATACCGCCAAGGAGGCCCAGACCCGCAAAGCGGAACTGCTCATGCTCATCGATGAGGATACGCTCGCCTTCAACCGGATGATGGCGGCGATGAGCGTGAAGAAGAAGGCGGAGAAAGAGGGGAGCGATGAGGAGAAGAAACGGGCGGCGGCCGAGGAGTACGAGGCGCTGAAGTACGGCACGCTGGTGCCGCTCAAGTGCTTGGAGCGGAGCGGCGCGCTGTGCGGGCTCCTCAAGACGGTGGCCGAGAACGGGAATGTGAATGCCGCCTCCGACGCCGGTGTCGGCGCGCATCTCGTCAAAGCGGCGGCCCATGCCGCGGCGCTCAATGTCCGCATCAACCTCAAGAATTTCGCCGATACCGATACCTTCAAGGGCGAAACGCTGGCGCGGATGAAGGACCTGCTCGCCGCGGCCGAAAGCGGCGCCGACACGGTCATCGCCGTGGTCGACGGGAAACTCTGAACGGCCGCTCTTTTCCTTCTTCTGAAAATTTGCTTTCACCGGCGCTCTTCGGTAGGATGCCGCCGAGAGTGAGGACGGAAGGAACCGCATGTATCTGTTGTTGTACCGCGACAATAAACACATATTCTCTTTTTATGTCAACAGCGCAAAAAAGAAGATCGTCATCGGCGGAGAGGAGGGCGACATTCTGTTCCCGCCCGATATGCACGGTCACGAGTTGTCGCTGCGCCGCGAGTTCGACTTCAAGACGCGCCAGTACCTCTGGGTCCTGTACCCCTCCACCAGCGGTTTCTCGGTCAACGGCAAAGAGGTGAAGCCGGGCGACCCGTTCTCGGCCAGCGACGTGGTCTCGATACGCGATTTCTCCTTCTCTTTCTCCCAGTTCTCGCATCTTGGCGTCGCGCAGGCGGCCGGCGGCCGCGCCGAGCAGGGGCAGACGATCGTCGTCGATACCGAACGAACCGCCTACAAGAGCCTGCTTGTCGAAGCCGACGGCCTCACGAAGAATTTCACTTTTCGTGATGGCCGCGAGGTGCTCGTAGGCCGCAAAAAGGCCGATATCACGCTACAGCAGCCCGATGTCAGTTCGGAGCATCTCCTGCTGGTCATGAAAAGTTCCGGCATCTACTTCTGGAATAAAGGGAAGAACGGCACATGGGTCAACGGCATGCGGGTCGAGAACGGCGAACTGCAGGAGGGAAAATACCGTTTCCTCATCGCCGGCAAGCACCCGGTCACCGTGACGGTGGTGCGCGAACGGCTCGCCGAGTCGTTCTACAAAGGCTCCCTTGCTCCGCTGTTCGAGAAGGTCGAAGGGTGGATACAGAAGCCCGAACTCTTCGGCGGTCATCCCATCATCCTGTTCAGCGGTGAAAGCGGCGTGGGTA